>WFPF01000100.1 GCA_015487695.1 Chitinophagales bacterium
GACAGGGGCTATTGCCCGCTCCTGTTTTCAGTTTGGTACCGCATTTTATGCAGACCATAGCAGATTCTTCATTCATATAACCGCATTCAGTACATCTCATAACTATTGATTTTTGTTTATCAAAGAATCCTCTTTTCCTTTCACTTTATTCAGTGGCGGTAGATTTCTCCTGATGCTATCAACTTTGGGCAGTTCGCTGCCGCCCGGTGCACCGGGCGCCTGCAGCGTATCTCCGAACTGTTCCATGGGGTCCGGAATTTTGGCCCCTACACGAATGGTATCGGAACGGGGCCCCGGACTTTCGTTTTCCACGGTATCTGCGGCTACTTCTTCCCCGGGTGCTGCCCGCCCTTCTTCCTCCCGGCTTCCTATGGCTGCATCTTCTCCCGGCAGTGCAGAGGATGAGCGCTGCGCAGGGCTTATCTCTTCTTCCGCCTTTCTGAAGCGTATCTCGGCCAGATAAATGGTATCCGAGCGATCGGGATAAAGCGTGACCCGTGCACTAGGTGAAGCATTTTCACCCAGGCGGAATGATATGCCCGCATTGCGGCCTGTCCGTTCATAGTTCATACCCGTGACGCTAAAGCTGTCGAGCCTCCGGTTTCCACCGAGAAGAAAGGCCGAGAGGTTCATGGAGTCGGGCATATTCGGGGTGAAGGCATAGCTGCGGGGCTCCAGTTGTATGCGTATCTTCTTATTCTCGTCCGATTTACCGGGAAGGAGCCAGTTTCGTACAAAGATCAGAATGATAAAAAGCAAGGCCGCCAGAAGCAGGTAGCTACGCAGGTTCAGTTTCTTCCGCAGTATCTGTGTCTTTGTCGGCCCCTCCGGCTGACTTTGAGAATCGGAATTCTTCCCGTCTTGCAAACCAGCCATGGTTTGATGCACGGCTTCTTTGGCTCCGTCTTGAAGTATCTGCGCCATGAGTACGGTGATGTTGTCCGTTCCTCCGGCCTGGTTGGCTGCATCCGTAAGCTGCCGGCAGATATTTGCCACGGGCAGGTCCTGCGCGAGGTAATGTCTGATCTGCTCATCACTGAGCATGCCGTTCAGCCCGTCACTGCACACCAGCACCTTGTCGCCCGGATGGAGCACGGTGCTTTTTGCCGAAGGTTTTGGCGGCCGTGAGGGCTCTCCCAGACTCTGGGTAATGATATTGCTTTCCGAATGAGTGCGGGCCTCCTCCGGACTGATTTCCCCGGCTTTGACCAGACTCCACACGAGCGAATGATCCTCGGAAAAAGGTTGCAGATGCTCCTCGCCACGGTAGACATAGCAGCGGCTGTCACCACTCCAGGCTACATGCAGTTTATCACCGATAAGCCAGGCAATGATCAGCGTGGTACCCATACCGGCCGTTTCCAGATTTTCCCGCTGATGTTTTACGATTTGATCATGTGCCGTCTTGATTACCTTGACCAGGAGTTGCTCGCGCTTTTTCTCTCCTTCCGGAATCTGAGTGAGTTTTTCAAACTCTTCTTTTACGCTTTCCTGGGCAATGTGCGAGGCCACTTCTCCGGCATTGGTTCCTCCCATGCCATCGGCCACAAGCAAGAGGGCACCCCAGGCTCCGAGCTCAATGGTTTCATCCCGTTTATAGCTCCAGTCTTTCTTTTCCAGGTCTTTGCTGATTAAGAAATTGTCTTCATTGTGGTCCCGTACCCGGCCCACATCCGTCATACCGAAAATTTGCACTTTCCTGCTCATCGCTCTTTTTTTAATGCTTTTGTTTTTTGCCCTTTTTCTTCTTTCCGGCAGGCGTCAGTCCGGCAGGCAGCTTCGGGCCCTCCCCTTCGGGGTCATACTTCCGGGCCACCCATGCACCCGACTCTTTCTCGACAAAACCGCCAAAAAGATAGCTTACACGACCGGGACCCAGCTGCTCATAAAAAAGAAGGGCAAACTGCGCGTTGTCGCCCAGGCCTCCGTTGGCAAGTGTGCCGCGCATGCCCTGCCATTGCACTCCGTTCTGAACATAACTCAGGCGGTAAAGCGCCTGACCGGGTGAAGCACTTCCCGATCGGAGAAAGGTAACGACCACGCAGGGCATGCTGTCTTTCGGCTCTTCCGCACTCCCCATTCCTGCATCCGAGAAGGAGTCAATCACACTGTAATAAACCTTATCTGTTCCTTTACTTATCTCTTCCATCTTCTTGTCTTCCAGCCCCTTGTAAAACACATCCGTAACTACGGGCTGGTAATTTTCGCCATAGGCCCGGTAGCTTGTATCCTCCCGGTAGGGCTGCATCGTCCGTGCGGAAACAATGAGCGAACCTCCCACATTGATGGCCGGCCCATAGGCCTGCCCAAAGTAGGAGTTTCCATTCTGGCCGTAGAGATTGCCTTCTTCATCCTCCAGCGAATACTCTGTTCGAACCACAAAGAGATAAGGCTCTATGGCACGAATCAGGGGATTGCAATCATCTACCATCGAAAAAATCTGGCCCCGCATACCCTGCTCCGGCAGAAAGATGCCCGCAAGCAAAAAGATCAAAATGAAAAAGGAACGCATATTCATTGCGGTATTTTATTTTAGAAAGTTTCCAAGCGGGGTCACCACTTTAATTGAAGTCGGTATCCATACCACATCGCCATTGGCCGTCTCTTTGGGCTGCTGGTATTTTCCGGTTACCAGTCCGATAACCACAGGCTCGCCTTCCTCATTCAGGGTAAATACGGGCCCTCCGGAGTTGCCACCATCCCAGCCGGCTTCCGTCACCCTGACGGTACCCTGCTCGATGCCACTCTGTGTCACTTTGGCCGTTGAAAAATACGGTTCCATATTCCCCGACTCTCTGAACTGGGTTCCGTAAGAATAGCCCAAAACAAACAACTGTGTTCCGGCTTTCAGGTTCATGGAAAGAGCCGGATCAAAGGCCATTCCATCGTTGTAGCTGGTCTGCACATAGGCCCAGTCTTTGCCGTGGAAGTAGTCAGGTATTCGCATGGCACCCGTTTGGCCTTTATAGGTCACCTGTTTCAGCTGATCGCCCGAAAAATCAGAATTCATATTATCATCCGTAAAATCGAATTCAATGGAGCCGTCATAAGATTTGGCCTTGAAATGTGTGACCACATTGATCCCGCTGTGATCCAGAAAGTTCAGGTCTTCGGAACCGGACATCAATGCATCAATGCAGTGGCGGGCTGTGGCAAATACTCCGCCTTCAAGCATAAATCCGGTACACATGCATTGTGCTTCGAGTTCTACGGTTTCCGGCCCGTTTGGCCCTTCCACCGTGTATCCTGTCAGGTAAAGTGCAAGGGTCTTGTTTTTCAGCGGTTCAATGATTTGGGCATAATTCGTTGCCGATCCGGCTTTGCTCTTAAATTCCGAGAATGACTTTTGCAACTCCTGATTTTGTTTGAGCAGTTTCTGGCGCTCCCTGTCAAACTGTCGTTGAACTTCCGCTTTGCTGTTTTTCACTTCACTCAGCAGCATATTATTCTTTTTGTTGAGCTCGGCCAGTGAATCGGCCTGTGCTTTGGTGATTTTTTTCTGAAACTCCATTTGCTCCGAGAGTACCGTGTTTTCATGGTTGAGTTGTATAAAACCGTAGACCCCACCGGCTGCAAGCAATACAATAAATGCAACCAGGCCCATGGCAGCCATTTTATAGGGTTTCACGGCTTGCTGCATGACGAGGTTCAGACGCTTGGTCATTCCCATTTTTGCCGTTCCCGTATCCGACACGTTGAAACGCATCTTCGGGCCCTCATAGGAAAGCTGTATTTCATCTCCGTTTTTCAGATAATACTCTTTGTTTACCGGCCGCCCGTTGACCAAGGTGGGGTTGGTACCCGAAAGATTCTTGATCACATAATCATTGCCACGCTTTTCAATGGCTGCGTGTTTGCGGCTTACCGTACCCGCATCTTCGTCAAACTGAACCGCACACGAGCTGGAACGTCCTAATTCCACATAGGGCACCACAATGGTGTCATAAGATCCGATTTTGTGCCTTTTCGAGTCACTCAGGTACTCGAGGGTATAAGCCGAGACGGCTCCTCCCCCCATAAATTTCAGGCCGGTAGTCAATGCTTGTGTTGCTTTTGCCATGATTTCTTTGTTTTGTTTTCTTATTTATAGTCCGATAAAAAATCCGTTGTCATTTTCTTTGGCCAGCTCGGTCATGAATCGTACCTGGTCACTTTGCGGATTGCTGAAAAAGTCAGATCCTACCCCGATGGTATTGATGCGCACCCGGCCCGTATTGGCCCTCTTTACCTTCTCCAGTATCGGGTCGATCGGTACCGGGTTGGTGTCGTCACAGGCCACCGTGGGAGTCCCGTCCGAGATAAAAACTATGTCGGTGATATCCGGGTAATTGTGGAGGACATAGAGAATGGCTTCTTCGCTCGGAGTACCGTTGCCCTGTTTCGAGCTGATGGCATAGATAAAGCGGTAGGCATCTTCTTTGCTGCCGGCCGTAAGCATTTGCACTCCCCGCCAGTTGGCGCGATAGGCCGAGCAGTTGCTGCCCTCGAAATAGGGAAACTGCACGATATCGGCAGAAAAATCGCTGCCCATCACCGCCAGAATCATCTTTACGGCAGCCTTTACCGGATAGAGCCGATCCTCTTTGCCATTGCTGACTTCCAGCATGCTTCCCGAGGCATCCAGAATAAAGACAATGCGCTTGCCTTTAAATTTAAACCCGATGTCGGCATTGACCGGAGGCGGGCAGTCATCATCCGGTGTAAATCCGCAGCGCTCCATCCACTCCTTGTATCTCCGCAGCTCTTCATTTTCGCTTTGCAGTGTGCTGATTTCTTCCTGCTTCGATTTCAGTTCTTCGTTCTTCTGCCTTATTTCCTCTTCCAGTTTCTTTATCCGAGCCCGCAGCACCTTTACTTCTTTTTCCATCGACTGCAGTTTCGCCAGTTTTTCGCGGCATTGGCCCAGCTGTGCCCGGAGCTCCTTTACCTTTCCCTGCAGATTTTTCACTTCCCCCGTCAGGATGATCATCTGCTTGTTCATGTTCTGAATTTTCTCCTGCAACTCTGCAAAAAGCTCCTTGTCCACCGAATTCTCGAGCATCATCATCATGCTGTCGATCTCCTCGACATTCACCTGCATTTCCTTGATGGTTTTGAGCACCTCTTCATCCTGTGCCGATATTTTCGGGATAATGATATAGAGGATGATAACGGCACCCAGGGCTCCGCTGAGCAGGTCCAGAAACGATACACTGAATATGTTGATTTCTTTCGCCATTAGCCAATATCAATCTTGTTGATCAGATTTTCGATGACGAACTCCTGGAAACGCGCATGCATGGTTTCGGTTTGCTGCTGCAAATTGTGAATGAGCCACATCAGGAGAACCGAGAGAATAAGAGCCACCAGCGTGGTGTCGAAGGCAATGCCCAGCGTTGATGTAATCAGCCCCGTATCACCGCTGTCGGCTATGGCCAGCGCAGCCGAGATCCCAACGACCGTACCTATAAATCCGATGGTGGGTACGGCCCAGGCCGTGTAGCGAATAAAAGACTGCCGGCTCTCGGCTTTCAGCAGGTTGACCTGGGTTTGGGTATTGACAATCTCCATGGCCTCGGCAATGGAAAGGTTGGCCCGGAATTTTGTTGTCACCCTTTTGATCATGTTGACGAGATAGAAGTTCAGGTCGGGATATTCCTCCTGCTTTTTTCTCAGATAATTCGCCACTTTTACGCGAATCTGGTTCACTTCCGTTGGGCCGATAATCATATGCTCCTGCTCGGGCAGCACCTCCGCGTTGAGGTAGCTAAGTTCTTTTTTGTTGGTCCTTTGCTGATAAATCACCTCGAGGCTGCCCCAGAAAAAGAAGATGTATTCAAGAAACTGGATATAGCCACCGTTTACGAAGTTTCCTCCGAAAAGAACGCCCAGCCTGTTGATTGTTCCGGCACCTTCCGTGCCTCCCGTCATGCGAAACATCAGGATGGCAATAATTTCCAATGCCACCGCCAGCAGGAAGGAAAGAAGGACCCTTGTATTTTTCTTTTTCATTCTTTATTTGCTTTAAATCAATGATTAGGGCTCCCAGCAAACAGCCGTGGGTATCTGCAAAAGCATGTCCGAGCCTTCCGTGAAACCGATGATGTAGAAATATCCGATAGATCGTTTGCCTTCTCCCTCATAGCTGATGCTCACCTCATGCACCCCGCTGTTTTCGGTCAGTATTTCGCAGCTGCTGTAGTTGCTGAAGTCAATGGCATCTTTGATGCCCCGTTTTTCTCTTTCATCCTTGTAAAGCGGGAATATCTGAATCGTCTGGCTTCCTGAGAGTTTGTAATAAACTTTATATCCGGTGCTCAAGCCCGGTCGCGACAGGGTTTTTGCTTCCATGTCTCCCGCTTTGGGGCGTACCCACATCTGGTCGCGCTGCACATTGTTGGTGCTGTATTTTTCACGGTTCAGCTTCATCTCCTTCAGCACCTTCAGATGATTGGCTGCAATTTCATCGCCTGCCGCGGCTGCTTTTTCGAACCAACGGAAAGCCTCTGTGCTGCTTTTGGGTTTTCCGCCCACGCCAAAGAGGTAAAATTCTCCGATCTTTCGCTGTGCCAGCTTATTGCCCGAAGCACCTTTCTCATACCAATAGGCAGCCTGTTTCCAATCTTGCGACAGGCCGCCCATACCCTCATCCAGATAGTAGCCCACATTGAACTGGGCTACGGCAAGCCCCATCTTTGCCGCTTTCATGTAGTATTCAAAGGCCTTGGCCTCATCCATAGACACACCCATACCACGGTCGTACATGAAACCGTAGGAATTGTACCCGTCCGGATCGCCCTGATCGCCCGACTTTTTGTAGTACCGGAGTGCCTGATTGTAATCTTTGCTCACACCCAGTCCCTCACGATACATATAGCCCACATACCAGCTGGCTTCTCCGCTGCCCTGATCCGAAGCCTGCTTGTATAGACGCATGGCGCTGGCATAGTCTTCGTCACCGAAGGCCTCTTTTGCCTGGCTCAGGATGCTCTCCAGCGAGGGGCCTTTGTTTATCGGGGGAGCCGGTGCCGGCTCTTCTTTTTTGGGCGGATTGACAACGGGTTTCTCCTCTTTTTTGGGTTCTATGACCGGGTTCTTGCTTTTCCCGGTCTTGCCCGTGTCTTCTTCTATGACGACCGGTTTAATGATGATCTCATTCTTTTTGCCCGTATCCTCATTTTCTGCAATCGGAACGGGATTATCAGGTTTTTTTGTGGGAGCTTTGAGTGCAAAATACCCTCCGATCAGCGAACCCGACAGCACAATGGCTATCACGACTAGAAGCACGGCCTTGCTTTTCTTCTTGGGCTTTTTGAGCGGATCGTTCATTTCGCCCATGCTTCGAACTGTTTTGGCTCCGCCTCCCCCGCCCGAACCCGAAGCTCCGGCCGCAACAGCAGCCGCCTTTTCTTCCATATCGGCAGGCGACATCATCTCGGTCTTGCGCCCTCTCGAACGGGAAACCGGCTTTTCTTCGCTTTTTTGGGGATTAAGAAACTCCTCCGGCTTGGGCCAAAATCCATTTTGCTGATAAAACTTCGCTATTTCGTTGAGCTGCCCGGCTGCAGGCCTTTTGGCCGGATCTACATCCATGCAGGCCTGCAAAATGGCGTTGAGTCGCTCGGGAAAAGCATCGGGCAGTTGCGGTGGATGGGCTCCACTCAGCAACATCACGCCTCCGTCACCGCCCCAGGGCAGTTCATCGGTCAGGCATTCAAACATCATCACACCGAAAGAGAAAATATCGCTGGCCGGAGTGATGCCCTGATTGGTATATTTCTCGGGCGGGGCATATGCCACCGTCAGAGCCGACTCGCTTACCGTGGCCTTGCGCAGGGTGCTTCTCATTTTATTGCTGATTCCGAAGTCGGTCAGCATGTATTGCCCGTCATTGCCTATTAATATGTTGTCGGGCTTGATGTCCTGATGTATGATCGGTGGATTGCGGTGATGCAGATAGTCCAGCGCACTGCCGATCTCTTCCATGAGCTTGGCGAGGCGGTCCTCATTGAGGGTTTGTCCGTCATCCAGACTTGAACTGAGGGAGCCGTTTTTTGCAAATGGCATCACCAGAAAAGGCGCATTGATATCGGGAATGACATCATAATGCGTGGCCTTGAGGAGATTGGGATGGTTGAGCGGCTGTGTAAGGCTGTACTCTTTGATAAACTGACGAATTCCTTTCTCATCCAGACCTTTGTCGGGAGCATAAATTTTAATTGCCAGCTCTACTCCCGTAATTTCATCATGGGCCCTGTACACCACAGAGAAACCGCCCCGGCCAATTAAGTCCTTTAAGCGATAACGATTTAGCAGGAGATCATTTTCGTTGAAGTGCATATACTTATCAATGCTTTTTATTTTTTCAAAATGTTTTCTGCACTCAATTTCTTGTTTTTATATCTACGAAACAAAAAAAACATTTAAACGGCTCACTTCAAATACGCAGAATATCATAGATTTCATACTCGCGTCAGATCGGCTCAGATCCGTGCCATGCATCCTTTTTCCTTTGCCGGCCCTGCATTCCAAAGAGTCCTTTTCTTCAATTCCTGCGCTTCCCCTATTTTTACATCATGCGCTATCCCCTGCTCTTCTTTTTGTTTTTTTTTACCGCTCCGCTCCTGAGGGCACAAGATGAGTCCGTTTCGGATCTCTTCTTTATCAATCGCGACCATTACAATAATCAGAGCATCGACCGGCTCGATATTCTCTATGATAATATCTCCGTCTACAGCGCATTTCAGCCCCTGGACACGCGCTTCCTCAACTCCGATTTTTCGGGCCTGCGCCCCGAAGACAAAAGAGACCTCGAACGCATCCGCATGGATTTTGATTGGGGGAAAAGCGCTCAGCGCAAGGTGCTGAATCGTTTTTACCGCCATCCTTCCTATCTCTTTGCCGTAAATGAAGAACGCTTCAAACTGGGCATCAACCCCGTCTTTTACCTCGAAGGGGGGAAAGAAGCGGGAGTGAGCGGAGTGCCTTATATCAACAGCCGGGGCGTGGAATTACGAGGTGTAATCGGTAATAAGATCTCTTTCTATTCTTTTGTGAGCGACAACCAGGCGGGCTTTCGCTCCTATGTCAATGAGTACGTGGAGAACAACTCGGGCATTGTTCCGCACGAAAACAACGCCAAGACCTTCAAAGACGGCCTGCTTTTCAAAGATGCCCGGGATTATTTCTCGGCCCGCGGATACATTGCCTTTCGTCCCATCCCCGAGATGCTGGTCATGTTCGGGCAGGATCGCAATTTCATCGGCAACGGCTACCGCTCGCTGCTGCTGAGCGACTGGAGCAAAGACTATATGCAGTTGAAAATCCAGACGGAAGTATGGAAGATTAAATACAGCAACCTCTTTGCCCAGCTCGTGGACTTCCGGGAGAAAATTGCCGACAATCTGCAACCCCGTAAGTTTCTGGCCGCCCACTATCTGGATATTGCCCTCAGTCCGGGGCTGCAACTCGGGCTTTTCGAGGCCGTGGTCTTTGGAAATACGGACAGTACCCAGCGCAGTTTCGACCCTTATTATCTAAATCCGATCATCTTTTACCGCTCGGTCGAGTATGCCCTGGGCAGCTCCGACAATATCTTCATAGGTGCCAACCTGAAGTACAACTTTTTACAGCACTTTCAATTTTACGCTCAGATTCTCTTTGATGAATTTCGTTTTTACCGGCTTTTCAGCAATGACGGATGGTGGGCCAATAAATATGGTCTGCAATTCGGCCTGAAATACATCAACAGCTTTGGCATCAGGGGGCTCGACCTGCAGGCAGAACTCAACCGTGTGCGGCCCTATACCTATACCCATGTGAGCAATGCCGGGAGTTATACCCAGTTTGGCCAGGCGCTGGCCCATCCGCTGGGGGCCAATTTCAACGAGTGGGTCGGCATCGTGCATTTCAGGCCTTTGTCTGCGCTCAGTTTCTACGGCCGTGTCATCTATGCCGTGAAAGGAAGCGACAGCACAGGCAGCAACTTCGGAGGCAATATTTTCGCCTCTTACGATACACATCCCTTTGATTACGGAAATTATACGGGACAGGGTGTGCGCAGCACATTGCTCAACTCCGAGCTTACACTCAGTTATCGCATCCGGCAGAATGCTTTTCTCGAACTGAGCTACAACTACCGCAAACTGAACTCGGCCATCGACAGCCGCGACCGGCAGAGCTCATATCTGGCGCTGCGCTTCCGGCTCAATGCCGCCTTGAAAGACTGGGGCTTCTGATCGAATTATTTCCCCAGCAGTTGTTCCAGTTTTTTCTCCAGCATATAGCCCCGCAGATCCTTTGCTATGATGCGCCCTTCGGGATCAACAAGAAAGGTGGCGGGAATAGATCTTACTCCGTAGGGCTTGATGGCTTCGGTACTCCAGAAGGCCAGTTCACTCACGTGATTGGGCCACTCCAGGCCGTCCTGCTCTATGGCCTGAACCCAGCTCTTTTTGCTTTTATCGAGGGAAACACTGAAAACCGTAAAGTTGCGGTCTTTGTATTTCTTGTAGAGTTTTACCACATTCGGATTTTCGCGCCTGCAGGGGCCGCACCACGAAGCCCAGAAATCGAGCAAGACATACTTGCCGCGCAAATCCGAGAGAGCCATGGTATCTCCGTCCGGATTGGGCAATCTGATTTCAGGAGCAATTTGCCCGATCAGTCCGTTCTTTCCCCGGGCCAGTTTTACGATTCTTTGATAATAAGGTGATGCATCCGCAATGCCCTTATAGCGCTTGCTGATCTCCACAAAGAAATCACTGTAGATCGAAGGCTCAAGCATGCCCGTGGCAAACAATGCCATCAGCGGGCTCGAACTGCTGTCAGCATAGGCCTTCACATAAGAGAAATAAGCATCTATGCTCTTTCCCTCGAGTGCTTTGGCACTTTCCACAGCCGCTTTGTCACCGCTTTTCTGAGCCTGCTGAATGGCCGCACGGGCCTCATTTATTTGATTGACCATGGTCAGAAGATGAGAAAAATAGTCCTTTATCAATGCCGATTCGGGGCTGCCCTCAATTCGAAAATTCTGAAAATCATTGTAATCGGCAGTGAACTGAATGTCCGATCCGTCCAGCACGAGATACGCCACATGGGCATTGTCGATTAGCAGTGCCCCAAATGTTTTGTGATCCACTTTGGCAGGTATCTCAAACGCTCCGCTCTCGTCCAGCACCACACTTCCCGCATTATTCACTTTCTGATTTCTGCCGGCTGTAAAAACCGGGAATATCTGCAGGATCACTTTTTTGCCTGCCGCTCCCGTGATTTTACCTTTCACCGTGAAATTGCCATCGCCTTTCAGCGCCAGGTCATAGCTGCTAATCTTTTGCACGCTGCCGCTCTCGTTTCCGTTTTCGCTCAGAATAGCCGAATCATCCTTCTTGTTCTCACCCGAATTGCAGGAGAACGTAATCAGTGAAAGTAAGATTATAAAAATCGCTTTTTGCATATTTCTAATATTTATTGATTTATATTATTTTTCCAGTTTTTCTCTCAGCAGGGCATTTGCCTTTCTCGGATCGGCCTTGCCTTTTGAGCGTTTCATCACCTCGCCCATAAAGAGCCCGATCACTCCCTTTTTTCCATTCCGGTATTCTTCCACCTTCTCGGGGTAGGCGGCCAGTGCCTCTTCGATAAAGACCATAATGGCATCCGCATCCGACTCCTGAATCAGGTTTTCCTCCCCGGCAATATCCAGGGCGCTTTTCCCCGGATTTTTGAGCATGAGCGGAAAGATTCTTTGCGAGGCAATGGAGAAATTGGTTTTTCCCTCCGCTATCAGCGCCATGAGCCCGGCAATGTCAGAAGGGCTGAGCGGAAACTCCTCCATGGAAAGCGCCTGTTCATTCAGGAATGATTTTACGGGCCCCATCACCCAGTTGGCTGCTGCCTTAAAATCATTGGTCTTAGTGATCAGCTCCTCGAAGAAGAGCGCTATGTCCTTGTCTCCGGTCAAGACTCCCGCATCGTACTCGGTCAGGCCCAGCTCCTTCACGTATTTAAGGAAGAGCTCGTCAGGAAGGGGCGGCATGGCAGCCTGCACTTCGTCTATCATCTCTTTTGTGATATAGAGCGGTGGCAGGTCGGGTTCGGTAAAATAGCGGTAGTCGTGCGCCATTTCTTTGCTCCGCATGGTGCGCGTCACGCCTTCCACGGGATCGAAACTGCGGGTATCCTGATCAATGCTTTCGCCCCGTTCCAGTGCTTCGATCTGCCGCCTGACCTCATAGCGCAGGGCATTGGCCACATTGCGAATCGAATTCATATTCTTCACCTCTACCTTCTGCCCGTATTCTTTCGATCCTTTCCGCATCACCGAGACATTGGCATCGCAACGAAGCGACCCCTCCTCCATATTCCCATCGCAGATTTCCAGATAGCGCACCAGCTTGCGTATCTCGGTAAGATACTGGTAGGCTTCCTCCGGAGATTTCATGTCCGGTTCGGAGACAATCTCAAGCAGGGGGACTCCGGCCCGGTTGAGGTCGATCAGTGTATAGTAGGGATCAATGTCGTGCATGCTTTTGCCTGCGTCCTCTTCAATGTGAATCCGCGTGATGCCGATCCATTTTTCACCGTTTTCGAGACGTATGCGCAGGCGACCCTCCGTGCAGATGGGTGTTTCGAAACACCCATCTGCACGGAGGGTCGCCTGCGCATACGTCTCGAAAACGGTGAAAA
>WFPF01000101.1 GCA_015487695.1 Chitinophagales bacterium
GACATCAGCAGTGCCGGAGTGCTCCCGAATATTCTCGTCTACGGCTCCTTCTTCATGGAGATTGTGTTGGGCATCTGGACCATTCTTCTTAGCGTCATCGGCATTTCGGTCGTTCAGAATTTGTCAATCACAAAGTCCGTTCTGAATTTGCTTCTGCCCGTATTGCTATTCGCAGTTCCCATTGTTTTGTTGCTCCTGGTCTTTACATGATTTCTGCAGAATCCATGGCAGATGAGAACTCTTCCCCGGAAGAAAGACTTTGAATCCACTCAGTCGCAAAGAGGCGCTGCGACTTATCCGGAAGAAATAAATCTCGGTCAGAAGTGGCCTGCCCTTATGCCGAAGCACTCTTATTGAAACATAGTATGTATTTTACGCATCCGTAATTACGAAAAAGCGATCCTATGAAATTAAAATCAGCGTGTATTGCCATGCTCTGGCTTTTCCATTTTTCAGCTTCCACGGCACAGGAAACAGTGCATGAAGAAGCGCTGGGAATCACTTCGAGAATTGATTCAAGCTATCCGGGCGAGCTTGTGCTCATTCAGGAGTTCAGTGTCAGAGCACCGCTGAAGGCAGTCTGGGATGCCTACACGACCAGGGAAGGCTGGGAAAGCTGGGCTGTCCCGCTGGCGGATATCGATTTCCGGGTCGGAGGGTATATCAAAAGCAACTATGACCCTGAAGGCCGGATCGGTGACAGCAATACCATTGTAATTCACATCATCAACTATGTCCCGGAGCGCCTCATTACCCTGCAGGCTGAGATCAGTGAAAACTTCCCGGAGTTTATGCGCAGCGATGCCAAAAATTTCTTCAATGTCATCTGTTTCGGGGAGAAAGAGCCGGGTCTCACCCATGTGCAATCCTATGGCATTGGTTATAAAAACAGCGAAAAGTACCTTGCCCTGATGAATTATTTTGTGAAAGCCAATGAAATGTCGCTGAGGAAACTCATCGCCTACCTCGAGGGAGACCGGAAGAGCAATGAGTAGGAAGTTTCCCGGCTGTGAAGAGCTTCTTTTCCCGGATTCCGGTATGCCTCGTTCCGGCTGATGAATGAGTATGATGAGAGAAAAAACATTGAAAAAACAGGGGAATTGTAAATTGCAGAAAAGAGCAAGACGGAAAAATGCCCATTTTTAATAAAAACATAATCCCGTTTTTAAATCCTGTCGAGTGGATGAGGGCGGTACGGTTCAAGAAGAAAAATGCAAAATACGATCGTGCCTCCTACGATCTGGAGTTGGAGTTTTATTCAAAGATTCTGGGCAACAACATGTTGCACTACGGCTATTTTGAGAATCCTGAAATTGAAGCAGCAAGTATTTCGCTGATGGATTTTGAAGCAGCTCAGATAAGATATGCCCGGAATCTCCTCGAACGGGTAGAGGACAAAGCACATCCCGTACTGGATGTGGGCTGTGGCATGGGCGCCCTGTCCGAAATGCTGAGAATAAAGGGTTTTCGGGTGGAAAGCCTGACACCTGACAAGAAGCAGGTGGCATTCATCGCTAAAAACTACCCGAAACTCAGGGTCAGGCAATCGCGGTATGAGGAATTTGAATGCAAAGAGCGCTTCGGTACCATCCTGCATGCCGAATCATTGCAGTACATTCCGATCGACCGGGCCATTGCCAGAAGCAGTGAGCTGATTTTACCCGGAGGGCGCTGGATCGTTTGCGACTATTTCAGCCGCAGAAAAGAAGGAGCAGGGCAGAAACCCCATCATTTAGAAACCTTTCTTGAAAAAGCGAAGGCCGGCAAGTGGAGGCTCATCGAAGCAGTAGATATCACCGTAAACGTTCTGCCGACTTTACACTTTATCAATCTCTATTTGCAGCGTATAGTTTTTCCGGCAAAGCATCTGGCATATGAAAAGCTTCGCTACAAGCAGCCCAAACTTTATTATCTCAGCAGAAGGATACGCGAGGGGATAGATAAAAAACTGGGAAAAGAGAGCAGGACCGTGAATCCCGAGATATTCAGGCAGGAACGTCAGTATATGCTTGTCGTATTGGAGAAAACTCGCGAATGAGGGTGCAAGGCAACTCAGCCGCCCAATGATTTTGCCGGAATGCAAGCGATTTCTCTTCTTTCTTTCACTTCTCTTATTTTTGTTTTCCTGCGAAAAACCCTGTAAAATATTATCCCATGAAAAAATTAAGCTTCCTGCTGCTATTGCTCCCCCTATTCTTTTCCTGCAAAAAAGAAACGCGGACATCCGGGACAAAAATCTCGGCCGACCGGCTGATCCGCCATGTGCAGGTCTTGTCCTCCGACTCCTTTCTGGGGCGGCAACCCGCATCTCCGGGCGGACGATATACCAGCGAATACATTCGTGATCAGTTTGCTTCCATGGGCATTGTGCCGGGCAATGGCGAAAGCTATTATCAGGAAGTGCCGATGGTCTCCATCACGGCTTTCGATATGAGTCCGATGCGCCTGCGCAGCGGCAAGGGCACTCTGGAACTGAGTTATGGCAGCGACTTTGTAGCGGGGAGCCGCCAGGTCCGTGATGCCATCGATATCCGGGGTTCGGAACTGGTTTTTGCCGGCTTTGGCATTGTGGCACCCGAGTACGACTGGAACGATTACGAAGGACTGGATGTGAAGGGCAAAACCGTAGTGGTGCTGGTCAACGATCCGGGCTTCGGGCCGGGCAACGAAGATATTTTTCGTGATGAAGCCATGACCTACTACGGTCGCTGGTCCTACAAATATGAAGAAGCAGCCCGGCAGGGCGCGGCAGCGGTGCTGATCATCCACGAGGCGGAGCCGGCCAGCTACGGCTGGCAGGTAGTCGAAAACTCATGGAGCGGCACCCAGCTTTATCTTTTTTCGCCCGACAGCAACCGGGGCAGCCTGAAAGCCGAAGCCTGGATCAGTCTCGATGCGGCCGGGCGTCTATTTGCAGCAGCGGGGATGGAAGGTTATGATTTCCGCAGCGAAGCAAAAAAACGGAGTTTCCGCTCCTTCGAATTGCCCGTGACCATGGATCTTTCGTTCAAAAATCGGATCGGCACGAGCAGTTCCAACAATGTCATCGGGCTCATCCGCGGGCAAAGTCGCCCCGGGGAATACATCGTCTATACCGCCCACTGGGATCATCTGGGAGTGGGCAAATCCTACGATGGCGATAGCATCTACAACGGTGCGGTCGACAATGCTACGGGGGTGGCAGCGGTCCTGGAGATCGGCCGTACTTTTGCCGAATCGCAAAAGGCACCCGATCGCTCAATTGTGCTGCTGCTGGTGACGGGCGAGGAGTCGGGCCTGCTGGGCTCGCTCCACTATGCCGAAAACCCCATTTATCCGCCCGCACAGACTGTAGCGAACATAAATATGGATGCTCTCTATCCTTTTGCACGCTGGAAAGATGTGACGGTGGTCGGCTTCGGCCAATCGGAGATGGACGACATTGCCGATACCGTGGCGCAACACATGGGCCGCTACGTGCAGGCCAATCCCCATCCAGAGGCGGGCTATTTCTTTCGATCCGATCATTTCAACTTTGCCAAAATCGGTGTACCGGCTTTCTATGCAAAGGGAAGCAGCGAGGACATGGAGAAAGGCAAGGCCTTTGGCGAGCAGGTCTACCGCTATTATCGCGATTCGCTCTATCACCAGGTGACGGACGAATATGACCCCGAAAGGTGGAATCCCGATGGCTTTGCTGCCGAAGCCGAATTTATGTACCGCATGGGGCGCGCACTGGCATTCAGCGATTTCTGGCCTCAGTGGAAGCCGGGCAGCGAGTTTCGCGATATCAGGGAAAAGAGCAGGGCCCGTTAATCGGCCTGATCAGGGAAAGACATAAATGCCGGTATCGATGATGCCGGCCCCGAGCATCTCTTCATAGGCTTGCGGCTGATAAATGCTGTCATCAAGGAGTATGTGGCGGTTCCAGACGGCATGATACACCCTTTCTCCATTGCTGTCGAGCCAGATGTATTTGCCCGACTTCATCGGTTCGTGATAATAGCGAAAGAGGCTGTCGTGATCCACCCGGAGATATAGCCTGCCGCTCGTGTCGTAATAACTCCAAATGCCGCGGGTAATGCCTTGCTCGTATATTTCTTCCGAAATCAATTGCCCCTCCGGAGTCCACTGCCGGAAGGTGTCATCCGGAAAACCTTCGCTGTAGCGGCCTTTCAAGAGCAGCTGTCCGTTGTCGTAATAATGAAAGTAATTGCCTTCGAGTACGGATGCTATGCTGTCCCAGGCATATATGGCAATGATCTCGGGTTGTCCCGAAATAAAATAACTGATTTCCGTATCGCTTTTATTGCCGTGAATGTAGTGTGTCACCTTCGAAACCACGGTATCATTGTAATACTCGATGACGGTTCCGTGAAGGCGCCCTTCTTCGTCCAGCGGCACTTCGTTCTTCTCGCTGCAGGCCATATAGAGCAGGAAAAAGAAGGCCGTAAATAGAATATGCGTTCTTCTTTTCACAGGCGCAGTATTTTGAGTGTGAAAGGGGATCTTCCTTTGTGGCCGATACGGATAAGATAAAGGCCTGCAGGAAGGCCTTCGAGGTTGAAAATTTCGGAGGAGCTTTGAACTGAACCCTGCAGAAGTGTTTCTCCCTTAAGATTAATTACTTCTATGCGGCTGCCGGCTGCTCCTTCGGTATTGAGAAACCCGCCTGCCGGGTTGGGG
>WFPF01000102.1 GCA_015487695.1 Chitinophagales bacterium
ACGGGCGAGTGCAGGACAGCGGCCGCAATGCCGAATTCTTCAGAAAAGGGAAAAGCGGTGGGTGGAAAGAAGAAATGCCAAAACACATCGAGAATATCTTCTGGCGCTACCACGGAGAAATCATGGAAAGCTGCGGCTACCGCAGGGACGGTACGCTCTCGCCCCTGCCCGACCCCGTTCAGTTGCGAAAACTGCTGGCCCGTGAGGGACAACGATATCCGCAGAGGCGGGTGCGCGAAAACCTCTGTCTGATAAAAAGCAAATATTTCGGATAGATGAAGAAGGGGACAAGATACCGGGTATTGCTGGAAGCCGGAAAGCTGATGGAAGCCGATGGGGATGGTGTGAAGCGCTACCTGATCGAACTGCTGAGTGCCTTTGACCGGCTTGCGGATGAGTCGGCTCTTTCCTGGGAAATCGATTTATTTATTTATGGTGACATCGTTCCTTTGCGCGAATACCGCCCCTGGCTCGACATCCGCATCGCACAGCACCGATTTGGCCTGATGGCCTACGAAAAGCCGCTTCTGCGTTTCAAACAATTTCTCAGGAACACTTTGCCGGCAAAACTTTACGGACGCCTGGCTGCCCTTTATCGCAGCCTGCCCTTCCGCCCGCTCCTCCAGCTGGTCAAAAAAGGGAGCAAAGCCCTGCAACGCAGTCTGAAACCCCTTCACAAAGACCCCCGCCTGGCCGGCTACGACCTTATTCACCTACCGCTGCCTCAGCACGAAGACTCTTTCGAGCGCCTCGGCATCCCGACCCTCATCACGGTGCACGACCTGACACACAAACGCTTTCCCGAATTTCATCAGGCACGCAATATCCGCCTGGCCGAGAAGGGTTTTCGCTTTGCCCGGAAAACGAATGCCCGTTTCATTGCCGTTTCCGAGGCCACCCGCCAGGACCTTCTGAAATACCTCGACATTCCGGAAGCGCGGGTGAGGACCATTGCCGAGGCGGCAGACAAGACGGTCTTCAAAGCGCTGAACGACCGGGAACTCATGGCAGCGGTGCGCAGCCGCTACGGAATTTCCGATGGACCCTATCTCCTTACCTTGTCGACCATTGAACCCCGAAAAAATCTGAAACGCAGCATCGAGGCTTTCATCCGCATGAAAGAAAAACACGGGCATCCCGGGCTGCAGCTGGTCATTGCGGGCAAGGTAGGCTGGAAAAGCAGGGAAGTCCTCGGGCTGGCCGCTGAGCGGCATCCCGATATCGTTTTCACCGGATTTGTCGATGAGAGCGACCTGCCGGCTCTCTACAGCGGGGCATTGGCCCTTTGCTATTTCAGCATCTATGAGGGCTTTGGCCTTCCGGCCCTGGAAGCCATGCAATGTGGTATACCCGTCCTTTACGGGCAGGCCGGGGCTCTTCCCGGGCTGGTGGCCGATGCAGGACTCGCGGCCGATCCGCTCAACACCGGGGAAATGGCAAATGCCATGCACACAATCGCCAGCGATGAAGCGCTGAGGGAAAGGCTGGCCGCCAGAGCCCTGCAAAGGGCCGCCCTTTTCGATTGGGACGAATGTGCCCGGCAGACCCTGGACTATTATGCATTTTGTATCGAAAAAAATCAGGGATCATGCGAATAGCCATTTTAGCCGATCCACTCGATAATCAACGTGCCGGTGTGCACAGTTATACGCGCATGCTCGTGGAGTCTCTACTCGCTTTCGAAAGCCAACATGAATATCTCATTGCCAGGCAGAAGCACAGCGATGACTTTCCTTCGGCCGAGACGCTCGTCATCCCCCGCAGCAAAGCATGGCCCGGTCTGGCTTCCTACCGCCTCTTCATCCGGGTACCGCAGAAACTCAGGGCATTCAAGCCCGATGTCGTAATTGAAACGGCTCACTTCGGCCCCTGGAACCTGCCTCCGTCCCTCAGGCGGGTCACCGTAATACATGATCTGAGTGCGATTCGCTATCCGCGCTATCATCGCTGGCACAGCAGCTTCCTGCAGCGTCTTTTTCTGAAAGGCATTCTGAAACGCACGGATCTGATCATCGCCAACTCCCGTTTTACAGCCGAAGACATTGCCCGCTGGGAAGCGGATTTTGCTTCCAAAACCACGGCCATCTATCCCGGCCGCGACAGCTATTTCAGGCCCGTGCCCCGGGAGCCCCTTTCTGACGAATACGGGATTGAGCCGCCTTATTTTCTCTATGCCGGCACCCTCGAACCACGCAAGGGGCTTCTGACCCTGCTCGAAGCTTTTGAAAAATTTTGCAGGAGCGGGCAACCCACACGGCAACTCGTGCTGGCAGGCCAGATGGGCTGGAAAACAAACCCCCTCCGAAAGGCCCTGCGATCGCACCCCTACGCAAAAGACATCCGGCTGACCGGCTATGTACCCATGCACATTTTGCGGCAACTCTACACGTATTGTGAAGCATTTATCTACCCTTCCGAGTTTGAAGGGTTCGGATTTCCCATTGTAGAAGCGATGAGCTGCGGAGCGCCCGTCATAGCCGCAAAAAACAGCAGCCTGACGGAAGCGGGCGGTGATGCGGCCCGCTATTTTGCTACGGGAGACGCAGGGGCGCTGGCGGCTGAAATGGCCCTGCTTGCCGGAAATGCGTCTATGCGCCAGTCGATGAAAGAGGCTTCGCTCTTGCATGCGGAATCATTCAGCCGTGAAAACTTTGCACGAAAGCTGACGGAAGCCCTCGAAAAGATAGTGGCGGAAAAAAGTGTGCTCTGATAATGCGCAATCCGCGCTTACAATTCTTCGACAGCCGTACGGCTTATAATGAAAAACACATCCCGCTTCGGACGAAAGCCGAGCGGCATGCGTCTGTTGGCGCGGGCCGGTATGATCAATATGTACTTATCGTCCATTTCGGCCAATAAAAATGCCCGGTAATTCTCAATCATTGAGCGCACTTTCTCTCTTTTCTCAAAAGTCGATATCGCTTCGGGCCAGCTGTCCTCCCGGTGGTATTTTTCCACGAGTTCCAGCACTTCGGGATCGAGCACCCTGCTCAGCTGCTCGCGTTCATACTTGTCGATATCATAGGTGCTGTAGAGCCGCCTGGAATCCTTTATCTGCACTTCTTTCAGGTCCCTGATATCAATCAGCCCACTGCTCGATCGGTAGACCGAACAGGCAGGCATAATCATGAAAATCAGCACGATTGTAGACAATCTTGTGAAATACTTCTTTCTCATATTGATCAATTTTTATTTGATCTTTAGTTTCTGAAAATGATTCAGGCAGCAAATTAACTTTTTTAAATCAATTTCATCGTTTCAAAAAGTGAGCAGATACTTCACCATAGCAGCAGCATCCCGTCTTACGGGGAAACCCGAACATGAAATACGGCAGGAGTTGATCGCGCTGATTGCTGACGAAAAAAAAGCATCTGCGGGGCTCTACCGGATCGATGAATTTGGCGAGTGGCTTGTTCACAGTGATCTGATCGGGGAGTGGAAAGCAAAAGGCCCCGAAACCCGGTCGAGTGATATGCAATCGGAGATGTTTGCCTTGCTCAAATCGCAGATGGAAGCAAAGGATTCGCAAATATTTAAGCTTCAGGAACAGATGCAGGCGATGATTGAGCGAATTCGCGAGATGAATGTCATGCTCCATGAGTTTCAGCAGCAACTGGCCCTGCAGACACCGGGGGCAAGCACTCCGGTTCCTGCCGGAAACGAGCGGCCGGCAGAAGGACCCCTAAAAGAAGCGGTATTCGAATCAAAAAACAGGGACTCGGCTCCGGCTTCCTTCAGTGATTGGCTGAAAAAATTCCGTTGACATCATTCGGCCAGCACAAGGTGGTAGTTCTTTTTGCCACGCTGCACCAAAAGATAATTTCCATTGAGCAATGAGTCGGTATTCACAATGTGCTGCACATCCGTGATTCGCACTTTATTGATTTGCAAGCCTCCGCTCTGAACCAGCCTTCGTGCTTCGCCTTTGGAAGGCAATATGCCCGTTTTATCCGAGAGAAAATCGAGAATCGGAATGCCTGCCTCCAACTCGCTTCGCGAAACTTCATGGCGGGGCACTCCTTCGAATACTTCCAGCAGTTCTTTTTCGCTTAGTGCCTGCAATTCTTCCGTACTGCTTTTTCCAAACAGTATCTGCGATGCTTTCACGGCTTTTTCATACTCCTCGCGCCCATGCACCATCACCGTGACTTCCTCTGCCAGTCTTTTCTGCAAGATGCGCAGATGGGCCTCTTCGGCATGCGCTGCACTCAGTGCTTCTATTTCTTCACGCGAAAGGAAAGTAAATATCCGGATAAATTTCACGGCATCCTCATCGCTGACATTGAGCCAAAACTGATAGAACTTATAGGGGGAAGTGAGTTCCGGACTCAGATAGATGTTTCCGCTTTCTGTCTTGCCGAATTTCGTTCCGTCCGATTTGGTAACGAGCGGAGTGGTGACGGCAAAGGCCTGGCCGCCCGCTTTTCTGCGGATAAGCTCAACTCCGGAGGTAAGATTACCCCAC
>WFPF01000103.1 GCA_015487695.1 Chitinophagales bacterium
CCCCGCATGGCACCTTGATCCGCAGGAAATCGACCGGCTTGCCCTGCAATTTTATCAGAACCGCAGCAGCACAGCCTTCCACACTTTCCTGCGATCGCAAAACCTGCTTGAATCTGCCGGAAGCATGAGTACCAGAGAAGCGGTTGTGATGCTCTCCGCTTTGCAGACGGAAGAAGATATCAGGGTTCCGATGGCCCGGTTCTTTGCAGCTGAGGAACAGGGTATTCAAAAAGAAATTTGGGAAGCACTGGCCCGCGGAGAAGATCGCCTGACCCTCGTTGACGAGTCCGGTGATGCTCCGGAAATCTGCTTCGGAGCGTACTCCGGACAAAGGAATGTCCTGCATGTTTTTCCGGAGTCCCGACTTGCAGATCAGGACTGCATTATCCGTAGCCCTGCTCTTTTCAAACCCCGCATTCCCTTGCTTCCCGAAGAATGGCTGCGACATTCACTGAAAAATTACCGCCTGTCTGTCAGTCACCTCAACAACTTTCTGCGCTGCCCCCTCTCCTTTTATTTTGAGAATGTGCTGCGGGCTCCGGGTGGCAAGAGTGCTGCCATGGCTTTCGGATCAGCCGCCCACGAAGCGCTGGAACATATTTTCCGGATCATGCTGCGCGGCAAATCCGGGGTTTTCCCCGAAGAGGCTGTGCTGCTACAGGCCTTCGAGGCAGCCATGGAAAGACAACGGTCTTTTTTCCCGGATGAAAGATACTTTCTCGATAAACTTCGCTACGGAAAGGAGAGCCTTTCCGACTATTACAGAAGAAAACATGCCGGATGGAAGCGGGTGGTCAGTATCGAACGCAGAATTCAAACCCGCATTGATGAGATTCCGGTCCATGGATTTCTGGATAAAATCGAGTTTGACTATTACAATGCCGATATCATAGACTATAAAACCGGCCAGATCAGTGGCAGTGTACAGCGCTTTGCCGCCCCCGGCCAGGCGGGTGATGACTTTTCTTTCGAAAACAGCCTGGGGGGAAATTATTGGCGACAGGCTGTATTTTACCATTTGCTCATTGCCCATGACCCGGGCACTCGCTGGAAGCCCCGCAAAGTAATCTTCGACTACATCGAAAAGCAGAAAAACGGGGCGGCCGAGATTACCCTCACTCCCGGCAGTGGAGAAATGGAGATCGTTCGCGGGCAAATCCGGGAGGTGTATGCCTCCATTCAAAAGCGGGCTTTCGATACAGGCTGCGGCCGGGCCGGATGCCACTGGTGCCGCTTTGCGGTCGAAAACGGCTATCCCGTCTCAGTGGAGTAGGGGGAAGCGATGTAAGGGAATGTAAACGGGATCGGCAGCGCCCAGGACAGATTCATATAGAAGCAGTTCATTGACCCTGAGCTTTTGTGGCCGGGGCAATTCTGCCGGAAGGGGCCATTTCCTTTTGCTGCTTTTGATGCGTGCCAGGGTCACATGAGGAATCTGCCGCGAATGCGGTGGGGGGAGTGGCACCCACTCTGACAGCAGTCGGTGGGCCGTTATTGCCAACGAGGAAAATGCTTTTTTCTCCAGGTATCTCGCCCAGATCATAAGCGGCTGCGATCGCTTGTACCTGATTTCATAGTGATCGAATTCCAGATCAAAAGCGGCTGTCTCCATCGACAATTTTTCCAATTCAGCGGCAAGCACAGGCATCAGTTCTTCGGCCAGCGAACCGAGGAAAAGTATCGTCAGATGCAGATTATTTTCCGGAACCCAGCGTGCTCCTTCTGCCACAGCCTCCATTTCATTGCGAAACTGCCGGAATACCTTCCTGCTCTCTTCATCGAGGGGCACTGCCAGAAAGAGCCTTCTTTTCATCTCAATATCTGATTTGGAAGTCTTCGTATCCTGCCGGCTCACACCATTGGATATCCATATCGCGGACCCGGGCAGCCGGAGGCCCCTGCTTAACACGTTCCAGAAACTCTGTTAACTTCTTTTCCTCCCCTTCGGCTTCAATATAAAGCGATGCATCGGGGCGGTTGATCACAAATCCCCGAAGCCCCATTTCCCGCGCTTCCTCTTGTGTAAATGCCCGGAAGAAAACCCCCTGTACACGCCCGTACACCCGAAGACAAATCCGTTTTTCTTTCATTAAGATAAAAATAAAAAAGCCGGCATTCTGATCATACCGGCTTCCTCCTAACTACTTATTTTTTTTCTTTAAAAAGTCGGACACTGGGTAATGTTGCGCGTTTTGCGGATACAGCCCGTGTATTGGAGCGATAATTCGAAACCGCCTCTGCCGCTGTTGGCCTGGCTCAGCGAGTTGGCCGTAATATCATAGCTGAATCCCAAAATCAGGGTATTGAACTCCACACCAACGAGGGCGATAACCGAACTCAGCATTGATTCGTTGAAGTTGCTTTGGTTTGAAGTCAGCAGATGCATGCGGTACCAGGTTCCGAAATAGACGGATGCTTCATCGGTATGATATCCGAAGGAAGCCCCGGCATTCAGCTGGTCAACATTGGCCTGACGCATATACAGAGCCGAAGGACTGATGGTCCACTGATCGCTCAGCGTGGTTGTAAAGCCGCCATGAGCCACGTAGCGCAGATAAACCTTGTTGTTGGGGTCGTTCAGGAAAGATTCTTTCGGTTGCGTAATGTGATATACGGCCG
Source organism: Chitinophagales bacterium (assembly GCA_015487695.1). GTDB lineage: Bacteria > Bacteroidota > Bacteroidia > Chitinophagales > S012-47 > S012-47. The sequence goes on from WFPF01000103.1 coordinate 2,620, forward strand.
TTCCGATATTCAGGCTGAAATTATCAGAGATAATAGAGCTGAAATGCATGCCTGCATTGAGGTCAAAGTATTGTATGTCTCCGATAAAGGGTTCGTTGTTCGGCAAGGTGGGATCGACACCACCGGCTGTGATCTGGTTGGGAAAGATAAGCTTGGTCGGGTCAATGCGTTTTTCATTAAAAGAACCCTGAAAACCGATGGAAAGGAGGCTGTTGCTTCCCAGGCGCTGATGATAAGCCAGAAAGAGCCCGATATTGGGGGCCGTCAGGTTGCCGTCACCCGAGCGGTCGTTGAGGGCCAGTATTCCGACACCAATGGCACTTCCATTGAGTTTTTCCTTCATCAGAGCCATGTCAAATCCGGCCGTATAGGTGACATACGGGGCCGGTATCGAATTCCACTGATCGCGATAGTTGACCGAAGCGCGATAGGTACATTGCACCTTGCCGGCCATGGCAGGATTCAGCGTAAGGGGGGAGGCATTGAATTGCGAAAAATGCGGGTCTTGTGCATTTATAACGAATCCTAACAGCAGGGCAAAGGCAATAAGTAGTACTCGTTTCATGAGGGGAAGGTCTAAATTATTTTGCTTTTATTTAAGAGAAGTTACCAAAAGTAAACAATGTTGCTCCCTTTTTCAAAATATATCTGCCTCGGGTATAACGAAAAAAAGAGCCACATCCATATGATTTTCATCAATTTATATCCATCCGGGCCGATCGGGGCCATTACGATTGCATTTTTGGCCCGAAAGCCAGGTCGCCTGCATCGCCCAGTCCCGGCACAATGTAGCTCTTGCTGTTGAGTTCCGGATCAATATCCCCTGCCCAAATTGTAATATCCGGAAAAGCTTCGCTCAGCGCAGCAATGCCCTGCCGTGATGCAATCGCACAAATCACATGAATAGCCGAAGGCTTGCCCAGTGAGTTAAGCGCTTTGAGGGTAAGCACCATGGACGAACCCGTTGCCAGCATGGGATCTGCCAGTATCAATACCTTTCCGTCCAGTGGCGGACAACTGAGATATTCCAGCTCGATGATAAACTCATCGTCATCGGTATGCTTGCGGTAAGCCGATATGAAGGCATTGTCAGCCTGGTCAAAAAAATCGAGCAACCCGTTGTGCATGGGCATCCCCGCCCGCAGGATATTGGCAATAAGGGGTTGCTCCCTGAGCACCCGCACCTTGCAGGATGCCAGCGGAGTTTCTATCTCGCGGGTCTCCCATTCCAGGGTTTTGCTTATCCGGTAGGCGGCAATTTGTGCTATTCGAAATAAATTCTTGCGAAAGCGCATCCGGTCGCCCTGTATCCTGACATCACGCAGCTCGGCCATGTATTGCGACACCAGAGAATCTTCGTTACTTAAGTTATGTATCATAGTTCCTGCTGTTTAATTGTTTTTTTCGGGGTTTGCATATTTCACAATGTCTTCAAAAGCGGCACGCCAGCCCTTCCACTCAAAGACCTCGCTAAATGAATTGTTGTGCCAAAGGGTATAGAGCGAGCCGTTGACCCTACGGACGGCATCAATGACCGGCTTTGCCTTTGCCAGCACTTCAGAGGGGGCAATGTCCATGTAATAGCGAAAGTTAGAATCCATCAGGGCAAAAGGATGAAGCTTCAGCCCGGTTTTTTGTTCCAACTGCAAATTATAGAAATAAAAGGGTGTGCAGGTTCCGGCTCTAAAGCCCATATGGGTTGTATATCCAAGGGTATAGTCGTTGCGGATGCCCGCAGCCAGAAGTTTTTCGTACGTACCCGGAAACTCCAGCATAAGATAGTGCTGGCGGCTGTCTTCCACCTTTCGGTGAATAATGTCTTCCAGGCGCTGCTTCTCCGTTTCCAGTTTGTCCCCGTGCCGGTTGGATGCATAGGAGGGATGCAAGCCCACTCTTGCGATGTCTTCGAGATGTTTGATAAGCACGCGGAATGCAGGCTCGGTGTATGAAATATTCTTATCATATTCATCAAAATCGCCTATCAGTATAAAATATAGCGGGTTCAGCCTGAAGCTCTGCTGAAGTGCAAGGAGATAGTCATAGGTAAAATAGGGATCGGGTTTGATGCGAAGCAGGGTGGCTGCCCGGTAGTAAAAATCTTTAAAATTTCCTGAAAAAGCGGCTTTCAGAAATCCACCGAAGTTGCGCAGGACGCCTTTGTGAAGGTAGGACCAGGCAATGTCGATATCAAAAGTCGGAGTGAATCGGTATTCTTTCTCTTTAAAGCGCAGGGAGGGAAATTTTTTCTTCAGAAAAGCCTTAAAATGTCCGGCCCAGATATCCACGACCGGAAGCTGCAAAAAGCCGTTTTTATATGCCAGGCTCTGATCTGCCGGAAAGCGCCCGTGTGCATCGCGAATAAAAGGCAGGTATTCCTCGTAGCGAGATAGCATAAAAAAGGAGGCTGCAAAAAGATCGAAGGGCCAGTCTGAGGAACTTGTCCGGAATATGGCATAGCTGTCGTCATACTCAAAAACGAGCGGATCAGGGTGCCCCAGGCCCTCTTCAAAAAGCAGAGAATTGGCCCGCATGAAAAAAGAATCGTCTATGCGCTCCTTTCCATAATGCATCTTGGGTCCTTCAAAGGCGGAATAGGCTGTGGCATCGCTGGTCAGTTCCATCTCCGTACCCAAAAGCTCGGAAAAGATATGATCCAGGATGTACCTGAGGCGGTTGCTTTTCCGGCCGGCATATATGAGCATCATTGCGGGTAGAAGCTTTTACTTTCCAGATACATGGTCTTGATCAGGGGGCAAACTCGATAGCGCTCATCGTGGGTATCGAGATAAAGCGCCTCAAGGGTTTCGTACACATCCTCAATCCCGATGCGATCGGCCCACTCCAGCGGACCATACGGATAGGCCGTACCCAGCCTCATCGCCTCGTCAATATCGGCTGCCATGGCCGTACCCTCCTGAATGGTATAGGCTGCTTCGTTGATAATCATCATGATGATGCGGGGTGTGGCCATGCCCACCCGGTCGGCTACCAGCTCATAATCCCAATTGAGCAGAGCGGCCACTCTGGCGGCATCTTTCTCATCAGAAGTGCTGGTGAGGCTCCATTCTGCCAGCTCCCGGCCTATAAGGGTCGGAAGGGTGTTCATGCCTATCAGCGTACAACTAACATGCTCTTCCGGAGCCAGGGCTTCCGCCAACTGCATTTTGACCGCTCCGGCAATGACCGTGCCCTCAAAATGCTTGTAATCACTCATGTTCTCGGGATTGTCGTCAAAATTCAGGTCAAATATCAGCTCATAGGCCTGCAGCTCTTCGGGTGGTGCCAGCGCCACATCGCATTGTGCATTTTCAGGCAGCCTGGGAATCAATTCCCCGACCCGGTCTTCATTTCCGACAATCAATATTCGCATGATTAATCAACGCTCTTTTATACCTTTAGCGGGCTAAAATTACGAAACTATGGCTAAGGAAATCATAAAAACGGACAAGGCGCCTGCTCCCATCGGGCCCTATAATCAGGCGGTAAAAAGCGGAGGACTGCTCTTTGTCTCCGGGCAGATTGCCATTGACCCGGAGAGCAACACGCTTGTGTGTGATGACATTCGTAAAGAGACCCAGCGTGTAATGCAAAACATTGAAGCCGTCCTTAAACGGGCCGGCATGAGCCTGGACCAGGTCGTGAAGTGCAGCATTTTTTTAAAGGATATGAATCAGTTTCCGGAAGTGAATGAAGTCTATGGATCATTTTTCACCGAAGGCAACGAGCCTGCACGCGAAACGGTGGAAGTGGCTCGTCTTCCGAAAGATGTCAATGTCGAAATATCCGTAATAGCCGCTGAATGATGCGCTCACCCCGTGCACTGCTCAGATAGACGCCTGAGAGGATAAGGATCATTCCCAGAAAATGAATAAGAGAAACCGACTCTCCGGCCAGAATGCCCCAGCCGATGGCCACGACCGGTATCATATAGGTCACGGTAGAAGCAAATAGCGCATCGGTCTTCTGGGTGAGCCAGAAAAAAAGAATGCTCGCCAGGGAAGTGCTGAAAAGAGCCAGAATGGCAATATAGCCCAGCGACTCACGGCTCAAAGCACTTTCCGCTATGCGGGCCGTAAAGTCGGTGGTAAAAAGAAAGGCCCAGGAAAGCACACCCACAAAAAATAGCGAAACCCCGGAAATGGCCAGAGGATGTATCTCCTGCAAGTAGCGCTTGATAAAGTTCACACTCGTACCGTAGCAGATGGTAGCAGCTATGATCAGCACCGCATAGCGGGTATTTTCAAGAGAAAAATGGGGACTTCCGTAAAGTACTAACAGGATGGTTCCACCCAGTCCGAGCAAAACACCCCCAAGCCTGTACCAGCGAAAGAGCATTCCGAAAAAGGCAATCCCGATGAGAAAGGCAAAGAGCGGAGTGCTTGCATTTAGAATGCCCGCCAATCCCGAATCTACTTTCGTCTCGGCTGTGGCAAAAAGTATGGCGGGAATAAGGTTGCCGATGAATCCCGCAATCACGAGATGCCCGATGCGATTTCGCGGCACCCTGGAGAAATAATAAAGAGCGACAGGCAGGAGAAAGAGCATGCTGATGCCAATGCGTAAAGTGCCCATCTGCAGGGCGGTAAATCCTTCCACTCCTTTTTTGATAAGGATGAAAGAAGAGCCCCAGACAAGCGCGAGAGAGACGAGGGCAAGCCAATGTGTCGTAGCGTTCGATTTCATAGTAGTACCAGGTCATTCCCCTCCTGCCTGACGATCATTCCGCGGGTTCGTTCAGCATATCCCAGAGCTTGTCTTTCAGCGCAGCCAGCCCTTCGCCTGTAACAGCCGAAAAATAGAGATGTTCGAGGTCAGTAATTTGTTCCGAAAGCATGGATTTCATTTCCGGATCGGCCAGATCGGCCTTGCTGATGCCAAGGAGGCGGGGCTTGTGGAGCAACTCACGATTGTAGCTCCCCACTTCATGCAAAAGGGTTTGGTATTCTTTCATAATGTCGGCAGAGTCGGCCGGCACCATAAAGAGGAGAACGGAATTGCGCTCTATGTGTCTTAAAAATCGAATGCCAAGCCCTTTGCCTTCATGCGCTCCTTCGATGATGCCCGGGATATCGGCCATTACAAAAGATCGATGTCCGTGGTATGCCACAATGCCCAGATTGGGCTGCAGGGTTGTGAAGGCATAATCGGCAATCTTGGGTTTTGCTGCCGAGAGGGCAGATAAAAGAGTTGATTTCCCGGCATTGGGATATCCTACGAGGCCCACATCTGCCAGCAGTTTGAGCTCGAGAATTTTCCAAACGTCCTGCCCCGGTTTCCCCGGCTTGAACTGCCGCGGAGCCTGGTTGGTTGCCGATTTAAAGTGGGTATTTCCGATGCCGCCTTTGCCACCCGGAACCAGTATGCGCTCTTCTCCGTCCTCCGTGATTTCAAAATCGATTTCTCCCGTTTCCGCATCCCGGGCCACTGTTCCCAGCGGCACATCGATGATCACATCTTCGCCCTGGCGGCCCGAACTGTTTTGCTTGCCTCCGGGCCTGCCGTTTCCGGCAATCACATGTTTGCGGTATTTCAGAGGCAGCAGCGTCCACATCTGGGCATTGCCCCTGAGAATGATATGGCCTCCCCGGCCACCGTCACCTCCGTCAGGACCCCCTTTTGGCACAAACTTCTCTCTCCGGAAATGGACCACACCATCTCCACCCCTGCCCGATCGACAGTTGATTTTTACGTAATCGACAAAGTTTGATTGCTCCAATTGGGTAATTTATGAAGTGTAAGGGAGGCAGCGGGATAAAAGTTCTATAAACTCCGTATGGCGCCCGATAGCTCTTCGAATATGTGCTCGATGCCACCCCTGCCTGTTACGCGATAGAGCTTGCCCTGCTTCTCGTAGTAGCCGGCCACCGGCTCCGTTTCGTTTCTATACACCTCAATGCGTTTTCGGATCGTATCCTCGTCCATATCGTCTACCCGTCCCGAGGTTTCGGCCCGGCCCTTGATTCTTCGCACAAGCTCGGGCTCATCCACTTCGAGGGCCAGCACCAGGTCAATGTTCATGCCCTTTTCCTTCATCAGCGTGTCCAGCGCTTCGGCTTGGGCAATCGTACGCGGGAAGCCGTCAAAGATGAATCCTGCCGGCTTTTTCTCAAGCATCTTGTCCAGATAGTCACTCAACATGCCGATGACAATCTCATCAGGGACCAACATGCCCTTTTCTATAAATTTTTTAGCCTCCAGTCCCAGGGGTGTTTCATTTTTCAGCTCATTGCGGAAAATATCTCCCGTAGAGATATGCAAAAGCTCAAAAGCCTCTGCCAGCTTTGCCGACTGGGTTCCTTTTCCACTGCCCGGAGGGCCAAACAATATGATGTTTTTCATTTCTGAAATTGCTTTAAATAATTCGCTGCAAAAGTACTAAAAAGCCATTCTCCGGATGATGACTAAAATAAAGGCAGCAGAGCCGGACGTTTCCGCTCGAGGTAGACCCGGGCCGTATCCTTCACATTCTGAGCGATGGGTATAAATTCCACATCCAATGCTTCTTTTATTTTTTCGTTTGAGTAGTAGAAGTTTTTCCCAAAGCTTTTCACATAATCCATATCCAGCCTTGCATGGCGCCTTTGGAGAAAAGCCAGAATTGCTTCCGTTCTTGCCACAATGCGGCCGTGCCATGCCTTCATTTCGAAAGATGGAGCTTTGGCACCGGTGGCCTCGGCAACCATATTGAACAAGTTGCGGTAAGAAAGGTTTTCGCTGTTCAGGATAAAGCGCTCGGTATGGATATCGCTGTCCATGAGGCGGATGGCAATACGTGCCACATCGCGCACATCGACCATACCGTTGACCCCGGCCGGAACGGCAGGCAGGCCCCTGGCCACAGAGCGAAACATGGATGCTGTTCCCGAATTCCAGCGCCCGGCACCCAGTATGAGCGATGGATTGATAATGACTGCATTCAGCCCCTCGGCCATACCCCGCCAAACTTCCTGCTCGGCTCTGAACTTGCTGATGGCATAAGCCGTGTTCTGACTGCTCCACTCCCAGCGTACCGTTTCGTCAATTTCCTCATGGGCCAGTCTCCGGCCAAGTGCGGCAATCGAACTCACGTGCAGGAGTTTTTTCACTCCTTTTTCGAGGGCCAGATTTACCACATTGGCAGTGGACTGCTCGTTGATATGTATCATGCGTTCCGCATCCTTTTTCCTGAACGACACTTTGGCTGCGGCATGATAAATCTCTTCGACACCCGTCATCGCATCGGCCAGTGCATCGACATCAAGCAAATTGCAGGGCACCCACTCGATTTGCCCGCGAATGTCTTCGACAAGCGAAAAGTCAGAATACGGCCGGAATGTTGCCCGGACGTTCCGGCCCTGGCGAATCAAATAATGAAGCAAATAGGCACCCAGAAAGCCGGTGCCACCCGTTACCAGAATCATGCTGCCAAATTAGGGCAAATAAACGGCTCCTCCTATACTGTCGCGCGAGGCACCTGTCACCGATGCGAGTATATTCACCTGCTCTTCGAGTCTTAATTTTCCGAGATAGGCAAATGCAATGGCTTCTTTGTAGCGAACAATGTCGGGTCCGGGGATCTGAAAGAGAAAAGAAGGAGTTTCTTCCCGAAGATCTCTGATCAGGGTTTTGTTAAAGGTCCCGCCTCCCGAAAGCAAGACCCGCTTCTCTCCCGCTGCAAGCTGATTTGCGGCCAGGGCCCGGCCGAGCATGCGGGCAATGTAGCGAACAGCCGTTGCAAGATAATCCTCCGTGCCAATCGAAAAAAGCGCTGCTTTTTCGAAAAAAATGCGGGCCGCATCTCCGGCATCGAGAGAGCGGCTGCTGAAGGCCTCTTCGGAAGTGGCAATCAAAGTCCGGAGCAATTCCTCATGCACATGTCCCTTTGCTGCCCCTCTTCCGTCTTCGTCCATTTCCTGCCCGAGTTCTCCTGCCAGGGAATTCAATATGCGGTTGCAAGCGCATACGTCAAAGCCAATCATGCGTCCGTCTGTTTTGCGTACCGAGATATTGGCAATTCCTCCCAGATTGATAAAGAAAGAATATTCCGGAAAGAGATCTCTTTCGGCCACAGGCACCAGGGGTGCACCCTGCCCTCCGAGGGCCATATCGCCTTGTCGAAAATCACAAAGCACCCTGCATGCCGATGCTTTGGCCAGATGGGCTCCGCTTCCGATCTGAAAGGTATGCCCCCGGTCAGGACGATGAAGCAATGTCTGTCCGTGGCTGCAAACGGCCTCCACCGCACCTATTCCGTGCTTTTCTATAAATTCGCTAACGGCCTCGCCCATCCAGCTTCCAAAATCGCTGTGCAAAGCCGAGAGTGATTCCATATCTGATTTCTCCGCGCGCTGCAGGCGCTTTTTCATTTCAGGGTCAAATGCGCGGGTTTCGGCAGCCAGAATCCTGAATGTATTGGTGTGAAAGGTGCAGGCTGCGATATCGAGCCCGTCCAGCGAAGTACCGCTCATCAGCCCTATATAAACGGGCGCCTTCATTTTCGAAGTGAAATTACATAGTCCGTCACCGCCCTGATTTCTTCTTCACTAAGCACTCCGCCAAAGGCCTGCATGGTTCTGCGTCCCGACTCAATGACCCGTCTGGTGTCTTCGGGCGAGAGAGCCGAACGGCTGAGATCTGCCGCTCCGCTGAGTCCAAGCGTACCATCCACGCCATGACAGAGGCGGCAATGCTTTTTGTACACTTCGACTCCTTCTGCTTTTCCATTCCCCGTGCTGCCCTTCCGGCAGGAGGAAAAGCCAAAGGCGAGGGAAATGAACATGGTAAATGCAGCAAATTTGAGAAGCTTCATCTTGCAATGTTAACGAAAGAGTTGATAAACTATAAAACTGGCCGAGTAGGCAATAACGGTCATGTAAGCAAACTGAATGGCCGGCCATTTCCAGCTTTTTGTTTCGCGCCTGACGACCGCCAGGGTGCTCATGCACTGCATGGCAAATGCGTAAAAGACCAGCAGGGACAGAACCGTAGCCAGCGAATAGACCTTCCGGCCCCGGTCATCCACATCATGAAGCATGGCCTCGCGTACACTGTGAAATTCATCACCTTCCCCCTCCACACTGTAGATGGTGGCCATCGTTCCAGCAAATACTTCCCGTGCAGCAAAAGAGGTAATCACGGCAATTCCCATTCGCCAGTCAAAACCGATCGGACGAATGGCCGGCTCAATCGCCTTGCCCAGGTATCCGGCAAAGGAATGCTCCAGTCTGTATGATTTATACTGGGCCTGTGTCATTTGCTCCGTATTGGTTTCCTCCCGGCTCATTCCGAGATCGGCCGGACCAAAAGAAGCAAGAAACCAGAGCACGATGGAAATGACCAGAATGACTTTTCCGGCTTCTGTCACAAAAACTTTCGATCGCTCATACATCGTGATAAACACATTCCGCCATCGCGGGGCCCGGTAAAGCGGCATTTCCATAACAAAGAGCGATTTGCCGTCTGCAGGAATGAGAAAGCGAAGGACATAGGCGATCGCCATCGACATGCCGATGCCCAGGAGGTACATGGAAAGGAGCACCAGCCCCTGCAAATTGATAAAACCAAGGAGGGTTTTGGAAGGAACCCCGATGGAAATCAGCAGGGCATAGACCGGAAGGCGCGCAGAGCAGGTCATAAAAGGAGTAATCAGTATGGTGACCAGGCGGTTTCGCCAGTTCTCGATAGACCGGGTGGCCATGATGGCAGGAATGGCACAGGCCATGCCGCTGATCATCGGAATGACACTCTTGCCCGATAAGCCCACTCCCCGCATAATCCGGTCGGTGATGTAGCTGATGCGTGCCATATATCCCGTGTCTTCGAGTATTGAAAGAAAGCCGAAAAGAATGGCTATCTGCGGAATAAAGACCACGATGCCGCCCAGTCCCGCAATGACCCCTTCGACCAGCAAATTTTTGAACCATCCCGCAGGCAGATAACTGCTGAAGACCGTACTGACCCAGGCCGTGCCATCTTCGACCCAGCGCATGGGGAACTCGGCAAGAAAAAAGACCGCCTGGAAAACGAGAAAAAGAATGGCAAGCAATATCAATGGCCCCCAGACACGATGCGTAAAAACATCGTCCAGGCGATCGCTTATCTGCACCGATTTGCGCAGGGAATCATCGACCGAATCCATGATAATCTCTTCAATCTTTTTGTAGCGTTCGAGCGTCTCCTTTCCCTGTATGCCCGGTATATTGACTTCCTCTTCGCGGAGCAGTTGTTTCAGTGCCTTTATTCTGCTGTCCCTGCTTTTGCGGCTTTGCTGCGCCCTTAAAATTTCAAGCCAGATGAAGTAATTGCCGGCATCGGGATAAAGTTTCCGGCCGGCCTCCAGCAGGGCCGGAGGCAGTGGAATATCCGAATAGATTTCTTTTTTTGGTTTGTCAAAGCCTTCCTTGAGATAATGCTTCAACTTGTCGATTCCCTTCTGCCTGCGCGCATTGACCAGGAGCACCGGGATGCCCAATTGATCAGAGAGCTTTGCAGGATCAATACGAATTCCTCTTTTCTCGAGCATATCGCCCATGGTAAGCACTGCCAGCACAGGCAGGCCGATATCTATGATCTGTGAACAAAAGAGGAGGTTTCTCTTCAGGTTGGTGGCGTCTATCACCACGATAACAGCATCGGGGTGGCTCGGATGAGAAGGGTCGAGCAAAACTTCCGAAACGATGCGTTCGTCATCGGATTTGGGGTATATGCTATAGGTGCCCGGGAGATCAATGACCTCAATTCGCTGGGTGCCGATTTGTGCCGTTCCCTTTTTTATGTCAACCGTTACGCCCGGATAATTTCCCACTTTTTGCCGCAAGTGTGTCAGGGCATTGAAAAGAGAAGTCTTTCCGCTGTTCGGATTCCCGACAAGTGCTATTTTCTTCAGCCCGGCAGCGTGGGTTTTCATGGTTTACAATTGATCAACTATGCTTGCCGCAAAGATCGGGTATCTTCGGAATGCATTTCCACCAAAATATTGTGCGCTTCGCTCTTGCGTATGCTCAGCTTATATGAGCTGATCTGAATGGATATAGGATCACCAAATGGAGCCCTCGAAAGCAGGCGTACCCTTTCTCCGGGAATACATCCCATCTCCATCAATTGAAGGTATTTCAACTCATCGGTAAATCCGCTGATAATCGCTTCCTCTCCGGGCTTTAAATCACTCAATCTCACGCCAAGCTATTTAGAATCATTTTAAATAAGATGCAAGGTAATCCAGATAACACATCAGACAAAGGAGAGTTCGGATTAATCCGAAAAAACTTACTTTTCCGCCCGTGCTTCGTCTATGTTTATCTGCGGAAGAGGTGATGCCGGCACTTCCTTCAATTCGCTCTTTCCAAACTTTGGACAATCGCAGCTTTTTTTAAAAACCGAGCAACTGCCAAGCAGGGACAGTAATAAAAGAAGCGTGGCTGTTTTTAAAATACTTTTCATTCTTCTGCTTTTATCTTTATACGAATTATAACTGCAAAATTAAGCGAAAATTACCTTGCACATGGCCCGGGTTCCCTCCTCAAGCGTTCTGGTAGCTGTCCTCCACTGGGGTCTTGGCCATGCCACACGCAGCATACCCGTAATCGAAGCGCTCCTTGCCCGCGGAGCAGCTGTGTGCATTGCAGGCAGTGCCTCCTCGGGCCGGCTGCTGCAGAAGCGCTTCCCCGCTCTTCCCTATTACGAGCTGCCCGACTATGGCATTCGCTACCCGGGAAAGACCGGCATGACCCTGGCCATGATACGCAATCTCCCTTCGATTTACAGGGCCATACGCAGGGAAAAAGAACTGGTGGCAAATATCGTTGCCGAGCGAAAGGTGGAGCTCATCATCAGCGACAATCGCTACGGAGCCCGTCATGAGTGCTGCAAGAACATTCTCCTGACGCATCAGCTTACACCGCTTTTGCCTGCCGGCTCACGTTTTCTTTCCAATGCGTTTTTAAAAAAATTCAACGACCTCATTAAATCATTTGATACCTGCTGGATACCCGATACGGCCGATCGCTTCTACAGCGGCAAACTAAGCGAAACCCGCGTGCCTCATAATGATATCCGCTTTACAGGCCCTCTGAGCCGTTTTGCAGCGCAAACAGGCCAATCGCATCAGCACATTGAAGGCTGGCTGGCCGTGATTTCGGGCCCTGAGCCGCAGAGAAGTCTTTTCGAAAAAGCCGTCCGCAAGGCAGCCCGGCAGGCAGGGGAAAAACTCTGTATTGTGGCAGGGCGGCCGGGCGAGCACATTCAGGGCAATGGAAATGTCAGCATCCATGCCCATCTCGAAGACAAAGAACTGGCAAGGCTCATTCTCTCGGCCCCCAAAGTCGTGATGCGTTCCGGTTACTCTTCCATTATGGATCTCTATACCCTGGGAAAAAGAGCCCTGCTGGTGCCCACACCCGGACAAACCGAACAGGAATATCTCGCTGAAATGCACAGTGCAAAAGGACATTTCATCAGGATGAGGCAGGATCATTTAGACCTGAAACGTGCGGAAGCGCTTTTGGCAAATTGCCTGCCAATGCCCGAAAGCTACCGGGGAACCCTTCTGGATGATGCCCTCGCTGAAGTGCTGGCGGAATTGCAGCTAACGGAAGAGCTCATCCCAAAGAGGCAGCCGCTCCAGACGGACTTCCGACCCGAAAAATAATCGCGAAGTCTGCTCAAACGAATGGGTATAGTCCGAGACCATGAAACGATCGGGATTTTTGCGCTCTTTATTCAGCAACTCATGTGCAGTCAATGAAGCAACGGCCGCCTCGGCCACAATATCGGTTGAATCATAGATGTCAACCTCTCCGCCAAAGAAAGCGTCAATCTCTTTCCTGATGAGCGGGAAGTGTGTGCACCCCAGGATCATTGCATCAATGTCCTTGAAATCAGGATAATTGAGATAGGCTTCAATGATGGTGTGGCTCAGTTTGTTGTCGAAAAAACCTTCTTCGATCATAGATACCAGAAGCGGAGTAGCCAGCGAAGCAACATTAAGGTCCGGACGGAGCTTTAGCAATCGCTGCTCGTAGGCATTGGATCGAATGGTTGCCTTCGTGCCTATCACACCCAGTTTCTTTATTTCTTTATTGCGGGCAATGCTTTCCGCCACCGGATCAATGACATTGAGCATCAATGCATCATTCCCCCATTTTTTTTGCAGTTGTTCAAATGCAATGGCCGAAGCCGTGTTGCAGGCCACTATGATCATTTTGCATTGCTGATCAACAAGGTAGCTGCTGATATGATCGGCAAATTGAAGGATGGCAGCCGGTGATTTGTCTCCGTATGGAAGGTGTGCCGTATCTCCGAAATAAAGAATTTCCTCTTCGGGGAGCCGGGTTTTGATGGCATGCGCCACGGTCAGGCCGCCAATGCCGGAGTCGAAAATACCAATGGGGTCTGATGCACGCTTTCTTGTCATGAAAGCCCAAAAATAAAAAGCCTGTCGGGAAGGACAGGCTTTTATTTAAAAGTTTGCTTTTTCTTCTTATTCGATACCCAGTTTCTTCTTAACCAGTGGCAGGATATTGTCTTCGTCTACCGAGTAGAGGATATTGCCCGTACTCGACTCAAAAATGTAGCGAAAGCCATTTTCTTTAGCCACATCTTTGATGGCGGTCTCAATTTTATCAATCAGAGGCTTGTACAGTTCCTGTTGCTTGGCAGTGAGGTCCTGCTGTGCTTTCTGCTGGAAGTTTTGAATCCTGGTTTGCAGATCTTCAATTTCTCCGTAGCGCACTTCGAGTACCGACTGAGCCATATCACCGCTTTTGCGGTCCTCTTCAAATTTGCTCATCTTGCTGTTCAATTCCTGCACCATTGCATCCTGTTGCACTTTCAGTTTTTGTGCAAAGTCATTGAGCACGCTGTCAATCACTTTTGCCTCGGGCATAATTTCAAAGAGCTGCTGCGTATTGATATAGCCAATTTTAACCTGCGCATTGGCGCTGCTGCCAAACATTATAAGTGCCATGGCCAGCACAATCATCATCTTATTTTTCATCTAAACTATTTTTTACCGTTTAATAATTGCTGCAAATATATCAGTATCCGAGCTTTTTAAGTATTTCATCGCTTTTGTCATACTTAGGATTGGCATAAAGGATGCTCGCACCGCTGCTCGCTTTGTCGAGTACAAAATCATAATTTCGCTCTTCGGCCAGCGATTTGATAGCCTCATAAACCCTGTCCTGTATGGGTTTCACCAGTTCCTGCCGTTTCTGAAAAAGCTCGCCCTGATATCCGAATTTCTTCTTTTGAAAATCTTTGGCTTCTTTTTCTTTTTCTACGATTTCGTCTTCCTTTTTCTTGCGTGTTTCGCTGTCCATCAGGTATTGTTCGGCCTGAAACTCTTTGTAAAGGCGATCAATCTCCGCATATTTTTTACTGATTTCCTCTTTCCACTGCTGTGCAATGGCATCCAGCTCTTCCTGTGCTTTTTTGTATTCCGGAATTTTATCCAGTATGTAATCCGTATCTACATAAATAAAACGCTGAGCCGACATGCTCAGAGAGGCGAGCACCAGAAAGGCGAGCAAACTGAATTTTTTCATAACTGTATTTTTTATTCGGGTTCGAATCCGAGTTTAAACTGAAATGCTCCGGCACCGATAAAATCACCGAAGCTTTGCTGCCCAATGTTATCAAAGGGTATGCCATAATCGAATCCAAGCAATCCAAACATGGGGAGAAAGAGACGTACACCGATTCCGGCAGCCTTTTTCAATTCGAAGGGGTTGTAATACTTCCAGTCGGCATAAGCATTGCCGGCCTCGGCAAAGAGCATCACATAAATGGTAGAAGATTGCTGCAAGGATACGGGATAGCGCAGTTCAACATTGAATTTATTGAAAATCGGGGCATTGAGGTCGTTGGAATTGACCGCGCCCACCGGCAGGAAGGCCTGCTCGGTACCCCTGAGCGAGATGATATCGTAGCCCTGCAGGATAAATGTGCCGGAAAGGCCATCCCCCCCTACGCGGAAGCGCTCAAACGGTGAAATGCCACGATCCTTGTTATAGGCTCCGAGGAATCCGAATTTCGCACCAGCTTTCAGCACCAGCTTTCGCTTGCCCATATCCGATTGACCCAGCAGCGTCTTGAACCAGTCGGCCTTGAACCACCACCTGTGATATTCAAGCCATTTATATTTTTCTTCCCCGTTGTTGATTCTGTCGCTAAGCAAAGAATAGGGCGGAGTTAATTGCACATAAAACTCCACATTTGAGCCTCCCTCGGGGAAGTTCGGATTTCCCTGAGCTGCCAGCCTGGAGATTTTTTGTTTGATATAGACATTGTTGGAGTTGCCATTGCTTACCAGAAACTCACTGAAATTATTCAGCTGATAATTTTCAATACTCAGAGAAGTGGTTGAATAAAAGTAATCATCGGGCCACTTTAAGCGTGTTCCGAAACCAATGGTACCTCCGCGGGTAATGATATACTGCGAAGAGGCATCCGAGCGGGGAAGAGTCGGAGTATAGTTGAGCATGGTATGATTGTAGCTCAGGGAAAGGGAACGCGGTTTTACTCCTCCCAGCCAAGGTTCGGTGAAGGAGAAGGTGTATGACTGCAATGCCCGGCCGCGGGTCTGAATCCGTACCGAAAGCTGCTGCCCGTCTCCTGCCGGCAATCCCCGCTTCCAATGCTTCCAATCGAAGAATTTGCGCAAGGAGAAGTTGTTGAAGACCACACCCGCACTGCCATAGAGGCCGGCTGTAAGGCCTCCCCACCCGGCTGAGAATTCTATCTTGTCCGAAGGCTTTTCAACTACCGTATATTCAATATCCACCGTTCCTTGCTCAGGGTGCGGAATGGGATTGATACCCAGTTGCTCGGGATCAAAATAGCCCAATGCCGAAATCTCCCGCTGCGAGCGGATGAGGTCGCTTCTGCTGAATTTTTTACCCGGAACGGTACGCAACTGCCGTCTGATCACCCGTTCGGATGTTTTGTCATTTCCGTTGATGATGATCTTATTGACCTTGGCCTGAGGCCCTTCCACTATCCGGATATCAATGTCGATGGAATCTCCTACAATTTTCACTTCTCGCGGTACCACGTTAAAAAACAGATAGCCGTCATCCATGTAGATGGAGCTAATATCCTGCCCGGAAGGATCAAAAAAGAGGCGCTGCTGAAGCAAGGATTGGTTATATATCTCACCTTTTCGTATGTCCAGGATTTTACTTAAAATCTCGCTCGGGTACTTTTGATTGCCACTCCAGGTAATATTTCGGAAATAGTATTGCCGCCCTTCGTTTACTTTAATGAGAATATTGATATCATCTTCGTCAACGCGATAGATCGAGTCCGAAACAATGACCGCATCCCGGTATCCGAGGCTGTTGTAATACTGAATGATTTGTCGCTTGTCATCTTCAAATTTGTCTTCAATAAACTTGGAAGAGTTGAAAATTCGGATGCTTACATGTTCGCTCAGAAAATCTTTTAACGAGGCCAGAGAGATATTCCCCAGCGCCTGCAAAACAGAATGGCTTTGCTCTCCGATGTTCTTCAGATCACTCCAGTGGAGATCGACCTTGGTTTTCATCTTGGTATCCTTCATCACCCCCCGGAGTTTGGCATCCGGCACATGCATATTCCCCTCAAATGCAATGTCATTGATTTTTACCTTTTCTCCCCGCTTCACTTTTACGTAGAGTATCACGGCATTGTCCACAAGGGTATCGGGTTTTATAAAAAACTCAACCGTATTGAAAAGGAAACCCTTTTCCACGTAATGATCATTGATCTCACGCTCTATTCTCTTCTTTTCATATTCCGTTACCGGATCGCCTTTTTTCAGGTCAATTTTCTTTTTCAGGTCTTCGATGGCCGATTTGCTCACTCCGGTAATAAAATATTGTGAAAGCCGGGGCTGCTCTTTTACTTCAATAATGATGAACGCAACATTTCCGTATACTTTCTGATCCCGGTATATTTTAACATCCGAGAAAAGGCCCGTTTTCCAGATATTGCGGATGGCCTGTGCTATTTGCTCCCCGGGCATTTCAATCTGGTCGCCTACTTTCAGCCCCGACCTCGCTATGATTACTTCTTCGCGTATGTTTTCCGTGCCGATAACTTTTATCTGCCCGATTTCGTAGCTCTTCGGAATGAGATAATCCACAGCATTGCTGTCGATTCCTTTGCCGCTTTGGGCATTCAGTCCGATACTCAGTGTGAGGATGACGGAAATTGTAAAAATCAAGTACCTCATTGTCCTATTATTTGCTCGCTAATTTTACCAAACCTTCTTTCTCTGTTCTGATAGGAAACAATGGCGTCATATAAATCTTTTTTTCTGAAATCGGGCCAGAGGGTTTGCGTAAAATAGAGTTCCGTGTAGGCCAGTTGCCAGAGGAGGAAATTGCTGATGCGCATTTCACCACTGGTTCTGATCATCAGTTCGGGATCAGGAATGCCGGCCGTATTTAGATGGGCCGAGATCAAATCCTCCGTAATCTCATCTTTCTGCAAAATACCTTTTTTCACTTTATCGCTGATTTCTTTGAGCGCCTCCTTCAATTCCCACCTTCCCCCATAGCTCAGGGCCAAAATTAAGGTCATCCGTTCATTATTGCGTGTTAAATCTATGGCTTGCCTCAACTCCTCCTGTCCTTTGGGGGGCAAATTTGCAATATCACCGATGGCTCGCAGCCTGATTTTGTTTTTTTGCAAAGTTTCTGCTTCCTTTCGAATAGTACTAACGAGCAATTGCATCAATGCGTTGACTTCGAGCTTGGGCCGGTCCCAGTTTTCTTTTGAAAATGCATAAAGGGTGAGGTACTCAATGCCCAGTTCGGCCGCTCCTTCGGTCACCTCTCTTACTGATTTCACGGCACTGCGATGACCAAAGACACGATGTTTGCCGTATTTCTTTGCCCAGCGCCCGTTGCCATCCATAATAATGGCAATATGCCGGGGCAACTTTTCTTTGTTGATTTGTTCAGTGGATGCCATGGGCTGCAAAATTACCACTTTTCAAAGATGCTGTTGCCCGGAGCCGGACAGCGCCTTTTTCGGATCGTTAAAGCCATATTGATTCCCATGAACAGATAGTGGTCAAAATTTTCAAAGTTTCCCCTTTGCCGCCCTTCCAGACCAATGGGCTCGGAGGCAAGCTCCGCTGAACGGTCGGCCAGTAGGGCCGCAATGCCGCCATCGCGACCCGAAGCTATGACATCATTGTCGACATAATGCGTGCTGATGTCATCCAGATAATCGGTGAAAGTGCTCCGATAGCCCACCTCGAAGCCCATGGAAAAGCCCTTGTGAATGCTCAGTTTGAGCCCCCCACCGTAGAGAAATGCCCAACTGACACGCGAGTAGGGCTCATTGCCCGAATACTGCGGAAATTGCTGTCCCTCGGTACCCAGCGGCTGAAGATTGTACCAGGTGCCGTCATAATAAGCCTGCGGATTGAAGTAAAAAAGAGAAAATCCTGCCAGCACATAAGGTGTGGCCGAATTGTGATCGCTGTTCAGTATGTATTTAAAAAAATTAAATTCGAGCTGACCGGAAAGGTCGAAGACACGGGTGCGGAAGCTGAGATTGCGAAACTGATTGTAAATATTGTTTGATAAGTGATCATCACCTACCAGTGTAGCCGCGTTGAGCGAGGTCTTCCATGCTATTCGCGGGTTAAAGTTGATTCGGCTGAAGACTCCCCCGGCCGGACGAAGCGTCTGATAAATATTGGGATAGGCCGGAGTGATGTCACCTACGTATGCCGAAGTGCCCAGCCAAAAGCCGAAGCTGTACTTTTGAGAAAACAACCTGTCCTGAGCCTTCATGGAAAGACTGAAACAGAGTAGAAAAAGAATGGCAGTAAGTGACCTCATAGTGCGCTCAAAAAGCTGCAAAAGTAGCTAAATTCAGTAAGTAACGTAGTATAGCGCTCTATCTTATACGGAATGTATTTTGGATGGCAGTTTAAAACAATTTTGGACAGTAAAGCTGGTTGTTGCCCTTTTTGCTGATAATCCACGACATGGAAAATATTCCGGCAAAAGTATAGCCGTCAAAATCCGAAGGATCGCCCCTTTGTTCTCCGGGAGCGGTAGCTTGTGGATAGCTTTTGTCGCTGCGGTCAGCCAAAGCGGTTATCAGATCAGCCGTATTGTCGTCATAGGCCTGGTAAATAAATGCCGGATCGGGATATACGGTGCTCACATCGTCAATATAATCCGTGGTGGTAAATCGATGAGAGATTTCAAAACTAAAGACCACATCTTTGCTGAAATTATATTTTAACCCCATACCCACAGGGAAAGCAAGTGCAATACGCGAGTATTTCTTCTTACCGGGATACTGGGGCAAGCCCTGCCCTTCAGTCCCCAGTGGCTGCAATTCCACCCATGTGCCGTTATATAGGGCCTTCGGATTGAAGTAAAATGCACCAATGCCAAAGGTGCCATAAATCGTAAAAGGATACTGATCACTGCCCGGTATGTATGGCAGGAAGTTGATATCAATGGTGGTCGATACCTCAAAGATATTGGACTTGAAACTCAGATTCCGGTACTTTCGTGACCAGCCCAAATCGCTCGGATCATTGGCACCGCCCAGTGCATCGTCTCCGCTCACCATGGTATAAAATGCATTGAAGCGAATACCCATAATATGTGTGAAGTTGTAATGCAGATAAGCACCTATGGCCGGACGGGTGACCGGTGGATCCAGATCACGGATAAAAGGAGCGCCCAGCCCCCTGGAACCACCCAAATCGCCAAAGAAAGTAGAAGCGCCTATGGAAACTCCTGCCTGAACGGTTTTGCCTGTTGGCGCACCGTAGCGTTGGGCATGCAATGCGGAGGCGTTTGCAAATAAGAGTGAAATGGCAATAAAAAGGGTACTGAGAAATTTCATGTAGTCCGGTGTTTCATTGGTTTTTAATACTACGAATTTGGGTGTGAATTGTTGCAAAGGTCTGAAAAATAAGAAACTCCAATAGCCTCTTGTCTGTATTTATGTTTAAAAATTTCTTTTGTCATAGCCCCAGTGCAGCTTATTTCTTAAAGTCTTCAGGAAATTATTCTCCGGCAGACGGATGAGATTAAAGCTAAAATCCGCCTTCCTGACGATGAGTTCGTGCTGCGATTTGATTTCCTCCTGCCTTGAATCGAGTGTACAGTAAAACTGATCCTGCCGGCTTTCCGGCTCGAAACGTATTCGCGAATCATCGGGGACTACAATGGGGCGCACACTCAGATTGTGAGGTGCCACGGGCGTAATCACAAAACTCTCTGACTCCGGCAAAATGATGGGACCTCCGCAGCTGAGAGAGTAGGCCGTGCTGCCGGTCGGGGTGGCTACAATGAGTCCGTCTGCCCAAAAGGTGGTCAGAAACTCCTCGTTGATATACGTATTGATACGGATCATCGAGGTGCTTTCCCGCTTGTGAATGGTAAATTCATTTAATCCGTAGTTGATTTCTCCGAAAAGATGGGGCTCGGCATCGAGGCGAATCATCGAACGTTTGTCAATCAGGTATTTCCCCTCCTCCAGTGCATTGAGTGCATGGCTGATTTCTTCCTTTCCGATAGATGAAAGAAAACCAAGCCTCCCGATATTAATCCCCAAAACCGGAATGCCGCTGTCACGAATAAAAGTCAGCGTATCCAGCAGCGTTCCATCTCCACCGATGCTAATCAGATAGTCTGTTTTCCCGAGGAGATCATGATGTTTATGGAAACTCTGCAGCCGGCCCAGCTCAGGGATGTCTTCCTGCAGTTCACGCTGAAATCGCTTAAAAACCTTTATTTCCGCATTTCGCCTGTCCAGCTCATGAAAAAGCAAACGGATAAAAGGGAGCTTCTCTGCATCGGGTTTCCTGCCGTAGATGGCCACTCTCATTGTTCACCAGTTTAAATGTAAATATATTCCTTTTTGGAGCATATTGTTGACCGTATACGCTACGGAGAAGGCATATTCGTTGAGAAATACCAGGTCTATTCCGATTCCGCTACCGAACAATGCTTTGTTGGCCAGCGGATCGGACAAATCACCGTTGGAATTAAGCACAACACCCCCGTCAACAAGCATTTTGAGGTATACATCAACCGGAAGACTGCGGAAAAAACGACTTATGGATTGGGGGCTCAGGAAATCGATTCCCACGGCATGCCATTTGATTTCGTTGTTGCTTATGAAGTAGTGCTGCCCGCTGATCACAAAAAGTTCATATCCGCGGACCAGTTCCTGTCCAAAGCCAAAAGCCCGCTGCAGAAAGAAATTCCTTTCTTCGCCCCGGGAGATTCTTATCTTAATCTGATGTCTTGTATACCAGTCAGGAAACCACTTCTGGTAGAGGCTGCCTTTGATTCGTAATTCCGTAAGGTTCACATCCGAAAAGAGCGAGAATCCGCTTTGCGCAAGTGAAATGCTCAGTTCGCTCCCATTGAGGGGATAGCGAAAATGATCACTTTGATTCATCTGAAACTCCAGCACTCCCCTGAGATAGTGAAGTTCTCTGTGGAGCCCGAAGAAGAAAGGATTTTGTGCAAGCACTTCTTCCTCTGCCCGGGTGCTGCGCAGACTCAGTGACGTTCTGACGAGGTACTCGGCTGCCGGCCGGAAGCTCAGGGCCAGGCTATACACTTTTTCGTGCAGGGCAAAGTCCTCTGACTCGTTATATATCAGCCTGTTGTTCAGATATTGCAAGCCAAAGATCCGCTTCCTGGCGAGGGCTGCTTTGATCTCTACCCCCCACTTATAGTCAGAAGAAAGGTGCGGCATGATGAGCTGCACACTGCCCGCCTGATTAAATCCGGTTTCGAAATAAGCGGAAAACTGCTCGCCCCCGCCAAATGGGTTGTTTGCAAAAATGCCGGCACCGGCTGTGATCCTGCGCAGTGAAAACTGATGCAATTTCCACCATTCGCTCACATTTCTGTCAGCCAGTTGCAGCGAAACACTTCCGCTGACCAGCGGCTTTTCCCGCACGCTGACCTCCACGGCCGTATGTCCCGCCCGGTAATAGAGCAGCGTAATTCCCACTTCGCTGAACAGCCGGCTGCGATAGAGATGAAAACGGCTGCTTTCCAGCGAAAGCAGCAGACGGTCAAGATAAAGGGTATCTCCCGCTTTAAACTCGAGCAGGGAAGTAATCAGCGATAGCTGTGTGCGCGTATATCCCGAAATATGAACCGAATCAATGACCACCTGCTGCCGTACCCGTTCGCCAAATGCGGGGGCCTGCGCCTGCAAGTCCCGCAGCGGAGCAGTTATAAGCAAAAAGAACAGGGCAAGAAAAGAAATATAATGCCTTGCAGTCAAAACAGATCAGATATCAAGATATTTCAAAAAGCTGTCAAAGCGATCCATCAGATCTTCTTCAATGGCCGATTTATCGAATACATCAATCACCTCATACTGATAGCGATGGAAAGAGGAGACGATGTCTTTCAGGTTTTCCCTGTTCAGCTTCAGCACCACTTCTATGCGGCCGTTGCCCGGCTTCGACCGCGTCAGCAGACTGAGTACCAAAGCATTGTTTGACTCTACGATGCGCGTGATCTCCGATGCCGAATAGTCTCTTGAATTTACGGATAGGGTGATCACCCCGCCCGGCTCGTTGACAGCGCTCAGCCTTGCCATTTCATATACAAGGGCATCCAGGAGGATGCAACCTTTATAGTTTTTCTCTTCATCCACTACGGGCACACAACTCAGCCGAAGCGAGCTCACCAGACGGATCACCTCAAAATAATGGTCATTCTCCTGCACATAAGGGCGGTAGTAGGTCAGCTGTATGTCTCCGACTGCACGGGCGGCATCTTCCGCTTCCAGCAATTCTTCTTCTGATACAAGTCCAAGAAACTGAGCATCGTTGACGATCGGGAGATGACTTACCTTGTATTCGGACATTAACTCTAGTGCGCGGTCAATGCTGTCGGATGTTTTTAGGGGTGGAATGGCTTCGCTAATCAGTTCATAGGCACGCATGATCAGGATGTTTGATAGACCTTTTCCAAAAACTGAGCCAACAGCGTATTGAACTCCCCGGGACGCTCCATCATCGGAGCATGTCCGCACTTTTCAATGATATGTAACTCCCCGTTGGGAAGCAATTCTTTAAATTGTTCTCCTACGAAAGGCGGAGTGATCCTGTCATCCGCCCCCCATATCAAAAGGGCAGGCTGGGTGATCTTGCCCAGTTTCTTCGCCAGATTATTGCGGATGGCCGATTTAGCCGTGGAAATGACCCGAATGGCCTTGCTGCGATTGTTGACGATCTCAAAAACCTCATCTACCAGTTCTTTGCTGGCCGACTTCGGATCGTAGAAAGTGTATTCGGTGCGTTCTTTAATAAACTGGTAATCTCCCCGCTTGGGGAAAGTATCTCCGAGAGATTGCTCAAACAAACCCGAACTGCCCGTCAAGACAATCGCTTTCACTTTTTCCGGTTCTTCGAGCGTATACATCAGGGTGATATGCCCGCCCAAAGAGTTTCCGATGACCGTCATATCACGGTATCCCTTGTAGGCTACAAATTTTTTGACGTAATTGGTCAGGCCCGTCAGGGTGGCCCGGTGAAGAGGCAATTCGAAAATGGGCAAAATCGGTATAACGACTTTGTAATTGTCCTTAAAAGCTTCTACCTGATATTGATAATTGCTGAGTGCACCAAAGAGCCCGTGCAAGAAAAGCAATACATGTCCTTCACCCTCTTCAACATATTTAAATTTTCCTTCTTCCTTTATATCAAATTTCATCGAAGGCTATTTACTTATTAATGAAAGACAAAAATAGGGGATATTTTTAAGATCAGGTGGCAATCCATTCCGGGCAAATTGCGAATTAAATTACTGCTGCTCTTTTATATCCCGGTTAATCAGTGAATCCAGTTCCACATAGGTTTCGCGGGCAATGGGGCCCAGCGCTTCCAGCTTTTTGATTAGCTCCGGAGAATAACTCTCTACCAGCGGATAGCTCAGTGAGCGCTGAAGCTCGTCCTGCGGCAGCAACTGATAGCGCGCCATAAACCAAAGGGCCGTACTGAAGATAAAAAGCGAAAGCATCAACCATACGAGCGCACCACTGAGCTTGTTGATCATGTTGAGTTTCAACGCCTTCAAAACAGCTTCCAGTGCTGTGGCCAAGAAAAGAAGCAGGCCGGTAATGAGCAGAAAAACCAGCACAAAAGACAAAAGGGGCAAATAATGCGGGTCAATATCAAATCGCTCGCTCAAAAACTCAGAAGCCTCCAGTGAAAAGTTTAAGGCTCCGTATACTCCCAGCACCAAACCCAGCAGGAAAAAGACGGAATGCAGGATTCCTTTGCGGTATCCGGTCAGGAAGCCCAGGGCCGCCATTACCAGAAATGCCAGGTCGATATACATATATCAGGAGCTTAATAATTTTTTGGCAAGGGCAGCTATGCTTTTGTTGTCGGCCCTACCTGCGAGTCTGGCGGCAGCGGCTCCCATCACCTTGCCCATATCGCGGGGTTCCCGGGCACCTGTGCTTTCGATGACCTCACGCAGCACTTTTCCCAGCTCTTCTTCACTTATCGCTTCGGGAAGAAACTCTTCAATAATCTCCAATTCCTCCCGCTCTATGACTGCCAGATCCTCCCTCCCCTCGCGTTCATATATCTCCAGTGAATCCTTTCTTTGCTTTGCCAGCTTCTGCAGGATTTTCAACGCATCCGCATCGTCCATATCCCGGCTGGTCCCCTTTTGGCTGCTTGCAAGCACAAAGGC
Organism: Chitinophagales bacterium; assembly: GCA_015487695.1. Taxonomy (GTDB): domain Bacteria; phylum Bacteroidota; class Bacteroidia; order Chitinophagales; family S012-47; genus S012-47. The sequence continues at coordinate 27,300 of WFPF01000103.1, forward strand.
CGTTTTAATGGCCCGGAGTGTTCGCAGTCGGGCCGGGTCTTTGGCACGCATGGCAGATTTCAATTCTTCATCAATGCGATTTTTCAGATTCATGGCTTTTCCTTTTTTAATCTTCCTTTACTTCTTCATACTCGATATATTCCCCGATATCATCGGTGATATTTTTCTTTTTCTGCGCTGTGCGTTTTTCTCTGAAACGGGGGCCCTGCACAGGCCGCTCTTCTTTGTATCCTGACAAAAACGGCCGGATAAAGAGACGGGAAACATAGTAGACCAACAATGCAAATAAAAAAACTTTAAACAACATGATACAAAGTTAATGATTGGATAAATGTGCGTTTCAGATGAGACGTAAAAGGCAGGGGAAATATTTTCTCAGTTCATGCCCCGGCTGGCTTTTATTTCCTCAAATGCCTGCAAAATCTCCTGAAACTTCTCTTTCGCCTTTCGTTGAGCCTCCTCATCCTCTGAAGCAAACTTATCCGGGTGATGCACTTTGGCCAGACTGCGAAAGGCATCACTCAGCTCTTCATTGCTGGCCTCCGGTGAAAGACCCAGGACCGAATAAGCCAGGGTGAGGCCCGTAAAGCCTGCCTGCCTCGCCCTCCGGTAAGCCGGCACTTCCACATCGAGTATTTCGGCCAGGTGATGCAGAAGCCTTACCATGCGATCATTTAAGCGATCTTCTCCGGCAGCCCGGAGGATAAAAGTCAGCAGATTGCCCGCCTCTTCCTCGCTGATGGCGCCCTGCAATGCTCTTGCCAGCGCTTCCACATCGGCCGGAGGAACGGCAGTTTCTATCCGTGGAAGTTCATAGCTGTCAGGGGCTGCATCAAATATTGAAGCCAGCAGTGCGATGACTCTTTTTTCATCGGCCGGACTGACAGGGCCGCCTAGCTGTATCATGCCATAGGCCATGCGAACATAGCTCCTCATCAACTGGTGCCGGGCAATCCGAACCTGGTCGGTCCCTTCAATCTGCATATCGGCCAGCAGACCCATGACGGCAAAAAAGACAATGGCCGGCCCCGATACGAGCAAGATTCCAAAGCCCAGAAATATCCATTTCTGAATGCCGGTATAATAAAACTTTATCCGGATACCGCTCCGGTCTAATAAGACAATGTGTTTGCTCGGGAAATCGATCATGGATAGTGCGGATAGGCCATCTCACCCGCTTTTATCGCAACGGTCAGGGTGTTTTCTTCCGGAGGCACCGGGCAGGAATACTCATAACTGTACGCGCAGTAGGGGTTATACGCCTTGTTGAAGTCAATAATGAGGGTATCCGATTCGGGTATGCGGATATCCAGGTAGCGACCGCCCCCATAGCTCTGCCTTCCGCTTGTGGAGTCGCGAAAGGGAATGAAAAGATAATCCTGATAAGCATCTTGCTGAAGGAGACGCAGGTTTTGAAATACCGTGAGTACCTGTTCTTCGCCCCGAATCTGAAAATGCACCCGCGCATAGGGGAGGTAAATGTCCTGAACCTCACCGGTCGACTCCATGCGGAAAGGCTGACCGTCCTCTATTCGCTCAAAGAAAGCCTTGACCCGGTAGCTGCTGTCAGGCGGGAAGTAGCGCAGCCCCGCAAATGTATCCATGGCCGAAAGCGTGGGCAGGGGCGACTGCCCCGGAATTCGAAACAGAGAATCTTTCATCTCCCGCTCGCGCATTATCTCATGCAGGTAAGACCCTTGTTCCTGCTTTTCTTTTTTTTCGTTCTCACGGCAGGATACGATAAACAATCCCAGGATCAATATTGCCGGGAACACGAAGATTTTGGCAGGCATCATTTTCATAATTGCAAATTAGCAATTTGCCCTTTAAAAGCCATAAAGAGGCCCTTCCCTTAGCAACTTTTTCAGACTTTGCTGATCCAAAGCCCTCTCCTGATCACAATCGCAAGAGAAAAGAAGATCTATCGTTCCTCAGATCGCAAGGTTGTCAATACCTTTTGTTCCGAAGGCTTTTTATATTTAATACCCCGTTAAAATTCTGAAAATCAAAATTATGATCCGGTTCTCATCCTTTCTCTCTGCCTTTCTTCTCTATTTCTGCCTTGGCAGCACCCCCCTGCTCCATGCCCAAAGCCCATCGGAAGATACGATCACCGTTCAAACCTTTACTTACGGCTCCCCGCTGAGGGGTTGGTTTCAGTTTCCTTCCGACAGCAACAGCTACCGCAAGGTCTGGCTCTACTACAAGCTGAAATGCGACAAAGGCACTACGCAGGATAATTATCCCTGCGGAGAGTGGGATTACCTGACCTATACCTATCTCTACGAACATACCGGCCTGATGGACAGCACCCTATATTATCAACCGTCTTTCGAGGTGAAGGGAGCATCCCCCGATTCATTTGCCTATGTGAGAACCCCCGTTTGGACGCTGCGAAACCGCAGCGAAAAAGTAGCATCCATCAGCGATTCTCAGAATCTTTCACTTGTCGCATTGGGCAAAGCACAGGTAGCCGGCAATATACCCCTGAGCAGCAACCTTTCAGATGCCAGGTCTTTTTTTCTCTGGACCGCAGACGAACTTCTTGCAGCCGGGCTGCAGGCCGGGAATATCTATGGAATTGAGTTGCGTGTGGCCAATGTCGGAAGCCCCCTGCGCAAACTTCGCATCGGAGCAAGCCATAGCAGCATTGATTCCATTTATGCGGGTGTTTCGGGTCTCAATAACGGCATCACTCTCTATGAACGGAACACCACACTCAGCGATACGGGCTGGCATGCATTTCTTTTTGACACACCTTTCAACTGGGACGGACAGTCCAATATTCTTTTCTCCTTTTCATTCGACAATTATGCCCCCGGGCAGGCCAATCTCCTCTGGCTTGAAGATCAGGGGCATGGGAAGCATATTATCCGGGGAGGCACGGACCGCTTCCTTTTCTTTCGCGACAATGATTATGTAGAGGTGCCGGCTGCCGCTTTTGCTTCTCTTGATCAGCAAGTAAGTATCAGCATCTGGGTCAAAGGGAATCCCAATTTTCAACCGCAGAACGACTATCTCTTCGAAGCCCGCAATGCAGCCGGGCAGCGTTTGCTCAATGTCCATTTCCCCTGGAGCAACGGACGCATATACTGGGATGCCGGAAATGACGGCAGCGGCTACGACCGTATTGACAAAGCAGCCACAACAACAGAAACAGAAGGAAAATGGAATCACTGGGTCTTTACCAAAGATGCCACATCAGGCATCATGCGGATTTATAAGAACGGAGTAAAATGGCATCAGGGCAGCGGAATGAAAAAATCGATGGCAGGTATCAGCACTTTCCTCCTGGGAGCCAATGCTTTTGCCGGTGGAAACTTTGACGGAGCAATTGACGAATTTGCTGTCTGGGACACCGTTCTTTCCGCGGATGATATTGCCCGGCTGAGCCACCAGCGTGTGGCAACGGCCAATCCTTCCCCTTCCCACCTGCTCGTCTATTATCCGTTTGATGACGACTCATACCCGCTGGCAAACGATCGATCGGGCAGGGCATTTCACGGACGCATGTTCGGCCTTCCCGGTATTCATTCCTTTGCCGGAGAAGAATTAGAGCGCGACTTTGCCAGCGGATCCTTCCGGCCGGTAATCCGCTTTATTCAGGGAATATCGGGCATTCAGACGGACACTCGATATGTAATCGACAGCATGGCCCGCGATCCCTTGTCGCTTGTGCTTTACGGGTCGGCAACAAATCCGGCAAAAGCCAGCGACACGCTTATGGTCTGGGAGCCGGGTATGCAATACACCATAGCAGGCAACGGCCGGATTACAGACTCTGTGCCGGCCAATCCCGACACCACAATATATCGAAGTGATGCGCCCTACTACGGAGCGCCATTCGAAGTAGTCAACCGCTACGAACTCCTGCGCTACATCACACCCTATGGCATAGGCCTGGACCTGGGAGCACAGGGAGACGGAGAAGGGTTCACATGGAAAATTGACGTGACAGATTTTGCCCCCCTGCTTGCCGATTCGGTGGAGCTATCAGCCGGCAACAATCAGGAGTTTCTGGATATGAAGTTTGTCATGATCAAGGGGACCCCACCGCGGGATGTCAAACGCATCAGAAATGTTTATACCGGTGGGCACCGCTACAATGCCGCACTGGAAACCGAGTTTCTGGTGCCGAAAACATTCCAGACCCGCCAAGATGAAAAAGGAGCAAAACTGCGCATCACCAATACCGGTCACGGATTCGGAGGAAACCGGAACTGTGCCGAATTCTGCCCGACCAACAACGACATCAAAGTGAACGGAAGCAAGCGCTACGGTCAATATCTCTGGCGCGACAACTGTGCCATGAACCCCGTATATCCGCAGGGGGGCACCTGGATTTACAGCCGCACCAACTGGTGCCCCGGTGCCGAAGTGTATGTAGATGAATATGAACTCACACCGTTTTATACTCCCGGAGATGACTTGAGCATCGACTATGACATGGAAGCGGGATACAACTGGAACGGGCAGGGCTCTGCGCCTTACTGGCGCATCGAAGCGCAACTGATCACCTATGGCGAACCGAATTTCCGGAATGATGCGGAAATGGAGATGATCATCTCTCCGAACAAATGGGCTTACTACAAGCGCTTTAACCCCATCTGCTCCAATCCTGTCGTACGCATTCGCAACAGCGGCAGTGAGGTACTCAAAACGCTCACCCTGCGCTACGGAGTGGAAAACGGTGAGATGCACAGCTATCAGTGGAGCGGAAATCTGGAATTCATGGAAAGTGAGGAAGTGACCCTTCCGCTGGCCAACTTTGGCTCGTGGAGCGGGAACCCCGTATTTGTGGCCAGGACGGAAAACCCAAACGGAGTGGCAGACGAACACCCCCAAAACGATGAAATGAAGACCGAATTTGAGAAGGTCCCCGTTTATCCGGCTACCACCATCCTCTGGCTCCGGACCAATGCAGCCGGCAATGAAAGCCATTACAAAATCTTCGACCAGGATGGAAACGTGGTCAAGAGCGGGGATAACTTCAAATCCAATACTCTCTACAAAGACACCATCAGGCTTGACACAGGCTGCTACCGGCTGGTGCTTTACGACCGCGGTGGAGACGGCTTAAGTTTCTTTGCCAACAATGACGGAAACGGATATGCCCGGCTCATGGATGGTTTCTCAACGCTACGGCAGTTTCAGCCCAACTTCGGGGCGCAAATTGCCCAGTCCTTTACCGTTGGTTATCCGATGACGGTCGATGAAGGCCTAAAAGAGAAGCGATTCAGCGTCTTTCCCAATCCGGGCAATGGCGACATCTATATAAATCACAGCGGGAAGGCTCCTTTGAAATACAGACTTCGGGTATATGACGCCAACGGGAGGCTGCTCATCACCCGCAGCATAGTGGCCACGGACCGGACGATTGAGCGGATACAGCTGGGTTCTTACGGAAAAGGCCTTTACCTGCTTCAGTTTGATGCTGATGATTACACAGAGGGTGTTCCGGTGATCATCCAATAAGCTGCCCTGCAGGGTTTGAAAAAAGGAGCAACTTTATTCGGGTCTCCTGTCATTCCATCAGCTGATAGATATCGCGGAGATTGCGCGCAAGGCCATCATAGTCGAGGCCGTAGCCGATAATAAATTTATTCGGAATATCGAAGCCCACGTAATCGACTTGCACTTCGTGGGTTCGTGCATCCGGTTTGTTGAGCAGTGTCATTACCTGCAGCGATGCAGGGTTGTGCTCTTCGATGGAGGGAAGAAGATTCGAGAGGGTTTTACCCGTATCCACAATGTCTTCCAGTACGATCACATCGCGATTTTTCAGGCTCTCATCCAGCCCGATCAGGCTTACGACCGTGCCCGTGGATGTGGTGCCTTTGTAGGATGCCAGCTTGACAAATGAAATGGCACAGGAAATATCGAGGTACTTAAAAAGATCGGCTGCAAACATGAAGGATCCATTCAGGATGGCCAGAAAAAGCGGCTCACGGTCGGCATAATCTTCGTTCACTCTGCGGGCAAGTTCGCGGATACGCACTTCTATCTTGTCGTAGGAAATAAAAGGAGTAAATGCTCTGTCTCTGATCGTGATGTTCTTCATCCCACAAATCTAATTCATTCGCTCATTCCTACTATCAGGGTTTCCCCGGCTTTGATGGTATTGTCCTTCAGATTATTCCATTTTTTTATCTGCTCCACCTTTACTTCATACATTCTCGAGATGGCATACAGGGTCTGACCGGCTTCCACCGTATGATAAAGCCAGGTCTCTTTGTCCACAGGCGGCCTATCTGCCTCCTTATTGCCTGCGACCGGGACATCTGCTTCATTTGCAGGTTCCTCTTCCGCGGGATAGAGGTACTTCCCCTTTTCCTCTTTCAGGTCTTCGTAGGGGTCCTGCAGATTCGCTCTGCGTTGTGGCGTAATGGTATCCACTGCCGTGTCGGCCTCAATGCGCGGTGTCTCTTGCGTCAACGGCAGATCGCTCCCGGCTTCCTGCCCGGGCTCACCGGGTTGAATTTCTTTGCTTCGCAAGCGGGGCGGGCTTTTTCTTTTTCCCCGCAGGTAGATCGTCTCGCCTGCCAGGGGTTCTTCTCCCTCCTGCATTTTATTTCGTTCATACAGTTTCCCTAGCCGGACGGCAAATTTTTGCGAAATGGAATACATATCATCCTCTTCCTTCACCCGGTATTTCTTCCTGTTTCCCGATTTGCGCTTGGGTTGCAGATAGATGAAAGAACCCGTTACGGGCTCACGACCATCAGACAGGTCGTTGTAGCGCATCAGACGCCCGGGCCGGATCTCGTATGCCGCAGCAATGGAAGCGAGACTTGCCCCGGGCTGGAGTATCACATACTTTACGCGGTTGTTTTCAAAAATCCCCTTCGGATATTCCGTCCGGGGTTTTTCCTTGCCCGAAGCCACCGGATCATCGGGCAGGGGGCCGGGCTGATACACGAGCTGCGGGTCGGCAGCCGTATCAAAACGGTGCAGATCGTAGCGATCGATCAGGTCGATAAGAATGTGTGCATATTTCGGATTGGTGGCATAGCCCGCTTTCTTGAGCCCGTGGGCCCAATGTTTGTAGTCTGTGCGGCTGTATTCAAACAGAAAGGCATAGCGCGGACGGCTCATCAGAAACTCCGAATGGTCAATGTAGGATTGCATGGCATCCTCATATTTGCGAAAACACTCATTGGCCGCATCGTCATCCTCCCTGATAAAATCTCCGTTCCACTCATGGCATTTGATGCCGAAATGATTGTTTGCCTCCACCGCCAGGCGGCTGTTTCCCGATCCGCTTTCCAGGATGCCCTGAGCCAGTGTGATGCTGGCCGGAATTCCGGCACGATACATCTCACTTATCGCCACTTCTTTGTACAGGGCTATGTAGTCTTCGGTACGGAGCCCGCCCTGGGCCCCCAGCCCCGAAGCAGAAAGCAAAAGCAGAATAAAAGAAAGCAGGATGGAAGCAGATTTGTGCATCTTACAAAAATAAGCGGGCCATTGCCCTATCCAACTTTACTTGCACACGCCTTAGTACCTGCTATACAATTTTTTGGGCAATATTCAGGCCGTCTCTCACAGGAAGCAATAAGGTGCTCACCCGCTTATCGGCCAATACTTTTTTGTTATAAGCATCCAGTGCAGCCGTCTGCTTGTCTTTTTCCTCCTTTGTCACTCTTCCGCTCCACAGCACATTGTCGGCAATGATAAGCCCCCCTTTGCGCACCCGGTCGATGACCCGGTCAAAGTAATTTGAATAATTGCGTTTATCAGCATCAATAAAAACAAGGTCTATCTCTCCCTCAATCCCGGGGATCAGTTTGTCCGCTTCTCCGAGACGGATTTCGATCTGCGAGGCAAAGCCCGCCTTTTCAAAAAAAGATTGGGCGATCTCCGTCACCCGCGGGTCCTTGTCCAGGGTGATTAGTTTGCCACCGGGGTGCAGCCCCTCGGCCAGGCATAGGGCCGAATAGCCGGTGTAGGTACCAATCTCGAGGATCAGCGAAGGGTTCAGAAGACGGCTAATCAAAGCCAGAAAGCGCCCCTGCATGTGCCCCGAAAGCATCTGCGGGCTGTGTACTTTCTCCCGTGTGAGGCGGCTCAATTCCGCCAATACGGCTGGCTCGGGTGAGCTGTGTTCTTCCGCGTAGGCCTGTATGGCCGGATCCATCCATTCCATCATAATTCTATTATTTTATTATTTCAAAAATAGAAAAGAAGTGCCAAGGCAAAATAAATGCCCCGGATCGGCTGTGCAGTCAATATTTTCAATAATTTTGAGCCGTTCATGTACAGACGTCTTTTGATCATATCGTTCCTGATTCTGAGCCCTTTGCTGCTGTTGAAGGCCCAGATTCTCCCGTCTTTTGGCGACAGCCGAACGGGCACAACCGGCTTTCAGTTTCTGAAGATCGGCCCTGATGCGCGATCAGCCGGCATGGCCGAAAGTTATATCAGCACGGTGGACGATGTATCCGCCCTTTTCTGGAATCCGGCCGGCATTGCCGGTGTCGACACCTTCGACTGGCATTTTTCCGGTGGCCATAATCAATACTTCTCCGACATCTCTCTGCAGCATATCGGGGTGGTAAGGGCGCTCGGCTCCGACACCTATCTCGGGCTGGGAATGGTCTATCTCAATTCGGGCGATATGCCCGTCACCACGGAATTCATGCCCAAAGGAACGGGCCAGACTTTCCGGACTACGGACATGGCGCTCGGACTGACACTCGCCCGAAAACTTACCGATCAGTTTCAGTTTGGCATTACTTCCAAATACATCTACGAAGGTATTGCCGGAATCAACACACACGGGCTGGTTTTCGATTTCGGATTTCAATATGACGTAGGACTGGCCAACACCCACTTTGCCGTAGGTGTAAGCAACTTTGGATTCAATACCACCCCACGGGGAAGTATCGATAAATTGACCCTTGCAGGAAATACGCCCGTCAGCGATTTTGAATCCATTTCCATTCCTTCGGTCTTCCGTTTGGGCTTCTCCTGGGATCCTGTTTTGAATGAGCGCAATCGCTGGACACTGGCCCTGCAGCTCAATCATCCGACCGACAACAACGAAACCCTCGGCATCGGTACGGAATACTTCTGGAATCACCTGCTCTATCTGCGGGCGGGATACCTTCTCGGAGTAGATGAATCCGGTCTTCCTTCGTTTGGATTCGGCATCGACCTTAAAAGAAACTTCGGCAGCTTGCGGTTTGACTATGGCTACCTGCACAAAACACGACTGGGCATGAGCCACCGCTTCACCATGGGAATATCACTGCGATGACAAAGAAAAAGATCATAGTACCAATCATACTCCTCTTCCTGGCTTTCCAGGCGGCCTCCTGCGATTTTCTTCTGGGTAAAAAACAGGATGAAACGGTGCATGAAATTTTCAAAGAGGGCGCCATTGATCCCCGCCTGAACCCTTCGGAAGTGGGGTATGTACCGATTTTGCCAATTTGGGATTTTTTCAGCCATCCCATAGATGTCTATGTCGGCTACGATGAGATGATTTACATCATAGACGACAACGGACTGAATGTTATGGACCAGACAGGTGCGCTGCAAAAGACCATCGCCATACCGGGAGCCAGCGATGTGATCCAAGACAGGCGTCTGCACACCTATGTCATAGGACAGGTTGAAAAGGAAGTGAACGGAAGCATGCGCAAGCTTACTGCCATTTATCATCTGGTAAACACGGCCACCTCTGCCCCGGTACAGTTTCTTGATACCCTTATTCATCCGTTTGCTGATAAAAGCCGGCAGAATACCGCATTCAGGGGAGCGGATGACGAAGCCGTACGCTTTACGGGGCTGGCCACCAACTCGGCCAATGTGCTTTACGTTACCCGCAGCGGCCCCCGCAATGACCTGGCATCCATTTCCCGGCCCGACAATGCCGTCCTCTTCTTTGACGAAAACGGAGAAAATATTGGGTATGCCAACGGCCTTAACCCCAAAACTTCGAGTTTGAAGTCGGTTCTCGATCCGAGTGGTATCGCCACTTTTGCCGCACCTCCGCAACGGATTTTCGGGGTGAACGAAAGCGAAGACTTCATCCTTTTGCAAAGCAAGGATAATGCAGTTTACAAGGCCTTGTGGATTCGAAAAGTAGAAGACCCTGCAGCCGGCATCGTGTATCTCGAAAATCCGGCCCTGATTGAGCAGGACACTGCGAAAGCCAGCCGCTTTCTTTACGAGCCCAATCGTTTCAAGCAGCCGGCCGACATCTTCATTGCCCCCGATGCGACCGGCTATATTTTCATAGTCGACAGCGAACTCGATTCTCTTTTCCAGTTTACCCAGAGTGGTTACGAAGGGGTAAATCCTCCGCCAACGGGCAACTTTACAAAGCAGATACCGGCTTCCTTCGGTGGCGAAGGCAGCGGGCCCTTTCAGTTTATCGATCCCTCAGGTGTCTGTTATTTCAAAAAAACGGTTTATGTAGCCGACAAGGGGAACAATCGCATTCTTCGATTCAAACTGAGCACCGATATTGAATAGCATCAGTGATCTCTGTTGCGGGCAAAAGTAAATTTCTCCCTGTCAAGGTCGAAAGCACAAAGACGGCTCCCGGGCCGCCCGTAAACACAGCCTGCATCTATGTTGATGATTTCCGGCCGCTTAGCCATTTCCAGCTGTTTTTTTATCCGCTCCTTATCCCAGGGGGTGTGGCCGTGAACGATAGTGAGTCCTTTCAGTTTCTCGCTTTTCCCACGCATTTCCCGAATCCAGAGCATGGCCTCATTGTCTGAAAAAGGATCCTCGATACTCAGATTCAGTCCGGCATGCACCAGTACAAAATCCCTGTATTGCATGTGGAATTCGCTGCGAGAGATCAAGTTCAGGTATTTTTCGGGGATATCGGCCGGGGTCTCTACCCCAAAGCTCTTCAAGGTAGCAGCTCCGCCATAGCGTAGCAAATCATCCATTTGCCCGCTTTCAGCGGCCTGCAGCAATATTTCTTCGTGGTTGCCGCGCAAGTAGCTAAGCTCAACACCTTCTTCTTCCAGGTGCATTATCATATCCAGCACCGAGCGTGACTCGGGCCCCCGATTGATCATATCGCCCAAAAGAAAAAGCCGGTCGCCCGCCTGAATATCCAATTTCTCGAAAAGCAAAGCTGCGAATGTGGAAGCACACCCGTGCACATCAGAGATGGCAAATGCCGCAGGCTTCCTGCGCTTTTTCATTTTTCTCCGGCCGGATTCTTAATCATGGGCAGGTCAAGCAGTTCTTTCTCTTCAGGGCTGACCTTAAAAAAGCCGAGAAATCCGCCCGAGGCTTCCGCCACATACCTGGCATAGCGTTTCAGGCTGTCGTAGAGTGCTTGGGAAAACTCCGGATCGAGTTTTTCAAAGAGTCCGTTTATCTTTTCGAGCTCTTTTTTAATGATGGGGTTGCGCAACGCAGCCATGGAAGGATAATCCATGATCAGCGATTCCATATTCTCTTCAAAATGTTTATACACCAGTTCATAGTAGGGTATCAGCAGCGGATCACTTGTAATTCTTTTGTATTGCGCCCACTTTCTGGCCGATTCAATCTCCCGGTTGTCAATGTCGTCATCGACACCTGCAATGAGAATGGCAATCATCACGGGTACTTTCAGGAGATACTCTTGTTCTTCCCTGCTCAAATTTTTAAACGCTTCAATCATATCCGCTTTCTTTCCTGCAAATATAAGGCTGAGCGGGAAGGCTTTCCAAGTAAGGACGCATGCTTCTGAAAAAATATTCACTCATCAAATAGGGTGCGGAGTCGGTGCTGATCTTTGAATCAAAATAAAACGACATGAAAAATCAACGCACACTGATCCGCAAAGCTTCGCAAAGAGAAAAAGCCCAATCCATCTTTGACCTGGCCCTGGAGCACTATCGAGAAAAGCACATTTACCAAGCGCTGCAGACGGCACGCTATGCACTCCGGATTGCGCGAAGAAACAACGACTATATCAAAGCCTACATTCACGGCTTCATCGCGGCTATCAAGGCAGAGCTGGGCCAGAAGGAACTGGCAGCATACTACTGTAGACAGGCTTTGCAATCCCTCTTCTCTTATCACCCGGCTTACCGCAGCGATAAGAAATATTATCAGGCACTGCTTCGCCACATCGAGCAGGGATAAAAAAATGCGGCATCGCCCGGAGGCCATGCCGCATTTTAATTTTATCAAAAAGTCGGATCAGAACGTAATTCTGAATCCTGCATTCGCACTTCGCGGCATACCGAAGAAAACTTCCGCGTCATCCGCATCGTGATCTTTGTCAAATGCATTGTAACGGCTGTTGTCCGTTGCATCCTGGATGAATACATTGTTCAACAGGTTGAATACATGGGCAAAGACTTCGGCTTTAATTCCCTTCACGCCCAGCGGCAGTGAATAGCGGGTATGAAAGTCTACTACACCGTAGTTAGGCGCTTTCCAGCTTTGGGCACGGTCATTCTCATCGTCTCTGCTGAAGGGATCCCAGTTTGCATAGTTATTGGCATAGTAGCGATATACGAACTGCAGCATGAAGCCTTTGGCCGGATAGAAAGAAGGAGAAAGAGCCAGCTGGGTTTGCGGAGCATCCCCCACCTTCAGGTCTTTCACGTAATAATTGTAAGATTCCGTTACCAAAGAATCATCTATATAAGTCGTATAGCTTCCTGAAACATCATTGGTCAGTTTCCAGTTTCCGAAGGATGCGGCAGCATCCAGTCGGAAAGAGTTACAAGGCTTCCAGGCCGTTTCAATCTCCAAACCGGAATGCTTGGAATTCATTCCGCGAATGTAAACCGCTCCTTCAGATCCGTCTTGCAAAGTAACCCCTCTTACCTGAGTTCGATCTTTCCAGGTGGTATTGTAATAGTTGATTTTAGTACTGAGCTTGCCATCTGCAAACTGTCCGTCCATGCCAATTTCGATTGAAGCAAATTTCTCATTTTCAGGATTATCAAACACCTGGCCTGTCCGGTCATTAATGGCCCCATCAAAAATGGGTGTTTTCGACACATAGCCTGCATTGGCAAAGAAACTGATGGCGGTAGAAACTTTGTACATGACACCACCTTTGGCCTGATATCCGTTCAGGCTCGGGCTCTTGGCTACCAGCTCACCATTGGCATTTGCCTCCGTGTTGGGATCTCCGTCATCGCGTGCATTGATGAAGTGGTTGGTATGTCCGTATTTGATGGTATTCCATCCCACCATTCCAAAGAGTGACAACTTTTCGGTGGTGTACTGGGCCTGTGCATAAGCACCCAGCCAGTCTACCGTGTTGGTAAAGTTGTAGGCCACTCTGTCTCCCAGTCCTTTTTTCCATGACGCAGGATCTGTGTCAAAGTCATTGCCTTTGTATATGAAATACTGACCACCCAGCAAGTCTCTTACTTCACGGTAGTGCTCGATCTGGGCAGTACGCCAGTCAATTCCAATCACGGTTTTCAGATTATCACTGATGTCATAGTATAACTTGGAGATGGCTCCAATGGTGTACTGATTGTTTCGGCTGCTGCGCAGTATACCGATAGACTGGCCATCCTCTTTCGTGATGGCTTTTTTATCGACATAATAAGTACCGGAATCAGCCTGATTGACGGCAATGGTTGCATCCCAATCCCATGTCCACGGGGAAGGACCGTAGTAGAATTTGTAGTTGTCATCACCGAGATTGCCCAGGGCATCTCTTCTGTATACCGAGCCATATGTTCCGGCTCCGCCACCGCGTCCGCCACTCCAATAAGCAATAGTAGCCCATTGTGCTTTTTTGTTGAAGGTGTGGTACCAGTTGAGGTTAACCTGAGGTTTGTGGAAGAAGTTTTCTCTTTCCAGGATAAAGTTGGCACCTGAACGGCTTACACGATCATACTTTTGGTACATATCGTAGTATTGCTTGCCGCGATAAGTCGGGCTTACCGGGGCCCAGTTTTGGTTGAAGGAACGACCCTGTTCTTTAAATTTATCAAGTGCGGCAGGGTCATAATCAGGCAGGCTTCTGGCAAACTCTTCGCTATAAGCAGCAATATTTTGCTTATACAGGTTTTGTCCGTGACGTTGCGGTGCACCTATGACAAAGAGTTCGAACCGATCCTTATCAGAAGCTTTGTAAGAAGCTCCGAAATAGTAGGCCCATGCATCGGTATAGGTTCCTTCGTAAAAGCCGTCTCCGGTTTTTCTGACAAGTGTACCACTGAAGGCAAATTTGTCATTCACCAATCCTGAGTTCAGAGAAACAGTGGTTTTTTTGAATCCCCAGCTGCCGTACTCTGACTTTACAGAACCACCGCGTACTTGCGCGGCCGGGTCGGTAATGATGTTCAGCGTACCACCGATGGATGGGGTAGCCAGGTTGACGGAACTCAGTCCGCGCTGCAATTGGATAGAAGAAGTAGCATCGCCCACTCCGTCCCAGTTTGACCAGTAAACCCAGCCATTTTCCATGTCATTCACAGGGACCCCATTGATCATGATGGCCACATTTCTTTGGTTGAATCCACGCACGTTGATGCGGGCATCACCGGCACCCCCGCCCTGGGTAGTGGCATACACCGAAGGAGCCGTATTCAGCACCATCGGAAGGTCCTGGGAACCCAATCTTTCGGTCACTTCTTTTTTGCCCAGATTCGTAAATGCAAAAGGTGTTTCGCGGTCGGCACGGCTGGCAACAATCTCAAGTGTAGTCAGCTCAAGCGTTCCGGCTTCAAGCTCAAACGTCATATGAGGAGAAGCCGCTTTTGTCTGAGGTTTATACCCCACCATGGAGGCCGTGATTTTTGCATTTTGCGGTACATTTTCGAGGACAAACTCCCCGTCAATGTTGGTAGCGGTTCCCATCTGGGTACCTTCCACCAGAATGTTTGCTCCCACCAGTGTTTCTCCGGTTTCGGCATCCATAACTACTCCGCTTACAGTAATCTGGGCATTGAGTGCAGTAGCAAAGAACAGCAAAAGTGCTGTTGCCAGCAAGGCACTCAAAGTCCGTGGCCTGCGTCCTAATACAGGTAGACTTTTTTTCATAGCAATATTGATTTAGTTAAAAAAACAGGTTCGAAATTCTCGGTGCAAAAATACGGCTGCATGCCGAAAAGGAAGATCGTATGGCTTTGTAATTGTGTAATCAAAGCTTTGTTTTGCTTTTAAGTTTTCGTTAATTCTTTTGCTTCTGCCTCATCATACAACTCTTTATCGCCTGCCCCGGGGCAGCTCATAAAAGAAATTGTAATTTTGGGTGTATTGTGAAGGAAAACGGAAGCCTAAAATTAATATTTGCAGGCTAATTGCGAAAAGATAATTGAAAAGAAAAATGTTTAAAAAGTTTGGCATCACATTCTTAGCACTGGCACTCTTAAGCATGGCCTGTGGAGAAAAAAAGAATCAGATTTTCGGTGTGAATGATGTGGACGAAACGCCTGTGTTCCACGGTGATTTGGTTGAATTCATTCAGTCTCACCTCGAATATCCCGAATCGGCCCTTGCCGACAGCCTCGAAGGGCAGGTGCTGGTCCGCTTTGTAATCAACCGCGAGGGGCTTACCGAGCAATATATAATCGAAGAAGGCCTGAGCCCCGATTGCGATTCGGCAGTTATCGGCATGCTTCGCCTCATGCCGCCCTGGGTACCCGGCAAAATCGATGGATTCCCCGTACCCGTACTGGTGGAACTGCCCGTGGCATTCTCGCTGCATGCCGGCCAGCGCAACTCAACTCAAAACTGACTCTATTGCTTGAATCATTTCCTCCGAGTCGGGTTTCACTTTCGGGGCAAAGACCCGGATGATCTTGCCGTTCCGGTCGATAAGGTACTTCTGAAAATTCCACTTCACATCGCGACCGCTTTCTTCGCGCAGATAGCGATAAAGCGGGTGTATTTTCTTCCCTTTTACATGGATTTTTGAAAAAACAGGAAATGTAACACCATAGTTCCTGCGGCAGAATTCAAGTATTTCGGCATCGCTCCCGGGTTCCTGCTTCAGGAAATCATTGGCCGGAAATGCAAGCACAACGAGTCCCTGCTCACGATACTTCTCATACAGCTTCTGCAATGCCTCGTACTGAGGTGTGTAACCGCATTTGCTGGCCACATTGACAATGAGGAGCACCTTGCCCCGGTATTCGGATAAGGAATGCGTGTCGCCATGGATATCCGGCATTTTAAATTTATAGATACCTTCCTGAGCCGAAAGCAGGAAAGAGAGAAAAAACATGGAAATAATAACTGAGATCGTTTTCATGGAAAATATTTTATCTTCAGACAGCCCCTTTTTCAAATTAATTAAAGGCATCGAAAGATATGAAAATTGCGCTCATTGAACCCTTCTTCGGGGGATCTCATCGCCAATGGGCCGAGGGACTTGTAAAATACAGCAGACATGAAATCACGCTTTTCACGCTGCCCGGCCGGCATTGGAAATGGCGCATGCACGGTGCTGCGGTGACACTGGCCGGGCGATTCCTCGAATCCTCCCTGCAACCCGACCTCATTCTCGCCAGCGATATGCTCGACCTGGGACTCTTCCTGGCACTGACCCGCGAGAAGAGCGCCTCGACCCCTGCTGCGCTCTACTTTCACGAAAACCAGCTCACCTACCCCTGGTCGCCTCAGGACCGCGATGTAAAGAATGCCCGTGATCACCACTATGCCTTCATTAATTACAGTTCGGCCCTGCTCGCCACCCGCGTTTTTTTCAACTCGCGCTATCACCGCGATAGTTTTTGCAGCGCCCTGCCCGGGTTTCTCCGGTCCTTTCCGCCACCCAACAACAAGGAGGGCATCGGCATCATCGAAAAGAAATCACGTGTGCTGCACCTGGGCATGGATCTGAAAAAATTTGACCCGCTAAAAAAAGAAAAAAGAGAACGGCCGAAAAGAGGGGTCATTCTCTGGAATCATCGCTGGGAATACGACAAAGCACCCGAATCCTTCTTTCGTGTTTTGAAAATGCTCAAAAAGAGAGGCATCGACTTTCATCTCGTTGTGCTCGGAAGCCAAAGCGAGAAATATCCGGCCATATTTGATGAAATCCGGAGCACCTTTGAGAAAGAACTTTTGCATTGCGGATATGTCAGCAGCTTTCAGGAGTATGCCCGCTGGCTCTGCCTTTCAGATATTTTGCCGGTCACTTCCATTCAGGATTTCTTTGGAGGAAGTGTGGTGGAAGCCATGTATTGCAATGTCAAGCCGCTCCTGCCCGATCGCCTGGCATATCCCGAGCATGTGCCCGAACCACTGCATGCCAGCTTCTTTTACCGGGCAGATGACGAGCGCGAACTGGCCAACCTGATTCAGCAGCGCCTCTTTAGCATCCCACTTCTGAGAAAGCAAAAAACGGAGCAATTTGTGGCACACTATGACTGGCAGAAAGTTATAGACCAATACGATTGCGCCCTGCAGGAAACGCTTTCGTCAAAGCCCGCATAAAGACCTCTCTTTCGTTCAGATTTTGTTTCGAATAATTGTCAGGGTTTGTAAGCGCTCAGGCGGAGGATTTTCTGCCCGTTTTGCATTTGCATCAGCTCCGCAAGGCTGATATCCGGATTTTGCCACATGAACTCCCGCACGATTTGCCAGCCTAGCCACGAGCCTACATTTCCAGGCGCTTCAGGTGGCATTCCCATGGTCGAAGGGCCGGTGCTGATGTAATGGCTCCCCCTGATCCGGTCGTTCATAAAAAGCCGGTCATCATCCAGAAAATAGGCCCAAATCTCCGATTCATTTTCCCTGCACCATTGCAGTTGCGCGGAGCTGTAGCCGATTTTTATGCTATCCGGTGTTTCGGGCAATGTCAGGTCGAGGTAGTAGAGCAGTTTCCCCTGATGGATCATGCGATCAAGAAGAAGATCGCTGGAAACGTCCGCGCCAAAATCATTCCGGGCCAGGCTCATCATGGCGTCCCGGACGATATATTCGGGGCTCATACGCCTCATGATGTATTTGGGATATCCCAAAGCAGGATAAAAAGTAAAATCCTTGCCCAGATACATATCCAGACCTATGCCAAGGAGGGAATCGTAGCAGGTAACCGCTCCATAGCGATATTCAGAGACGAATGTAAAGACATCGGGAACCGGGCGCTCCGGAAGGTGATAGCGCATATACCGGAAGGCCTGATACAACTGTTCCTGCAAATCATCCAGGTCGGGGAATGCCTTTGCCACGCTGTCCAGTGCCGCTTTAAATCCGGGATAATTGAGGTAGGCAGAGATTTCCTTCAGGTCGGATTTTCCTTCTCCGTTGCGGGGAATAAACCCCAGAATATTGGTGCTGTAGCATTCATAAATACCCGGATACTCCTGAGCCAGCCGCGGCAAAGGAGCATAGGGCCCGGTCGTATCTACCTCCCTCAATATCTTGTCAAGCCGGATAAGATTCAGATCAATTTGGATGTGATCGACATCCGGCACCGGTATCTTACGTGCTTTCCTGCAGGATGCCTGGCCCACAAAGAGCAGGAGAAGCATGAGCAAAATTGTTTTATTTTTGATGTTCATTTTAAAAAATATTCTCTAATAAACCGTCTAAAATGTAAAATTATGAGAAAGGCTTTCTTCGCACTGATTTTTCTTCTTTCCTTTCAATTTCTCGATGCCCAACAATTCCGCTTTGGATTAACGGCTTCTCCCGAATTTAATTTTACACGCATTCTCGCCAGTGAAGTCGATCCCGGTGGTGTTTCTGTGGGCCTCAACTATGGATTGCTGGTCGATTTCACCCTCGGAGAAGTGGAAAGATATGCTTTCAGTACGGGTATTACCCATCGAATGGCCAATGTAACGCTTGACAATATTAAGCTTACGGATGCTTCGGTTGAATATACGGCTACCCAAACACTGAAGCTTCAGTACGTTGAAGTGCCCCTGACAATGCGTCTGCGCACCAATGAAGTCGGATACATCACCTATTACGGGCAGATGGGATTCGTACCGGGCATATTGATAGCCTCACGATACGATCAGAAAGCAGATAACACAGATCCGAAATATAATTTCAAAAATCAAAAGAACAGTGAAACGGTAGGTGTCAACCTCTCTCTTCATATCGGAGGGGGAATTGAGTACTCTCTCGGGGGTGCCACAGCCGTCATGGCCGGCCTCTATTACAGCAACGGATTTACAAATATTTACAAGACCTCCTTTCTGGACGACAAGGTAAGTCTGAGAAATATAGGTCTTCGCCTGGGCATTCTCTTCTAAATAGATCGCTTGAAATAGTAGACAAGAAAAGCTGATTTCCTGTGTTCCTGTTAATAACGAGCAGGCCGTTATGCCGGTCTAAGGGGTATTTTCGATTCGGTATACCATGAAAAACCCTATCGCTCATTCACTATCACTCACCTGGCTGGCCGGATTGATCACTTTCGGGAGTTTTGGTGTATTGATGCTTTTTTTAGCCGGATGTCCGGCACCCGCCATTGCCCCCAATTTGCCGGCCATTAGCGAAGCATTTTTCTACCTGGGCACCTTTTTCCTTGTCAGGCAGCTGTTTGCAGGTCTCCGCACTTTTCACACGGTTGAACATTTGCTCCAGCTCAGTGTGCTCGGCCTGCTCACCCTTGTTTTACTTCTTCTTCCAGGCATTCTACTGCCTGAGGCATCTGCCACTGCAGCACCATCCCGCTGGGTTCTGATTCTTCAGGGCTTGCAGTCTGCCTTTCTCGTTTTCTACTTCACGGCCGGAACCGTTATGGTTTTTCAAATCATCAGCAGCCAGCGGCCTGCTGCCTCCCGCAAAGCACTTCTGCTCCTGAGTTCCTGCCTCGTGGCCCTGCCCGTATTGCAGGCAGCCGGATTGACATATCCGCTACTCAACTATGTACTGTTCGCTGTGGCCGGGGCGGCCGGCCTCTCACTGCTCTTCAAGGTAGACTGGCTGGTCGGCCTCGACAAGAAACTTCGAAAATCGACTCTCTTCTATCTGCTGGCACTTAGTTTTCTGAGCAGCATCATTTTACTGAAGACTTACTTTCCCGAATCGGGCTATGAACTGCCCATACATATTTCGCAAAGCAGCTATGTGGCACTCAGCGGATTCCTGACCCTTGGATTCAGTCTGATTTCCGCATTGTTTCTTCTCTTCCATCTTCCGGTAGCGGCCATCCTCGATATCCGGGATGCCGAAAAAAAGCATCTTATCGAAGCAGGCCTCGAGGCGGAAAAGACCCATGACCTTCATACCCTTCTGTATACACTAGCCAGGCAAACCCGCAGTTCATCATCGGCAGATGCCGTCTGGCTTGCGCGTGTCAACAACGAAGGCCCCGAAAATCAATATCCCTGCGTAGAAGGAATTTCCACGAATGACGTCAAAAGAATTGATTATTCGCTGCACGCCCACCCGGGCCACTTTCAGCTCGACCGGGCCAAGGACTTTCTTTTCATCCGCGACCTTGACAAAGATCCGGTACTGGGCAGTCATGTGCTTTCCATTCGCTCACTGGCCATCTATCCTTTCACATTGCAGGATGGCAGCGAATGGCGCCTCTATCTCGGATTTGAATCGCCCAACGGACTGAATGAACACCTTGCGCGCGAGGTCAGCCACTTCGTTGGCCACACGCGGCTTTCGGCCAGTCATGTATGCTCGCTGCAGGAAGTAGCCGGCAAGGCGCGGCTCGAAAAAGACATTGCCATCGGCAGGGAAATGCAAAAACGCCTGCTGCCGAAGGAATTTCCGCTGAGTAAAAAAACAGATATAGCAGCCGCCAGCATTTCTGCCGAAGAAATAGGAGGCGACTACTACGATTGCCATGTGATGAGTGACCAGTCCATAGCCGTACTCATGGCCGATGTGTCGGGCAAAGGCACCTCGGCTGCATTGCATGTGGCCGAAATGAAAGGCATCTTTCAGTCGCTGATGCTGAGCGAACCGGAACCCGAAAAGTTTCTTTCTCTGGCCAATCGGGCCGTCAATCAGTGCTTCGACAAGGGCATGTTTATCACCGTGCTCTATGCCGTGATCGATCTCAATAAACTGGAATTGCGCTACGTACGCGGAGGGCACTGCCCGCTCATACATTACAATGCCAAAGAACATAAAATACATACGCTGCAGGATGACGGACTCGGCCTTGGAATCATCAATGGGGAAAGCTTTGACAAAACCCTGATGAGCCGCACCGTAAAGCTGCATGCCGGAGATATCATCGTTTTGTACACAGACGGCATTGTAGAGTCGAGAAATACCGATGACTTTGAAGAGTTTGGCTATGAAAGACTTCGTGATTGCATTTACCTCAACATGGAGCTGGACAGCAAAAGCCTGAATAAAAAAATACTGCGGGAGGTGCAATCCTTCAGCAACAGCAGCATAAGGGATGACATGAGCCTGATGACCATCAAAATCAAGGCGAACGGCCAGAATAAAAATCAACTTTAAAAAGGAGAAAAAATGGAAATAATCAGCAAACTCAGCGAAGACGCCCTGAAAATCTCCCTAGTGGGAGAATTGGATGCCAACGGGGCCATCAACCTCGACCGAATCATCAGCAAAGCCATTGCTGACGGATACTACAAGATTGCCGTGGACTGCAGGCAACTCGAATATATTTCTTCAGCCGGACTGGGAGTTTTTATCAGCTACATCAGTGAGCTGAAAAGCCACAACGGGAAATTTGTATTCTATCACCTCCGCGAAAACGTGGAAAGTGTTTTCAATATCCTGGGCCTTCAAAAAGTAGTAGCTATCACCCATGATTTTACCCAGGCCAAAAATCAACTCCATGAAGTCTGAATTTACTACCCCCTGCACGCCTTCCAAACTGGCGGATATCAGACGATTTCTTTATTCCACGCTGGCCCGGTTTAAAGTGGCCGAAGGAGTCAAACACGAAATCGTACTGGCCGTGGATGAAGCCTGTGCCAACGCCATCATCCACGGCAACAACTGCGACATCAGCAAGGTCCTGCGCCTCGAAGTGCGCAAGGAAGAAAGGCAGCTCACGGTCGAAATCAGTGATGTGGGAGTGATTGACAACAATGAACTGGATGATGCCATGGACAAATCGCTGGATGAGCTGATCCGGGAGAGAAAAGCCGGTGGCCTGGGCCTGAAACTCATTTATTCACTCATGGATGAGGTCAATTATTTTGCACGCGACAACACGAATATCTGCAGCCTGCGAAAAAAGCTCTAACACCGGGAAGTTCTAATTGAAAATTTGATAGACCCCCGTAATCTTTCCACCCTGGCGTACCGGAAGCGCTGTGATTTTTCTTTCTTTCATCAGGGCCTCTGCTTCACTCAGGGCCATCGACTCTTCGACTACGACCGGATTTCGGGTTACGATTTTTTTCAGGTCCATTTCCTTCATCGACCCGAAGCGAACCAGCCCCCTGCGGAAATCGCCATCCGTAATTATACCTTCGAGATTTCCGGCCGTGCCCACCAGCGCCAGCCCCAGTTTGCCCTCGCTCATCCTGATGAGCAGCTCCTCGGGTTCGATATCCATAGGGACGAAAGGAAGCCGCTCTCTTCGCATGGCTTCACCCACGGTGGTCAGGAGTTTATGCCCGAGTTTTCCTCCCGGATGAAATCGTGCAAATTCTTTTACCTCAAAATGCCGGGCCTCCATTAAAGCCACGGCCAGGGCATCGCCCAGCACCAGCGCAGCGGTGGTCGAGGTGGTGGGTGCCAGTTGCAGCGGGCAGGCTTCGGCAGGAACAGCGGCATTTAAAACAATATCGGCATGGCACGCCAGGGTCGACCCGGGGCTGCCCGTGATGGCTATGGTCATGTTACCGTGCTCCTTGAGGTAGGCCAGCAATCGAAGAATTTCTTCGGTCTCACCGCTGTAGCTCAGCAGAAGCAGAATATCCGCATCATCTATCATTCCGAGGTCACCGTGCAGAGCCTCTGCCGGATGCAGGAAAAAGGCCGGGGTGCCTGTGGAGGCCAGCGTAGAAGCAATTTTTTGGCCTATCTGCCCCGATTTCCCCATGCCGCTTACTATCAGTTTGCCCTTCCCCGACAATATTTCTCCGATGGCCCTGTCAAACTGCCCGTCAATGTTTTCGGCCAACGCCTTGAGGCCTTCCATTTCCGTACGGATGGTGTTTCGTGCGATTTCCTGATATTTCATATAGCATCAATCATTATAAAAATAAGCGGTCCAGAATGCCCTCGAGCTGCTCCAGCCTGATCTGGTTGGCTCCGTCACTGAGGGCATTGTCAGGGTCGGGGTGTGTTTCCATAAAAAAGGCATCGGCTCCCCAAACTTTTGCACTGTAGGCCATCAGCGGTGCGTATTCCCGGTCTCCTCCGGTCTGCCCACCGGCAGCCCCCGGACGCTGTACACTGTGCGTACAATCCATCACTACCGGATAACCGAATTTCTTCATCTCTGCAATATTCCGGAAGTCAACCACGAGATTGTTGTAGCCATAGACATTGCCTCTTTCGGTCAGCAGGATTTGCCCATTGCCGGCCGATCGAACTTTCTCGGCAGGATAATACATATCCGCTCCGCTCAGAAACTGTGCTTTTTTGATATTGACGATTTTCCCTGTCTGTGCAGCCGCATGAAGGAGATCGGTCTGGCGACAGAGGAAGGCCGGTATCTGAAGGACATCGGCCACTTCGGCCACCGGAGCTGCCTGCTTCGTCTCGTGAATGTCGGTAAGAATGGGAAGCGAAAACTCTTTTTTTATCCGGGCCAGCATTTGAAGTCCGGCTTCCATTCCGGGACCTCTGAAAGCAGCGGCAGAAGTACGGTTGGCCTTGTCATAGCTGGCTTTGAAGATAACAGGAATGCCATATTTCTGCTCCAGACGTTTGAGCTCGCGGGCTACAGTTGTCAGCAATTCCGCTGATTCGATCACGCACGGTCCAGCGATCAAAAAACTGTTTTTCTTTAAAGTGCTGTAGGCTATCATGCTTTATTCTTCTGTTTTTTCAACGGCACGGTCAAACTGGTTCATAAACTCCTCCCATCGCCCCCGGTCTTTCAGTATGCGTTCGCCCAGCTCACGCACCACACCCTGACCGCCCCTTTGCTCAAGGACAAGGTCCGATCTCTTTTTCACTTCCTCATCCGCATCGGCCGGACAGGCGGCCACTCCTGCCAGCGCCATTGCAGGCAGATCGATCAGATCATCACCCACATAGGCTATGTGGTCAAAAGCCACGTCATAGTCAGCAGCGAATTTCATCAATGCCGATTTCTTGTTCATGCACTTCTGTACCAGGAATTCCACCCCCAGTTCCTTCATTCTTCGCTCCACCAAGCGGCTGCTGCGGCCCGTGATGGCTCCAAATCGAAATCCCATATCCGACATTCTTTTGATTATCAGGCCATCGCGCACATGAAAGGCTTTCCACTCATTACCGCTTTCGTCATAATATATGCGTCCATCGGTCAAAACTCCGTCCACATCAAAAAGGATTGCTTCTATTCTTTTCAGGTCCATGTGTTTTTTTTCAAAAAACTTAATAAATGAGTCCGCCACATAACGCAAGCTAGTGGATAAATCCTATTCATGACAAATATTTGGCAACAATTGGCATCCTTCTGCCCATGCCGAAGGCCTTGGGCGAAACCCGCAAAACGGGGGCAAATTGATAGCGTTTATATTCATTTCGATTGACCATACTGAGCACGCGCGCCACCAGTTCCCGCTCAAATCCCATGGCAACGATTTCTTCGGGGCCCTTCTCCCGTTCAATATAGGCGTGTAACACCTGATCGAGCAAATCGTATGGCGGCAGGGTATCCTGATCGCTCTGCCCGGGCCTCAGTTCGGCCGAAGGAACTTTTTCAATAATGCTCCGGGGGATGATTTCCTTTTCGCGGTTGATCCAGCGGGCCATGTCATAGACCTCCGTTTTGTAGAGGTCGCCAATCACCGACAGTCCACCGGCCATGTCACCGTAGAGGGTTCCGTAGCCTACGGCCAGTTCACTTTTATTGCTTGT
This sequence comes from Chitinophagales bacterium, assembly GCA_015487695.1. Classification (GTDB taxonomy): domain Bacteria; phylum Bacteroidota; class Bacteroidia; order Chitinophagales; family S012-47; genus S012-47. Next base: position 52,167 of record WFPF01000103.1, read on the forward strand.
GTTCAGGAGGATATAGCCGAATTTATTGGACAGGGCCATCAGATAGTTGGCCCGGATACGGGCCTGCAGGTTTTCTTCGGTGACATCAAAGGGCCGGTCTTCGAAGTGGGGCTTCAAGACATCAAGATAGGCATGATACACATCCGTAATCGGGATGACCCGGTGTTCGCAGCATACGTTGCCGGCCAGGCAGCGGGCATCACTCACCGAACCTTCGGAAGAAAACATCGAAGGCATGAGAATGGCATGAACGTTTGAAGCACCGAGGGCCTCTACCGCCAGCACAAGCGTCAGAGCCGAGTCGATGCCTCCCGAGAGCCCCAGTATGGCCTCGCGGAATCCCAGTTTAAAGAAATAATTTCGAATGCCTTCAATCAAGCCTTTGTACACCACTGCATTTTTATCCCAAAGCTGCTCGCGGTCACTCTCCATCGGATTGGCGGCTTCAAAGCAGTCGTCCCACTGGTGATAGCGGATGCACTCCTCAAAATAAGGCAGTTCGTCCACGATCTTCGCAGCATCATTGATCAGCATAGACCCTCCGTCAAAAAGCAGTTCGGTTTGTGCCCCGCTGTGATTCACATAAATGAGCGGAATGCCGTACGCCTTGACATTGTCCCTCAGCACATTCTTTCTTTCGGCTGTATGGCCGTGGGCAAAAGGAGAGGCTGCAATGTTGATCATAATCTCAGGTTCCTGCTTCATAAGTTCCTCCATCGGATTGATGGTATAAAGCGGGTTTTCGTTGCCTATATTCCACAGATCTTCGCAAATGGTCAAAGCAATGCGCTTTCCTTTGAAGCGGATGATCCGGAATTCGCGCGAGGGTTCAAAATAGCGGTACTCATCAAATACGTCATAGGTCGGCAAAAGGGCCTTGCGGACCACCTCCCTGACCTCTCCGCCTTCGAGAAACCAGGCGGAATTGTAAAGGTCTTTCCCTTCGGGCACGGGGTTCCGTTCGGGTGAGCCCACAATGACCGCCAAGCCTTTCTCCCCGCTGTATCGCGCCAGTTCGGCAATACTCTGATCGCACCTCTCGATAAAATCACCGAACTCCAGAAAATCGCGCGGAGGATAGGCCGGGACTGCAAGCTCGGGGAAAATAATCAGGTCGGCAGCGGCCCCAGCAGCCTCGTCTATGGCCTCTTTCATCTTCCTGAGGTTGCCTTCAAAATGCCCTACATGAAAGTTGAGCTGTGCAAGTGCAAATTTCATAGTGCCGGATTACTGAATTAATCGGATCGTTCAGGGCAAAGTTAAGATTAATCGTTATGAGATCACCGGGCTGTAGCGGAAGCAAGGCAAATGCATGAATGAAGTGAACAAATGCTGTTTGAGAGACAAACAATAATGTGCTTTCTTCAGTATATTACTAAAGCGAATTATGAGATTTATCCGAAGCATTTATTATTCCTTTATGGTGCAGCTCCTGCTGCTCCATCTCAAGCGCCACCCCGTTCTTCTGGGATTCTGGCTGGTGCTCTTCCTGAGTGTCACCGGAAGCGTAGGCCGGCTTTTTGGCATTCCTTATCTCTTTCTTGATCCCGAATACCTCGGAAAAGTCAGTTTTGTCAGTTTTTTTATTGTCGGCCTTTGCCTCGGTGGCTTTATTATGACTTTTCATATAGTCAGCTATATGCTCAACAGCTATCGCTTTCCCTTTCTTGCCACGCTTCACTACCCCTTTTATACCTATCTCATCAACAACTCGCTTATCCCGGCCTCTTTTGTCCTGACCTATTTGATCTCCCTGTATCGCTTTCAAAGCGGATTCAATTCGGCTTTTGCCATTTCAATCAATATTTTTTCTCTCTTGCTGGCATTGCTGATGATGTGGGGAATTTTCCTGGCTTACTTTACCAGCTTCAATGTCAATATTTCCAAGCTGAAGAAAAAATCAGGCGATCCATCCGAAGATACGTCCGACCCCGGAACAGAACAGCACGAGAGCTGGGAGCGGAAAATAAAAACCGCCAGAATCTGGCCGGTAGAGAATTTCATTTCACGGAACCTGACCATTCGTCCTGTGCGGGGCGTTAGTCATTACGATGCGGCCCTGCTGATACGCATTTTTCGCCAGCATCATTTTACGGCATTTGTCGTGCAGGTGCTTTCTTTTGCCTTGCTGGTATTTCTCGGCTATTTTATCGACTATCCCGTTTTTGTCATTCCGGCTGCGGGCAGTGTCATCATTCTTCTTGCCACCCTGATGATGCTTGAAGGGGCGTTGAACTTCTGGTCACGGGGCTGGCGATTCATTGCCTATATGATGCTCCTGCTGGTCTTCAGCCTTCTCATTCGCTATGGATGGGCCGATCACCGCAACGAAGCCTACGGACTGGATTATCAGGTCAGCCCAAGGGCTTATCTGAGCGATACCCTGGCTGCCATCAACAGTTTTGAAGCCATACAAAAGGACCGGCAGCACACCCTCAAAATACTGGACAACTGGCTGCATAAGCTCAGGAAGAAGAAGGGAGAAAACGGGAAAGTTAAGATGGTGTTCATTGCCGCCAGCGGAGGGGGTTCAAGAGCTTCGGCATGGAGTATGGCCGTCATGCAAAAACTCGACAGCCTCTTTCCGGGCAGGGTGATGGATCATACCGTCTTAATGGCCGGTGCCAGTGGCGGCATACTGGGCACGGCCTACTACCGTGAGCTGAAACTTCAGGAAATGCAGGGCGCCAATATTGACCCCAATGATAACCGGTACTATAAAAACATCACCCGCGACCTGCTCAACCCCCTGACCGAGGCCCTGGTGGTTAATGATTTTCTTTTCCCCTGGCGAACGGTAAACATTGACGGAAGAACGTATCACAAGGACCGCGCCTATATATTCGAGCGCTATTTTGACCGGAATACCGAAGGAATTCTTGACAAACGCCTTGTGGAATATGCCATCCCGGAAGAGAAAGCGCATATCCCGATGATGATCCTGTCGCCCACCATCATCAATGACGAGCGATTTCTCTTTATCTCACCCCACTCTGTCCGCTATCTCACCCGTCCGCTGAACGAGGACTTGCATTTCAGCAACCGGGCTGTGGATGGTGTGGACTTTCAGAGCTTTTTCAATTATTGCGGTTGCGAAAACATTAAATTCACAACAGCGCTGCGCCTCAATGCCACCTACCCCTATATTCTTCCTCCGGCCCAATTGCCGAGCATTCCCTCCATGCAAATTATGGATGCGGGCATTCGCGACAATTACGGTATAGAAACCATTACCCGCTTTATTCTTGCTTTTGATGATTGGATCGACCAAAACACGGATGGCATTGTCATAATCGGCATCAATGCCGTAAACAACGGCAGCCCCCAGATAGCCGAAGAAGCGGCCCCCAGCCTCATGAAACGCATCCTGAATCCGATCTGGAACCTTTATTACAATTGGGTGCAGATACAGGAGTACAACAACAATTTCAAGATAGATTTGCTTTCAGGCACCCTTGATGTTCCGGTGCAATTTCTCGAGTTCAACTACATTCCCGGCCCGAAAGAGCGGGCCGCATCCATGAGTTTCCACCTTACGGAAGGCGAAAAGAAGAATATCCGAAATGCCATGAACCAGATGCCCAACCAAGAAGCCATCGAACAGCTCAGACGTCAGCTGGGCCTGTGATCGTTCCGTTCCAGCAGGGCAATATTCTCTACATGATAGGTATGTGGAAACATATCCACTGCCTGTATTTCCCTGAGCCTGTATTTTTCAGCCAGGATGGCCAGGTCGCGGGCCTGCGTAGCCGGATTGCAACTGACATAGATGATTCTGCGTGCTCCGGAGTGCAATAGCTGGCGGCAAACTTTTTCATGCATTCCGGCACGCGGAGGGTCCGTAATGACCACATCGGGCGTTCCGTACGTAGCAAAGAAAGACTCACTAAAGAGCTCTTTCATATCACCGGCCAGAAAAGTGCAATTGTCAATGCCATTTAATTTGGCATTGCTCTTTGCATGGAGCACTGCCTCGGGAATGGATTCGATGCCGGTCACACTGGCACAGGCATCTGCCAGGTAGAGCGCAATGGACCCCGTGCCGGTATAAAGGTCGAAGACCCGATCGCTGGATTTCAGGGCCGCCATTTCCCTGACCCGCTGGTACATGGCCCGGGCCTGGGCCGGATTGGTTTGAAAGAATGTAAGCGGCCCTATGCGGTATTTGACATTATCCAGTTCTTCGGTAATGTAGCCCGACCCATAGTAAGTCTTAAATTCCAGGTCGTAAAGCGTATCGTTCTTTTTGGGGTTTACCACTGCGATGAGGGTATCGATTTCAGGAAATTTTTCATGAAGAAAGTCCATGATTGCCTGCATGGCCGGCTCGTCTTCGTAAAAAACACTGAGGATGACCATCCATTCCCCACCAAGGGTATTTCTGGTCAGCAGATTTCGCAGCCAGCCCCTCTGCTCCCTGATGTGAAAAAAAGTAAGGTCATTTTCGAAGGCATATTCGCGTATGCTGTTGCGAATCCGGTCCTGCAGGGAATCCTGCAGCCAGCAGTTTTCAATATCAAGAACCTTGTCAAAAGCTCCGGGCACATGAAAGCCGAGCCCTCTGCGATCGGTCAGTTCCTCGCCTTTCTCAATTTCTTCGGGGGTCAGCCAGCGCAGCTCCGAAAAAGTAAATTCGAGCTTGTTGCGATAGAACTGCTGCTGAGGCGAAGCCATGATGGGATGCACGGTATCCGCCTCAAGGTGGGCGATGCGTGAAAGGGCATCTTCCACCACTTTCTGCTTAAAATCGAGCTGAGCCCTGTACTGTACGTGCTGCCATTTGCAGCCGCCACAATAATCAAAATGCCGGCAGAAGGGTTGGGCCCGCAATGGAGAAGGTTCCAGCAATCGCTGGTAGCGCGCCATGGCATAATCGCGCCTGCTTTTGAAAACCAGCACATCGGCCAAATCACCCGGCACTCCCCCCTCGACAAAGACGACCTTGCCATTGTGGCGGGCCACACCCACTCCCTTGTCGCCTACCGACTCTATTCGCAGACCTTCAATTACATATTTTTTCCTTCTGCCCATAATTTTTTGTCCTTTCTTGCAGCTTTTGAGGTGATGATGCGGCTTATTTAAGTTCTTCTTCCCGTTTGCGGTTCACCCTGCGCGAAATCACAATACTTACTTCATAAAGCAGGAGAATGGGAATGGCAATCATAATCTGACTGGTCACATCGGGAGGAGTGATGACGGCTGCCAGAACCAGGATGATGACAAAGGCTTCTCTCCGGTGGCTTTTCAGAAACTCCGGTGTAAGAAGCCCCATACGAGAGAGCAGGTATGATGCCACAGGCAACTCGAAGATGATACCCGCAGCCAAAGTGATCATGGAAACTACGGAAATGTAAGAGCCGAGATTAATTTCATTGATGACTTCCTCACTGACCTGATAATTGCCCAAAAAATTAATAGAGAAAGGAACGATGATATAGTAGCCGAAGAGAACACCTACAAAAAACAAAGCGGAGCAGGCAAATACCAGTCCGCGAGTGTGGCGGATCTCATTGTCGTGCAGCCCGGGCTTTACAAATCGCCAGATTTCCCAGAAAATATAGGGGAAAGCCACGATGAGTCCGGCAATGAAAGAAACCTTCACATGCATGAGAAACTGACCCGGCATGTCCACATTTTGCAGGGTGAAAGCAATGCCGTCCATACAAAGATTGGCACCCAGATGCATCTGGTGAGACAGCCAGCATAAAAAACGGTAGGTGATAAAATCCTCGTTTTTGGGTGCCAGAATAATCTGATCAAAAACAAAACTTTTGTTCAGAAATGCCAAAATAGAGACAATAAGAACTGCTGTCAGCGAGCGAAGAATATGCCAGCGCAATGCCTCAAGATGCTCAATAAAAGTCAGTTGATTGGGGTCTTTGTTTTCCATTTTTTAGTTGCTGTTCCCTTACTTATCCTTTCCTTCGAGCAAATTCATGATTTTATTAAGCCTTGGCGAGAGAATTATTTCGGTTCGCCTGTTTTTGGCCCTGCCCGCGGCATCGCGATTGCTGGCCACCGGATAGTAATCGGCACGGCCGGCCGGCAGCAGGCGCCTGGGGTCCACTCCGTAGTCTTCCAAAATCCGGACTACCGAGGTGGCCCGCATCACGCTCAGGTCCCAGTTGTCTTTTACACAAGCTCCCGGGCGCACCGGAATGCTGTCTGTATGTCCTTCAATCAGTATCTCAATCTCGGGATTTTTATTCATTACATCGGCAATCTGCTTCAGGGCCGATTTTCCGTTCTCGCCCAATTCCCAGCTGCCCGACTTAAAGAGCAATTTATCGCTCATCGATACATAGACTTTCCCGTTTTTCTTCACCACACTGAGATCCGACTCATTAAACCCGGTCAAAGCTTCTTCCATCTTTCTCCGCAAATTATTGACAGCCGAGTCCTTCTCCGCTATCATGCGTTCCAGCTGTTTTACTTTCTCTTCCCTGGCTTCGAGCCCTTCTCGCAGCGCTGCTATCGACTTGTCTTTTTTCTCCAGCTCTGCCTCTTTCTCACTTAAAAGCTCGGCTTTCCGCTCCAGCTCCAGCGACTTTTCATTGAGCATTTTTTCCTTCTCATTGAGTTCCAGGGCGAGTTTCTCCCGCTCCAGATTGCTGTTCTTCAGCAGTTCTTTGTTCTGCTCTATCACTTTTTCGTAGAGGGTATTCAGGTTTTCATTCATTTTCTGCAACTGATTGTATTCCCTGGCCATTCTGGCCGTATCCCGCTGCAAGGCCTCCATATCCTCCTTTATCTGATTGATTTGCTTCTCCATGTAGGCCACATCTTCGCGGCAATCACGGTAATTGGACAAGACAATGCGCAGAGAATCCTGTTTTTCTTTCAGGGCATTCTCCGTATCCTGAAACTTGCGTGCCGGAACACAGGAAGTCATATATCCGGCCCATGCCATCAGGCCAACGAAAATCAAAAGGGAACCCGGTCTTCTCATGGTTTCAAATATTTTGTTTGCAAAGTTACTTTGCAACGGGCAATCCTGTGCTTTTCTTTTGACGGCACGCAGCCAATTCATTTCTCTGTGGGCAGGAGAATATGATTTAGCTCTTTTTATTTCAGCGGGAGCTCATTTGAATTGCTATTTTTGAACGAATGGCCAAAAGTAAAACAGTCTATACCTGTCAGAATTGTGGCAACAGCTCGGCAAAATGGATGGGTCGCTGCCCGGCTTGTGGCGAATGGAACACCTATATCGAAGAACTCATTGTCCGCGATGAAGGGAAAAGCGCTGGATTCCAGTGGAAGAGCGACAAAGGAAAGACACATTCGATACCTGTCAATCTCGACAACATCGAAGGGCACGAGCGCATCCGCCTCAGCACCGGTGACAAAGAGCTCGACCGGGCTTTGGGCGGGGGCATTGTGGCAGGATCGCTTATTCTCATTGGCGGAGAACCCGGCATCGGCAAATCGACCCTCATGCTCCAGATGGCCCGGGGCCTGGACGGGCGAAGGATCCTCTATGTATCGGGCGAGGAAAGTGCCGCACAAATCAAAATGCGGGCCGAACGACTGGGCATCACGAATCCGGAATATCTCGTTTACACAGAGACCAATACCCAGCGAATCTTCCTTCAGGCAAAAAAGATAAAGCCCGATGTGGTGATCATCGACTCCATACAAACCCTTCACTCCGAACACATCGACTCTACCCCGGGAAGTGTTTCGCAGGTGAGGGAATGCACGGGAGAATGGCAGCGATATGCCAAAGAAACCGGCACACCGGTCTTTTTGATCGGACACATCACCAAAGAAGGGTCCATTGCCGGACCCAAGTTGCTGGAACACATGGTGGATACGGTCCTGCAATTTGAAGGAGACCGCCATCACCAATACCGGATTCTGAGAACGGTTAAAAACCGATTTGGAAGCACTGCCGAAATGGGCATTTATGAAATGCAGGGCAACGGCCTGCGCGAAGTAAGCAATCCCTCGGAGATCCTTATTTCCACAAGGCCCGAAGCACTTAGCGGAATTGCCATTGCCGCTATTATGGAGGGAATGCGTTCCATGCTTATCGAAGTACAGGCCCTGGTGACCACAGCCGTTTACGGCACCCCGCAACGATCGGCAACGGGCTTCGACCTCCGCAGGCTGAATATGCTCCTGGCGGTGCTCGAAAAGCGCATCGGATTTCCGATGGGGAACAAGGATATTTTTCTGAATATGGCCGGGGGCATTCGTGTGGATGATCCTGCAGCCGATCTGGCCATTGTGACGACTCTCATTTCTTCGCTCGAAGACAAGATCGTAGATCCCCGGGCAGTATTTGCCGGAGAAATAGGGCTTTCGGGAGAAATTCGCCCGGTCAACCGCATCGAACAACGGATAAGCGAAGCCGACAAGCTGGGCTTTGAGCACATTTATCTTTCGTCAGGCAATATGAAAGGCATCGACCGGAAAAAATTTAATTGCCGCTTGATTGAAGTCAACAAAGTAGAAGAGTTGGTACGGCTGCTCTTCTGATTCTCTTATTTCCGTCCGAAATCTGCCGGTATCTCTCCCCAGTTTCGCGTATCCCATTTGTACACCGGAATATCGTAGCTGTTGTTTCGCAGCCAGGCCTCGGCCCGGTCCACCATGTCCCAGAGTTCCTGGGTTTTTTCATTGCGGGGGAGCATGGTCTTTACCTTTTTGTTCCGAACCCAGGCAAGGGCCGTACCCGAATCCGTATATACCGGCCTTTTGGTACCGGCCTTTTTTTGCAATGCCAGTGCATGGACGAGAGCCAGAAATTCACCCAGATTGTTGGTGCCCATCGGAAAGGGGCCCTGATGAAAAATCTCCTTCCTGCTGGCCGTTTCCACCCCTCTGTATTCCATCACACCGGGATTGCCGCTGCAGGCGGCATCCACACTAATGCTGTCGCGAATAAAAGGAGCCCGGGCAGTATCCTTCCCGGCTTTCATGGCCGAGGGACCCTGTTTGAAAGCTTTTTCAGCTTCCCATTTGCTCTTGTAAGATTTGTACAAAGCCCCCTGATAGCTGGTTATTTGTTGTAGCACCGCAGTCCAGTCATCGTAAATGCCGGGACGGTGGCCACGCCAGACCACGTAGTATTTTTTCTTCTTAGTCGCCATACAGCGCTAAGATAATTGCAAGCCTGCTTTTATTGTTGAACAAATTGCGCAACAGCACCGGGAATTTCATTTAATGTGAAAATGTAATAGCCCGTAGCCAGATTTTTCACGTTAAGTGTTTTTTCTCCTTCAAGATTGAGCACTCCGCTCATAACTTCCTGGCCCGCCAGGTTGAAAATTGAAAAGGACGATTCTCCTGCCACTTGCCCCGAGGGTACAAGCCTGATCTGGCGGCTTGACGAAATATAACGGATCGACACCCCGGACGCCAGCGGTTCTTCGATGCCGGTACTTGTAGCTTCAGCCACCGTAACGAGTTCTGTGACAATTTCGTCACCCGAGGTGGCACCGTTGTTGTCCGAGAGATTTATAGCTACGGATATTTCCACATCTCCCGTACCTGCTGCCGGAGCGGTCCAGTCTACTGTCCACGAACAACTGCCTCCCGTACAGGAAGTCCCTATAGAAGTATGTGTGATATACCCGCCATTTACCTGCATTTCATTGTTCCCGCTCTGCAGGGTGCCGGCAAAAGAGCCCGAAAGGTCTTGTACCGAAAGCTGAAATCCTGCCTTGGACATTCCGTTTTTATTGGCCGTAACCGTGATCTGATAGCTTTGGCCGGGCGTGTATCCGTTGCTGCCGATGTTTGTACTTATTAGCCCGGCTGTGGTCGTAGCCGTTCCGTCATGACAACCGGAGGTGGCACAGGTCCTGCCATTTTCAAAGCGTCCGCCTGAGAAGCCGGCATCTCCATTGTCTACCGGAGCTCCGCCCGATTTTGAGCTCAGATCATAGCTGATAAATAATACAAGAGAAAGGAGGGTGATTGTGGTCAGGTAAATCAGTCTTTTCATAAAAGGGATTTAAGGGTTTCAAAATGAGTGCTTAATATACTTTAAAATCTCTTTTATCAAAAGAGACAAGAGTCACACTCTTTCCATTTTTAAGTTAAAAGGATAATCAACCCTCAATTGCTTCGAGTATCTGCTTTGCATGATCCTTGGTCTTCACCTTGTCGATGATCTTCATGATCATTCCCTCTTCATCAATGACGAATGTTACGCGGTGCGTGCCTTCATATTCTCTCCCCATAAACTTCTTGGGACCCCAAACACCGTAAAGATTTACAATCTTCTTGTCCTTATCGGCAATCAACGGGAATGGTAGATCGTATTTCTCTATAAACTTGCGATGCGATTTTTCATCGTCTGTCGACACACCCAATACTGCCAGTCCGTGTTTTTTTAAGGTTTCATAGTTGTCGCGCAGGTTGACAGCTTCGGCTGTGCATCCGCTTGTGTTGTCCTTCGGATAAAAATACAAAACGAGTTTGCGACCTCTGAAATCACTCAGTGCCACTTCTTTTCCATCCTGGTCCGTTCCTTTAAAATCCGGAGCCGGATCGCCTTCTTTGAGATGTGTCATTGCTTATTGATTTTTAGTTTGTAAATCTTTTCGTTTCGGTTTCCTGCCTCATCGCTCACAAGCACGCGGATAACGTGCTCTCCCTCTTTCAATGTTACCGGCAATGTGCCTGTCAGCTTCTTTTTCTTGTAATCATACTCCATCAGCCACCACCGGCTGTCAAGATATGCATCATAGCTGTCAATACCACTTTCTTTATCCTCTATCCCCAGTGAAATAAGATCACCCGGTCCGGCTGCTTCGGGAAATACCATCTTCCAAATTTCCGGTGCCGTACTGTCCACACTAAGATAATAATTACCAAATTCACGCGTACGAAAAATAAATACCGGTCCGCTCCATTTCCCTGTGTAGTAGCTGGTGTCGTCCTTTTCAATCCGAACTGCAACGGCTCTTTCCTTCAGAGACTCCGGGAAATCACTTTGGCGGATATTTATCACAGCTTTTTTATGCAATGGTGTTTCCGGGTCGTGTATACGGAAGAGCGGAGACATCCGGCCCTCTTCACGCTGCAAACTGTCCACGCTGAAATGAAAATATATGCTGTCATAGAGGGCTCCCTCCGGGACGATGATTTGAAATGCCCCTGATTCAAAATAGGAAGCCTCACCCGGCAACATATGCTTTGATTTCGGCCTCAGTTCTTCGTGTCTGCTTTTTGCCAGCGCCCTTACCTCAAAGGAAAGCCGGCTCTCGTTGCCAGGGGCATCGCGCACACTTATGAGCACAGGTACCTGCGCTCCCTCATCCAGCGTCAGCCAGCCGTCTTCGACCAGCTCCGGGTACATGGAAAGCCGGTCACCGGGCAGTTTGTACAAACGTTCTACCAGTTTCCCCTTTTTCTTTTTCAGGGCATAGTCCATATGGGCATTGGCATAGCGGCTCTCCGAAAAAGAAAACTGATCGCCCTTCCATTCGAAAATGACCTGTCCCCCGGCTTCAATACGGCTTACGTAAACCCCCAGTCGGCCTGAATTTTTGTCCATGCGGTCGATCACCCGTATGCCAAATGCCGTGCGGCCGGCCGGTACCTCCAGGACATTCTCATTTCCGGCCAGCACATAGCCGGATTCTGCTTTACGCAGCGTGTATGACTGCGGATAGGAAGATGGGCCATAGACCAAAAGCTCATGGATTTGCGGAGCACGATGATCATTGACCCTGATGCCCAGAAGCTGAGGGTTGACGGGTTTCTGCCCGGCAGTTTTCCTGATCTCAAAATGCAGATGAGGGCCCGATGAGCTGCCGCTGTTGCCGCTTTTTGCCACCAGATCCCCTTTTTTAATTTCGAAGCGGTGCGGAGTGAGATACAAGTCGATGGCAAAGGACTTCTTCCGGTATTGCATCTCTCTCACATAACTTGCCATGGGCTCGGAAAAGCGGCTCAGATGTGCATACACGGAAGTGTAGCCATTGGGATGCTCGATGTACAGGGCCTTTCCAAATCCAAAGGGCGACACCTTGATCCGTGAGACGAAGCCATCTGCCACGGCATATACATTGCGGCCACTCTGCCCGCCCGTTTTAATATCAATGCCGGAATGAAAATGACCGCCCCGCAGCTCGGCAAAAGAGCCGGCCAGCTCGATGGGAAAGTCCACCGGGCTTCGAAAATAACCGGGAGGAAGCTGAGCCCGGAGCCGGGCTGAAGCCGATAAAAAGAGAATAAGAACGATGCAGACAGCAAAGAGGCGGCTGTTCCGCATTTTAGAAATTCGGACGCAGTTGAGCTCTTGCATAGAAATCATTAATATATGAGACCACGTCTTCGGCCTTGTCGACCACGGTAAAAAGCTCAAGATCATCCGGACTGATCTTCAACTCTTTCAGCATTCGTGCTTTCAGCCAGTCGACCAGGCCACACCAATAATCGGAGTCAAACAGCACCACCGGAATGCGTTCTATCTTGCCTGTCTGTATCAGTGTCAGGGTTTCGAATAATTCATCCATGGTGCCAAAACCGCCCGGCATGCATACAATGCCCTGGGCATATTTCAGAAACATCACCTTGCGTACAAAGAAATAGCGAAACTGTAGAATCTTGTCAGGGTCTACATAGGGATTGAGGTGCTGCTCGTGCGGAAGGTCGATATTGAGCCCCACCGATGGCGCCTCGGCCAGACGGGCCCCGAGGTTGGCCGCCTCCATCACCCCCGGTCCGCCACCTGTGATGATTCCGTAGCCCTCTTCGGCCAGCAGGTTGGCTACTTTCGTGGCCATTTTGTATTCTTCGCTTTCGGGTTTGATGCGGGCAGAACCAAATATTGAGATACAAGGTCCGATGTCTTTCATGCGCTCAAAGCCCTCGACAAATTCCGATATGATCTTAAACATTCGCCACGATGACTCAGCCTGAATGGTGGTCCAGCTTTTCGCTTTATGAATTTTCCCGTTCCCCGGTTTTTTTTCACTCATTTACTAATGGTTTTTGATACGAGATAAAGCCCCAGGAAGGTAATCATTCCATTGATAAGCAATATCTCGTGTCCGATTACATAATCACCAAAAAAGAACGTTTCTTTTCGCTTTATCATATAAGCCGCCACGGGAGAAAGCAAAGCCACGAGCAGTACGGGCCAGCCCGACACTTTCCTTTTGGTCAGCAAGCCAAAGGCGAATAAGCCGAGCAGGGGACCGTAGGTATACCCTGCCGCCATGAACACCCGGTCGATAACGGAGCGGTCGCTGATCTGATTGAAAAGGATAATCACGCCCAGCAAGGTGACTGAGAAGCCCAGATGAACCAACATGCGTGTTTTCACCTTCTTATCTCCCGCTTTGATACCGAGAAAATCGACACAAAAGCTGGTAGTCAGAGCCGTGAGGGCCGAGTCGGCACTCGAATAAGCGGCAGCGATGAGTCCTACGACAAAAGCAATACCCACCACCGGATTTAAATACTTCAGCGCCAGCAAGGGAAAAAGCCCGTCTGCCGGAAATGCTCCGCTCTCGGCATAATTGGCAATGCCCGCATGATTGGCCAGATAAAGGAGGGCTTCATTCGGATATTGCCCGTTGGCCATCATCCCGGCACCACTCAGCTCATTGTATTTGCTGATGGCGAAAAGATAAAGCAGAGCGCCCAGACTCAAAAAGAGGAGGTTGACCACGATGAACATAGGCATCTGCGTATAAATGTTTCGCTGTGCCTGGCGCAGGGTGCGTATGCTTAAATTCTTTTGCATCATGTCCTGATCGAGGCCGGTCATGACCAAAGCAATGAAAGCCCCATTCATAAACTGAATGAAGAAATTCTTGTTGCTAAGCTCAAAATGGAAAATCTGAGTATAGGAGCTTTCCTTCAGCAGGCTCGTTGCGGCCGCAAAGTCCAGATTCATTTCTCCGGCAATGAGCACGATGGCCAGCACTGCTGCCAGCAGCATAAAAAACGTCTGCAGCGTATCGGTCCAGACAATGGTCTTGATGCCTCCGCGAAAGGTGTAGAGCCATATCAGCGCGATGGTAATGCTCACCGTCAGCCAGAAAGGGACACCCCAGACACCAAAAACGAACATATGGAGGACACCGGCCACCAGAAAGAGACGAAAAGCAGCTCCAATGGTGCGGGAAAGAAGGAAAAATCCGGCACCGGTTTTATAGGCGACCTTATCAAATCGCTGAAGCAAATAATGATAGATAGAGGTCAGATTGAGCGAATAATAGATGGGCATGAGCACAAGTGCAATGACCAGATATCCGGCCATATAACCCAGCACCATCTGCATGTAGGCAAAATGATTGCTACCGACCCATCCGGGTACCGAGATAAAAGTGACACCTGAGAGCGAAGCTCCGATCATTCCGAAAGCCACGGCAAACCAGGGCGATTTTTTCTCACCCCGAAAGAACGCGTCATTGTCGGCATGGCGGCTTGTGAAATAAGAAACCAGCAGTAATAAGGCAAAATAAGCTCCTGTGATGGATAGTATAAGCAGTGGTGTCATAGCCTCTGACAAAAGAACGGAAAGCGGGGCAGAATGACAAATGCAAAAGAGCCCCGTACAATGTAAGGGGCTCCTTATCAATGGGCAGCTAACTCATTAAGTTTTTATCTTGCTTTCAGCACTTTCGTGCTTATCTGCTTGTCGGATGACGTGATTGTAAGCACATATGCTCCGGGAGGAAGATTTCCGAGATTGGCAAGTTGAATGGAGTTACGACCGGAATGCAGCTCAGCAACCATGACCGGTATTTGTGTACCGCCCATCGCCACAAGATCGACCCGCACCTCTGCATCAATGCCGCTCTCCAGGATAAGGGTCAACTGATCAGAGAAGGGCACCGGATAGACTTCTTCAATTTCCATTGAGCTGCTTATCGCTTCGATGTAAACCTGCTCCACGTTGAAATATTCGAACTGCCCGTCATAATCGGTTTGTTTGAGGCGATAGTAAATATTTCCGCTTCCCGGGGCCTCGTCCACATAGGTATAAGACAGAGGCATATCCGAATTTCCGGCTCCTCTGACCGTTCCTATTTCTTCAAAATACCGACCGTCATAGCTTCGCTCCAGCGTGAAAAAATCATTATTATGCTCCATGGCTGTTTCCCAGCTGAGCAGAACGCTTTGATCGTTCTGAAGACTTACCGAAAAATCATTTAGTTTAATGGGCAATACATTCCCGCCCCCTGTCGTACCAAATGTATATGGTCCAAATCCATTTTGTCCATAGTTGCTTCCGATGCTGCCCTGAGTGACCGTTCCATTGATGGAAGCAGGCTGAACCGCCACCCACTCGCTGCCATCATAGTGCGCAATGGCCAAGTCGTTGAGGTCGCTGATGCCTGAGGCTGCTCCATCGCTCCAGTGCAGTACAATCTTGACCTTCAGGCTTGACGAACCATTTACTTTTTCAATGTTCCAATGCTCAATTTTGCTTACACCGGCCAGTCCCGAGCCTAAAGAGGTATCCGCATAAGGATCCCGGATGTATTGCACCTTCATTTTATTACTGCTACTGCTATTGCTGTAATCATTCAGCTCAACGGGGGCATATACCCCTTCATCTCCAATCGGAATGAGCATGTTGTAAGACCCTTCTTTAATGACCGCACCGTCAATAAAACTGGAATCGGAACCACCACTCAAAGTCATATTCTTATCAAATGTAATGGCATCCGGACTATTAACTCGTACAATCCCATCCACCAGTTCCAGTTCTTCTTCAATTGTTACAGACCCATTAACTATCACTGCGGCCGCAGTATCTGACGGGCCTCCATAATGGTTATTCACATAGATATTCCGGTATTTAACCACTAAATCTCCGGATAAAACTTCTCCTGCAATGCTTTGCTGCTGCTCGCCAAGAAGTAGCAACTTTGCCTGATCATCTTTAAAATTCAATCGTCCCTTGTTCGTAAGAGCAATAATATCTCCCATAAGGGTAAATCTGGATGAGCGATTAAATGAGGCATCCAGCTTATAATTGGAAGAGTTTCCGTTGTCAGCTCCAAATCTAAAATCTCCACCTACACTAAGGGTATCTTTCTCACTTGAACTGCTTGAGCCTACCACAAAATCAAAATCATTGCTGCCACCTGTTTCACGTAAGGTAATGTTGCTATCCACTTTCATCGTGGAATTCTTCCTTAGATAGAAGTCATAGGTGGAGCTACCACCATCAAGCGAAAGGTAGGCGTTTCTACCGATAAAAATATCGCAGTTCTCTTCGAATTTAACTTGAAGCTTACTGGATCCACCGCTTTTTGTCATGGTCATATCACGTCCGATGGATAAAGTACTGTTGTTCTTAAAATCAAGATATAAACTTGCACTTCCGCCTGAGTAAATAACATCCATGTCACCGGCTACGGATGCATTCACATTTTCATCAATCTCGATATCCAAATTATTTGTACCTCCGTCTTTCTCAAAGTTCAAATCTCCCCCAATAATCAGTGTGGAGTTCTTTTTGAATCTATATTCCAGGTTTGAACTTCCGGAGAGATATTTGACGATATGATCCCCGGCCACATTAAAGCTCATTCCATCCTCCATTATTACAGAAAGCTTGTTATTTCCTCCGTCTTTAATAATATTGTAATCACCTGAAACCGCTACGGAGCAGTTATCCTTAAATTCAAAGTAAAAGTTTGAACTGCCTGATTCAAATTTCACTTCAAGATTTCCTCCAATGCTTGAAGAAATATTCTGTTCAAATAGCACATCAAGTGTATTGCTTCCGCCATTTTTCAGAAAAGTGGCATTCCCGTTTACATTAAAAGTTGAGTTGTCTTTGAAGTCAAATGAATAGGTGCCGCTGCCGCTGCTAAATACTACTAAAAAATCTCCGGATACGTTAATGTTGGTATTTTCAAGATTAAATTTGTAGCCTCCATACCCCCCGTCTTTAACCAGGATCACATCTTCGCCAATATCTACTGTATCACTATTTTCAAATTCAATTTTCGGATATTTTCCTCCGCTATGTTTTACCATAAAAGTTTTTTCGACAGTTAACTTGCTGTTCTTAACTTTTATCTTCGCTTCTTTCGATCCGTTGTTTTTTTCAAGAAGAAAACTATCCTGAACGTAAAGTACCGCATTATCTACCTTGACTTCCAGCTCTTTCGAACTTGAAGCCGAGCCATCCATAAACAAGCGACCGAAAACATTCAATTTTCCGTTCGATTCTATCTCCAGTTTTGATTTTTTGCTACCCGACTCAATAATCAACCCTGCACATTCTGCCGTAATGTTATCGATCTTCACATCGCCATCGGCATCTTTAATAAAGACCACATTGGCTTTGCCCGGAATGGATGAGGCTGCGGGTCCTCCATAGCCTGAGGTAGACCATGTCGAGTTCTTATCCCAATCATCATCCCGTCTCACATAGTATTTCACCGGACTGACATTGTTAATGTACAGGGTAAAGGTTCCCGTATCGGCACTCGTTTTTGAATTCACCAAGAGGTAATACCAGGAGTCTGTTGTCAAAGCGCTGGTCGTAATAGTGGCAAATGAAGAGCCGGAAGCCACGGCACAGGACACTTCGTTGTCGGCCGCATCGAAAAGGGCTATTTCAAGGTTTTGTATGCTGCCGAGCGCAGAGCCCGTTTTTACCGTAATGGTCGCATCGCTGTAAAGGGCCTTAAACTTAAACCATACGCCCTGCCCCGAGCCACTGTTGAAACACGAGCCCGAGACGGCATCGGTAGTGGCATTTTCATTGGTAAATGCCGCGAAGGCACTTTGGTCTTCATACAAATCGGTGAGCCAGACAGCACCTGATTTCGTATCATTTGCCGGAGCAATGCCCCCTGTGGAAGCCATGGATTGCTCCTGGTCGCCTACCTGCAGGTAGAACCACATGATGGCTCCAATCACGGACAAAATGGCCAATCCGCCTCCTCCGTATTTGATCAGGCGGGTTTTGAGCGTAGTTTGTGTTACAACTTTCGGTTCAAGTTTCAATTTGGTTCGCATGAATGGGTATTTGTATTACATGTTTCAATTACGTGTTTCATTCAATTAGGTTACATGCCGTCAAAGCAGGACGCCTTCTATGTGATATTATTTTTATTGCTGCTCCTCATTAATGCAGCGCGGCATCGGCACTGGCTGAAAAAAATAAATAGGAGTAGAGGATGAAAGCGAATACCAGAATAAGAAATAGCGGCCAGACTCTTGCTGGCGACAAGCAACATAAAACTTTCACTGAAGGGCGCACTTTAATGCTGCATCTCAGTGTCATCATTTGTTTCATAATGGCAGTGTTTCACGGGTATACGTTTCAGCGTGCATTTTGTTCCTGATCCGCGCCCGGATTATTACAAAAAAAGCCCCCTTCCGGAGGCTTTACCACATGAAAAAGTCAACTACTACTTTTTATCTCGACTTTATGAATTTTACGCTGCTGCTTCCATTTGCTGTCTGAAGCGATAGAATATAATTCCCGGCAGCTATTTCGGCAGGGAGCTGTATGGTTAGCTTATTCGGGCCGGAGTTGAGCCTGGCCGCTTGCTGTAAAAGCAGTCTGCCCGAGAGGTCATAAACTTCCAACACGGCATCTTCTTCTGACGGGGATCTCAGGTCAAGCGTAATGTAATCCCGTGCCGGATTGGGGTATATTTTCTCGATTTGCAGCGCCTGCTCAAGAACCGGCTTATCAATAAATACTTCTTTGATTTCAAAATACTCATATTGCCCGTCCAGGTCGGTTTGCTTCAGCCGGTAATAGCTTGTCCCCGTGTACGGGTTTTCATCTGTAAACTCATACTCAATCCTGCGGTCACTGTTGCCTGCTCCTTTCACCGTACCTATTACTTCAAACAGCATTCCATCACGGCTTCTTTCCACGGTATAGAAATCATTGTTTCGCTCCATTTCGCTGGCCCATTTTACAAGCACTTTTTGTCCTGCTGCCTGCACGTCAAACCAGGCAAGTTTAATGGGAAGAATATTTCCACCGGCCAAGGACCCGAACGTATATAGTCCGAAGGAGGTCTGACGGTTAATGGTGCTTATGCTTCCCTGCGAAACAGTTCCGGAGATGGAAAAAGGAGCCAGTGATGTCCAGAAGCTTCCCGAATAGCCTGCAATGGCCAGGTCGGATAAGTTGCTGATACCGCTGCGTGGGCCATCTTCCCAGTGAAGCGTCACCTGCACATTGGCCGTACCGTTGCTTCTCTGCAAATCCCAATATTCAATGCTGCTCACATTGGTCAGCGTGGCATCTGTGGTGGTATCTGTGTAGCAGCGGTTGTAATACCTCGCAGTGAATGCATTGGTGCTTGCCGTATTGCTGAAATTGCTGATTCCAAGCGGGGCATATACGCCTTCATTACCGATGGGAAAGGTAAATGCGCTTCCGCCTTCTTTTTTAAACGGGCCGTCCACGAATGAACTATCAGACCCTCCGACCAGCAATGCGCCCGATTGAAGCGTGATCAGGTTGACCGCACTTGTTTTCACAATACCATCATTCAAGTCCAGTTGCTGCTCAAGGCTTACAGGCCCTTGCAGGTAAATGGCCGGCACACTGTCGGGTGTATTGTTGTAGGTGTTATTTACCAGAATATTTTGATAGTTGATGAAGGCCAGGCCCGTTTTCTCACCGCAGATATATTGTTTGTCTGTTCCGGTAAGTTTCAGAATGGCAGACGCATTGACAAAGTCAAGCTGCCCCTTTGCAGTCGTATGAATGATATCGCCTTTGACTTCTACCACACAATCGGTATAAACAGCTATGTCTACCCGCTGATCGGCACTGCTGCCGCTGTTGGCACCGAATCGAAAATCACCGTTCACCTGCAGGGTAGCACGATCCGATGTTGATCCGTTTTTGCCAATTATGACCTGAATGGGCTGGGAGCCTGAATTCTCCTGCACCGTGAAATCGCCCTGCACCGTGATAGTCGAAATCTTTTTGAAAGTAACCTTGGTGTTGGAATTTGACCCCGTTCCGCCATTCATTTCAATAAGGGCATCTCCGCTGACATTTAGAGTGGAGGCATCTACTTTGAAGTCCAGTTTCTCATTCCCACCGCTTCTGTTTACTACGAGGTCTTCTGCGATGTTTACCACCGAAGAAGATTCCATACTCACCTTTAGCTTGTTGCCGTCATTGATGTTAAACCCGGCAGAGCGATTGATGTCCACGCTGGCCGTTTTAAAGCTTATTTTTATTTCTTTGCTTCCACCGTTTTGCCTGACAACCATGCTGTCTTGCACGTAAAAGGTGGAATTATCGACTTTCAGCTCCATTTTCTTGTTGTCGGCTGATTCCATGAAATATTTCCCGTAGACATTTAAGGTGCCGTTGTTTTTCACTTCAAGTTTGGACTCTTTATTCCCGCCCGTAAATACAATTCCCGCACATTCAGCGGTATACCCGTCAATTTTAAGTTTCTCATCAATTTGTTTTAGAAACACCACATTTTCTTTGGCTGGAATACTTGAAGCGGCTGATCCGCTGAAACCGCTGGTCGACCAGGTGCTGTTGTTATTCCAGTCGCCTGCCGTTCTCACATAATACTTGACGGGGCTTACATTGTTTATATATATGGTAAAGGTTCCGGTATCTGCGGTCGCACTGTTGACCAAAAGGTAATACCAGTCATTTTGAGTCAAAACGCTGGTAGTGATGCTGGCGTCTCCCGATCCGCTGGCCGATGAACAGCTTATTTCATTGTCGCTGTTGTCAAAAAGGGCCAGTTCCACATTTTGAATGCTGCCCTCTGCACCTCCGGTTTTCACGGTAATGGTCGCACTCGGATAGAGCGCCTGAAACTTGAACCACACACCATGGCTGCTGCTTCCCGTAAAACAGGAGCCTGTCTGAGCATCGGCAGTGGCATAGGCGTTGGTGAATGCGGCAAATGCACTTTGGTCTTCATATAAATCTGTGAGCCAGTGGGCATTGGCTTTCAAATCGTTGGCAGGAGGGGTCGTGCCGGCTGCGGCAAAAGAGCGCTCCGAATGGCCCATTTGGGTATAAACCCAAAACATAATGGCCAGAATCGTAAAGATGCCCATGGCTCCCGCAACGATGCGCAAAAGCCGTACTCTGAGGGTGGCTTGGGTTTTTAGTCTGCTTTTAAGGTTCATGCCGTTTTTCATTTGAATGTATCGCAGGGGATATTTTTATGTTCAATAAATACGATATCGCTATGATAAGGTTGCATTTATTCCTCTAAACGGATAAAGATTCCCGATGAATCTTACATGCCACTCGATAAATGGAAAATTGGTATTGTATTGCAGGAAAGGGTGGGCTACTTATCCCCGATTGTTTAATTGACTGCCTGCAGCAAGTCTTCAAGGGCCGGGGTCAGGGGTTCAAAATGAAAATCAAAGCCGCTCTTTCTGATTTTTTCGGAGCTTACCCGGTTGCTCATCAGGAGCAGCTCAGACATTTCGCCCAGCAAAAGACGAAGTATGAAAGGGGGAATGCCAAAGCTCAGGGCCCGCCTGCCCGTCACTTTTTTTAATGCTTGCATATATTCCCTGTTGCGCAGGGCTTCGTGGCCGGCCATGTTGAAGGCACCGTTCAGTTCTTCATTTTGAATTAAGTGGATAAAAGCACGGCAGACATCATCAATGTGCACCCAGGAATAAAATTGACGGCCGTTGCCAAAATAGGGAGCAAGACCCATTTTGAGAGGCAATAATGTTTTTGGCAGCATGCCGCCCTCCCGGGCCAAAACAAGCCCGATGCGAAGCTTGGCCACACGTGTTCCCAGTTTGCCGAACTGATCGGCTGCGCCTTCCCATTTCTGACAAACCTCACTTAAAAATCCACTTCCCGTGGGCTGTTCCTCGCTTATCAGCGCCTCTCCGGTGTCGCCATATATGCCAATGGCTGAAGCAGAAATAAATGAATGGGGGCGGATCTGCCACTTTTGACAGAAATCGAACAATGCATTGGCCGTGCTTACTCGGCTTTTCAATATTTCCTCTTTCCGGTCGCGGGTCCAGCGCTCATCGGCAATGCCCGCTCCGGCCAGATGAACAATGTGTGCACTGCGTTCAAGAGCAGCATGTTCTATCACCCCTTCGGCCGTATTCCAGTGATACGAATGAGGCGGCTTTGAAGGGCCTCGACTTAATATAACCGGATGGTAACCTTCTTCCTCGAGCAACTCCCTCAACCTCGACCCGAGCATCCCGCTTCCACCGGTAATCAATACCGTTCTTTCACGCTGCTTTTCCATGCTTCTCTTTCTTTACTTCAAATTGTAATAACTTTCTGAATCTATACGTCAAACCAAGCGCTTATTCACATGCTAAAAATTCCCGTAAATTTAATTGCTTTGCTTGCTGTATGGACAATAATGATTCTAAACGGTTGCAAAAAGTACTCTAAACTGACAAATGAGCCACCTAACCTGTCAATCTGGGAAATTGATGATCCCCCGGGTCTAAACCCCTTATTGACCTTTGATGCCAGCTCAACCGAAATCAGGCCACTGCTTTTTCAGTCGCTCCTCAATTTCAGCTATGACGATTACTCGCTGATTCCGGTTTTGGCCCGGTCGAGGCCCCGGATAGAACAGTTGGCCGACACAGCCATGGTCCTTCATTACGAAATCAGGCCAGAGGCCCGATGGGACAATGGCAGCCATGTGACCGCCCGGGATGTGCTGTTCAGCTACAAAGCCATCGCTTCTCCTGCGATTGCTGCCGATTATCTGAAACCTTATCTGCAGATGGTTGATCATATTGAGATAGATCCATCCGATTCGCTCAGTCTGCGCATCTATACACGTCAGATCCATATGCGTGCAGAAGCTTCCACCGGATACGAGATACCTATTCTGCCCGAATATTTTTACGATCCGAAGCATGTGCTCAGGGCATACAGCTTCCGCGAGCTTTACGACATGGACAAGGCCACAGACACAGCACTGATAAAATGGGGAGAGCGCTTTTCATCTCCGGAATTTGCCCGCACAGGTGACAGCATGAGCGGATCGGGAGCCTATCGCCTGGAGCGCTGGGACGAAGGCGAGCGCATTGTATTGAAGAAAAAAGAACACTGGTGGGGCGAGGAAATCAGAGATACTGCCAACATGTACTTTGAGGCACATCCCGAAATGATCAGCTATCGGATCATCAACGACCAGACGGCTGCCCTCACGGCCCTGAAAGGAGGACAGCTGGATGTCATGCGCAGTGTCAAAGCGCGGGATTTTAAATCACTGCTCGAGAACCCCTCTTATCAGGACAAGCTGAAGCTCTTTACACCGCCCATGTTGGCCTTTTCCGCACTGGGCATCAATATGAGGAGCCCCCTCTTTGAAGACCGAAGCACGCGCCAGGCCATTGCTTTCCTCATCGATTACGATCGCCTGATGAAAGATGTCATGTACGGCTTTGCCGAGCGCTGCATCGGTCCGGTTTATCCTTCGCTGAAAAAATATTACAACGACAGCATCACTCCGTACCGGCTCGATCCGGCCAAAGCACAGAAACTCCTGAAGCTGAGCGGATGGGGCGACCATGACGGAGACGGCTGGCTCGACCGGATGGTGAACGGTAAAAAAACAGACTTTGAGTTTGACTTTATCACCAACAAAGGCCAGGAAGAGCGTGAAAAGGTTGCACTGATCGTACAGGAAAACCTGCGCAAAGCCGGCATCAGGATGAATATCGTTTCACTGGAGTGGGGTTTGGTTCTTGAGCATTTATTCAGTCATGATTTTGACATGATGTACATCTCCATGGTGGGCGACCCGGCTCCTGAAGATTACAGCCAGCTCTGGGGCCGTGCCAGCCGCAACGGGGGATACAATTTTGTGAATTTCGGCAATGATTACAGCGACTCGCTCATCGCAAAAATCAACCGCACCCTGGACGAGGACGAGCGGGCCCGATACATCCGTGAACTACAGGTAATAATTCATCGCGAGGTACCTTACGTTTTCCTATGGACTCCTGAAAACCGCATTGCCATCCGCTACCCTTTTGAGAATATGCACATATCGGCCTACCGTCCCGGCTTTTGGCCCGGTGGTTTTATTCTCGAAGCGGATTGAATTAACTTCATGCTATGCTGAAGTATGTGGCCCTTAGGCTCCTTTACATGATCCCCACGCTTGTGGCAATCACGCTGCTGACGTTTATCATCAGCCTCCAGACACCGGGCGATCCGGCCATGCTAAAGCTGAGAAACAGCGAAGGATCGGGGCCGGGGGCCGCCCGTGAATTCTGGCCTGCCTATGCCAGGGAGAGGGAAAAACTCCACCTCGATCTCCCTGTTTTTTATTTTTCACTCTCGCGGCTTGCCCTGCCCGACACTTTTTACCGTATTCCCATTCCGGCCCATCGGCAAATGCTTGACAAGCTTTGCTGGGAATATGGCAACTGGCCACAAATAGCAAAGTACTATCAGCAATTAAGGCATGCCTACCTCCATCCCCCGGAGGGGAGCGATGAAATGCAGGAAGCGGTGCTCTATCACCTGCTTGTAGCCGGCAGTGAAGACGAACGGACAAAGTGGATAAAACAGCTGGACGGCAGACTTTTTGGGCCCGTACTGGATGCCTGGTCAGAGCTCGAAAGCAAAGCCAGTCCCTGGAAAAACTATATCCCTTCAATCCAATGGCACGGAATCAGGAATCAATATCACTACTGGCTCTTTGGTGACGGAAAGAGCAGAATGGGCCTCTTGCGCGGTGACCTGGGCCGCTCATTCAGAAGCCACCGGAAGGTAAGTGAGATCTTATCTTCGGCCATACTCGTCACCTTGCAGATCAGCATTTTTGCATTGCTTTTTGCTTTTGTTCTGAGCATTCCCAGTGGATTGTTTCTGGCCGTCCGGGCCGGCAGCCTCCTCGACCGGAGCCTTTCTTCCCTCCTTTTCGCACTCTATTCCACACCGGCCTTCTGGCTCGGCACCCTGCTTATCGTATTTCTCGGAGGTGGCGATTTTTTAAATCTTTTCCCTCCCTTCGGGCTCGGGGACATCAGCAATATGAGCTTTTTCGATGCCTTACTTTTTCGTCTGTGGCATCTTGTTCTTCCGGTTTTTTGTCTCTTTTATCCGGCCTACACCTATTTGACACGTCAGATGAGAAGCGCTGCCATTGATGAAATTCATAAACCCTATGTGAGGGCGCTGAGAGCGCGGGGGATTCCGTCCGCAAGAATTCGAAGGAAACATATTTTCATTAATGCCAGCCTGCCGCATATCACATTGCTTGGCAGCTTTGTACCGCTGATCATCAGCGGATCAGTGATGATTGAAATTATTTTCTCCATACCCGGAATGGGAAAGACCACCCTGGATGCCCTCTACGCCCGCGACTATCCCGTTGTTTTCGGAGCCGTACTCATCACCTCTGCCTTTACTGTGCTGGGCTTTCTTCTTTCCGACATTTTATATCACCTGGCTGATCCCCGCATTCAGGTAAAAAAGGAGGACACGTGAAGGGCAAAAAAGGCATAAGGATCAAACTGCGCAAGCATTGGCCGCTTCTGTTTTTGGGGCTCTATCTGCTGACGGCTCTGCTGGCACCGCTGCTGGCCAACAAGCACGCATGGATCGCCATGGATCAAAAGGGGCAAATTTCTTTCCCCGTATTTCAGCAAAACCCACCCGTCAGTAAGGACACGGATTACCGCAGGGTGATCGGGCCGCCCGTAGCTTTTCTCCCTGCCGATCAGGATGCGGCCGAGGTCCGAAAGCCCCCCTTTCAATCGGGGAGGCACCTGCTGGGTACCGATGAGCTCGGGCGGGATGTCCTGTCGATGATCATTCACGCCACAAGAAAAGATATGAGTGTGGCCTTTTTTGCCACCTTGCTGGCCGGCTTTATCGGCATCTTCGCAGGGATGATCTCTACGGCCGGAGCATCCGGTTTCATGCACTTCAAACGAGCGGAGATTTTTTTTATCCTGCTTTTAATCCTGCCTTCCTTTTTTTATTCCTTTATGATTCTGCCCCGCTTGCTGAAGGAGGTCCTTCCATTTTCCGTGCTGCTTCAGGCCGTGGTAGCCATAGCCGCTTTCGTAGCCGGCATTCTGATACCCGCTCGCCTTCTTGCCCGCTTTTTCAGGCGGGGCGCATTGGCAAAAAAAGTATCTGTTTCGCCCGATCCGGTCATCAGCCGTCTCATTGAAATCACGGTAAGTATCCCGGTTATCTATCTTATTATCATGCTCGTGGGCAGCCTGGGCGGGCAATCCACCAGCATTCTCATTCTGGCCATCGGCCTGACGGGATGGACCGGCATAGCCCGTTTGACCAGGGCCGAAATGCTGCGAATCAGAGAGCAGGATTACTATCGTGCGGCCGGTGCCCTCGGATTAAAACGGTGGCAGATGATTCTGCGACATGCCTTCCCCAATGCCGTTGGCCCCGTGCTGACCGCACTGGCCTTTGGAATGGCCAACGCGATACTCATTGAGTCCTTCCTCTCTTTTATCGGCCTTGGCTTCCCCCCGGATACTGCCACCTGGGGCAGCCTGCTGAATGCCGGCCGGCAGGACCTTTCTTCCTGGTGGCTTTCGGTCTTCCCGGGATTGGCCATTTTCTTCATTGTGCTAAGCCTTAACGTGAGTGGTGAGAAGTGGCGCTTTCGCCATCGGAAAGAAAAAATATAAATGCCCCGAAACAAATGAAATTATAGCGTTCAAACGTTCCTTCCCTTTAAACAGAATATGTTAATTTGCTAGTGTGAGAAAAACCTTCTTCTTCATCCTGCTTTTCGCTCTTTGCCGTTTCACGGGAATGGCTCAGGAAATAACCGTGAGTCCCGTCATAGAAACGGTCAGACGCAACGAAGCCGTTGAGATACTGGGAGCTTACCGGGAAAATATTTACAGCCACATTTATGACAACAACGAGCATCGCCTGATGGCACATAATGCCGGAATGAGGATGATGTGGCGCAAGGAATTGCCCCTGGACCGAAGAAACTTCCGATTTGAAAAACTGCTTTACGACAAAGGCCGCTTTCAGCTCATCTACTCCAAAAGGTCGCGGCAAAGCCAGATCATCTACGGCCTGCCCCTCAACGCAGACGGAGAGCCTGACACGGCCCATGCCGTCATACTGGATACCATGCAAAAGAAGATCGGTGAGAATTTCTTCGACATCTCTGTTGCCGAATCAGATGATAAAAAGCACGTGGTGGCCTACTGGATAGACCCCAATGCCTTTGACAAGAATGAGTTGTATTTTGTCAGCTTCGATCGCCAGTTTCAAAACATAAAAAAGGGCAGTGTAGACCTTCCCTTTGTGCAAAAACGAGCTGCATTCCATTCCCTGCTGATCAGCAACAGCGGCAAACTTTATGTGGTAATAGCCGAATTCAAATCGCAGCAAAAAGAAAATGCGGTCCGTTTCTGGATTATGAGCTCCGAAAACGATTTCCGGGATTATGAGCACATGGAATTAAAAACAGAATCCAACATCTACCTGAACAATGTCCGATTTAAGATTGACAACCTCAACGAATACATTAATGTGGTAGGGTTCTACACCGAGGGGAGCACCAGCAACCGGGCAGCAGAGGGTATTTACTTCGCCCGCATTCCTTTCCATTCCTCCCAGGCAGAAGTCAGCTATTACGAGGCCTTTTCTCCTGAGTTCATAGCACGGATCAAAGGCGACAGAAAAAGCAGCAAAAACAGCAAACTTTATTCTTTTATTATTGACAAGGTCATACTGAGAAAAGACGGAGGCCTTCTTTTTGTTGCCGAATCTTTTTACAAGACTTACCGAACGACCAACTATCTCTACGACATATACGGATTTCCGTCATACAACGAATCCACCGTCATCTATCATTTTGACGAGCTCATTGTCGTTTCTTTGCACCCCAATGGTAAAATTCATTGGAAAAATATTATTGTAAAAAACCAAACCAGCAATGGCGACTATGGCCGCTATTCGAGCTACCAGATGATGAATAGCGGAGCTTTTCTCAAAATATTTTTTAATGAAAAAATCAGCTCGCGCAGCAATCTTATTGAGTACACCATAGACGTAAACGGCAATATGAGCCGGCAGGTACTGCTCAACAGCAGATCCTACAATGTGTATCTGATGCCACAGTATGGCAGGCAAATCTCTGTGGACGAGATCGTTTTCCCGAGCATGAAGAAGAGCGAATTGCGCCTGCTCAAGTTAAATTATCACCTCGATTAAGCGCTTCGGAATTATCTTTAGGGAGTGTTATCCCTCTTTCAAACCAATAAACCGTACGGCTACCTCTGGGTGCTTCTCTTTTTTACCCTGCTAAGTCTCCATGCCTGGTTTCAGGGGCCCGATCCCCTTCTCGCTCCCTCCTCTTCCTACCCTTTATTTTCCTTTGCCTTTCAGTTCATTCTTAGCCGTCCGTTTCTATCCCTGGTCACCGGATCACTGATTGTCCTGGGCAATGCCGTATTGCTCAACCGGATTTATAACCAATTCAGTCTGGGAAAAAGACAGCATTTTCTGACAGCACTTTTTTTCATTTTGATTGCCTGCCTGAAGCCCCAACTCCTCTATTTCAATGCGGTAGCTACCGGAATTCTTCTTCTCACTATGGCCCTTCGCGAGGCATTCCGCATCTACAATGCCGCCAAAGCGGATGAAGCCCTGTTTAACATGGGCATCTTCATCGGACTGGCTGTTATTTTTTACCCTCCGTTCTCGGTCCTCATCCTTTGGTCTCTGCTTGCCATCAATTTGTCAAAGAGAATGAGCCTGCGGGAATGGTTGGTTTACGTCTTTGGACTACTGACCCCGTTGTGGATTTCATTTGGTCTGCTCTATCTGCTTGACCATCCGTATCTGCTTCTCGATTTTCTTTCCTTTTTTCAATCTTTTTCAGCTCCGGAAATCGGACCTATGGTCTGGCTCGATGGGGCAATTTATGTGTTGCTGGCCATACTGCTGATACTCTCCCTGGCATTTCAACTGCTGGGTCAGGGAAGCCGCGTGATGCAAACCAGGAAATATCACCTGCTTGTTATTCTGCTCTATCCCTTCCTGTTGCTCTCGGTCTTTTTCAGTACCGGATCGGGCTTGCTGCCCTACTTTCCTCTGGCATTGCCCTTCAGTATCACTCTGTCTCATTACTATGAAAAGAACGGGAGCAATGCCTATTTGGGGGCACTCTATTATCTTCTGCTCCTGCTCATTATAAGTAGCCAATACCTTAATTTTGACCTCATAAATTTTATCATTCCATGAAGTTTGGAGTTGTCATATTCCCGGGTTCAAATTGCGACCGGGATATTATTCATGTATTGGAGCAGGTATTGGGTCAGAAAGTGGAGACACTCTGGCACAAAGAGGAAAGCCTGCCCGGATATGGTCCGGAAGATTGTATTGTGTTGCCGGGAGGTTTTTCCTATGGCGATTATTTGCGATCCGGTGCCATAGCCCGCTTTTCACCCATTATGAATGCGGTAATGAGGCATGCCGAAAAGGGTGGGAAAGTCGTTGGCATATGCAACGGTTTTCAGATTCTCTGTGAAGCCGGACTGCTGCCCGGTGCACTTCTGCGCAATAAGAATCAGCGATTTGTCTGCAAAAATGCAAATATCAAAGCCGGCAACAATAAGCTGGCTCTGACAAAATATGCTCCGGCACAAATTGCCCTTACAATACCCGTAGCCCATGCCGAAGGACGCTACTATGCCGATCAGGAAACGATAGACGAGATTTTTCAAAACGGACAGGTGCTTTTTCAGTATTGTGATGAAAATGGAGAGATCACCGAGGAAGCGAATTTCAACGGCAGTGTGATGAACATAGCGGGAGTGAGCAACCGCAACGGAAACGTGATGGGGATGATGCCCCACCCGGAGCGGGCAGCCGAAGAAGCACTGCACAACCAAGACGGGCTTTACATTCTAAAAGGTCTGGTGGATACTTTGAACTGAAAAAATGCAAGCACGGTTTTCCCTTATATTCTCAAATCTACTCATGCGAACTGGCAGCCTCTTACTTCTGGTCCTCCTTTGCTCCTATGTGATGAAAGCGCAGGAATTGAATCCGGTGTCCTGGCAGTTTACACTTGAAGAATCAGGAGATAGCCTTTACCTCGTTCATGCGGATGCCCGCATCGAGCCTCACTGGAAACTTTACTCCCATTTTATCGAAGAAGGCGGACCGATCCCTACGGATCTGCATATCGACAGTCTTCCGGGTTTCAGACAGATAGCGGCCATTGAGGAGGAAGGAAAGAGACACGGACCCGACAAAGATCCCATTTTTGGAATCGATGTAAGCTATTACATGGATAAAGTACGTTTCACAAGAAAGATTTATGTTGCAGAGCAAGCTGCACGAATAAAAGGATATGTGCTCTTTATGGTTTGCAACGATGAGCAATGCTTGCCACCACGCACCGTACCATTCGAGTTAACTCCATAAAATAATTGAGATGAAGACAGCGGGCAGATTATTATTCCTGACACTTTCCTTTCTCCTGATTTCTTCGGGACTCCAATCCCAGATTTTAACCCCCGTCAAATGGTCACAAAGCCTTGAAAAAACAGGCGACAAGAGCTATACCCTCATTTTTAAAGCCGATATAGATGACGGTTGGAAAATCTATGCCAATGACATTGAAGAGGGCGGGCCTATCCCGACAGGCTTCACCTTTGACACCTTGCTCAACCTCACACCCAAAGGTCCGCTTCAACAGCTTGGGCGTAAAAAAGAAAAAGAAGATCATTTCTTTGACATGCAGCTGAAATGGTTTGAAAACCGGGCTGTTTTTCGTCAGGAATTTGAGCTGGACGGTGATCAGGGTGAAATTAAAGGCTATCTGACCTTTATGACCTGCGATGCCACGCAATGCCTGCCTCCGGAGGAGATTCCCTTTCACTATCAAATTACCAAAGGAGAGATCACATCATTGGTCGGTGCGGAAACATCGTCAACACCGGATGAAACCGTGGGCACAGACGAGACAGCGACACAAACGGACCAGGCAACTGAAGAAGAAGCAAGCGATAAAAGCGGAAAGAAAAGGAAGAGTTTATGGGGATTTCTGCTGGCTGGTTTTGGCAGTGGCCTGCTTGCCCTGCTCACGCCCTGTGTTTTTCCCATGATACCGCTAACGGTGAGCTTTTTTACAAAAAGCTCCAAAAACCGGAAAAGAGGTCTCGCCAATGCGCTTATTTACGCTTTGTCGATTATAGGCATCTTTCTGATACTGGGATTCCTGATCACGCTCACACTGGGGCCGGGTGCGCTCAATGCCATGGCGAGCAACAAGTACTTCAATCTCATGTTCTTCGTAGTATTTGTCATATTTGCCATCTCCTTCTTCGGGGCGTTTGAGATTACCCTTCCAAGCAGTTTCATCAACCGGGCCGATGCCATGTCTGACAAGGGAGGCATCATAGGCATTTTCTTCATGGCCTTCACGCTGGTCCTCGTTTCATTTTCCTGTACGGCACCTATTGTAGGCAGCATGCTCGTACTTATTGCCGACAGTGGTGAATTCTGGGCCCCGATGATGGGCTTAATGGGATTTGCGCTGGCACTGGCCATCCCTTTTGCGCTCTTTGCCGCATTCCCGGGTTGGCTCAACTCCCTCCCGAAATCAGGAGGCTGGCTCAATACGGTAAAAGTAACCCTCGGCTTTGCCGAACTGGCCCTTGCCATGAAGTTTCTCTCCGTTGCCGATCTCAGTTATCACTGGAATTTTTTAACCCGGGATATCTTCCTCTCCGTCTGGATTGTGATCGCATTCCTTCTGGGCACTTACCTCCTCGGGAAATTGCAGTTCAAAGGTGAACCCGCTCCCAAACTGACCGTGACACGGCTCTTTTTCGCTATTTTTTCCTTCGCATTTGCTGTTTACCTCCTGCCCGGACTTTGGGGGGCACCGGTCAAGTTAATGAGTGGCATTGCACCTCCTCAGCATTATCAGGAATTCCAACTCGACAATTTGAAGTATAAGCTCAAAAACATTGAAAGCCACCTGAAAAAACTGGAGGGGAATACAGCCACCGGTGAAAGCCCGGAAAATGAGTCTCTCTGGATTCCCGAAGACATTGTCAATGTGGGGCACTGCCCCCATGAGTTGAACTGCTATTTCGACCTCGACAGAGGTCTGGCTGCAGCAAAAAGGGAAAACAAACCCATTTTGCTCGACTTTACCGGCTGGTCTTGCGTCAATTGCCGGAAAATGGAAGATTTTGTCTGGTCCGATCCCCGCGTCTGGGAGCTGATCAACAATGACTATATTCTGGTTTCGCTTTATGTGGATGACAAAACTCCGCTTCCCAAAGAATTCAGAGTTTCAAAATATACCGGCAACAAGGTATCATCGGTAGGCAAACTTTGGAGCGATTTTCAGCGCGACCGGTATCAGGTGAACTCTCAGCCATATTATGTGCTGCTCGATCATCACTTGAATAAGCTGGCCGAACCCATTGGCTACACACCCGATAAAGATCGCTATCTGCAATACCTGAAAGACGGCCTGAGCACCTTCAGGAAATAGAGTGCTGCTTTGCCGCCATTCATTATACCGACTTCAGCAATCTTTTCAATCCGATAAAGATGGCTTCTTCTTCGGCATCCATCGGGTGATCAATTTCGAGCATCTTCCGGAAATCGGCAATGATGCGCTCAAGCGCATTTTCATCCTTGCAAAACCTTCGTTTGAACTCCACAATGACCTCAATGCGCTCCACGTCATTCAATTCTTCAAAGAGCGCCAGCACCTTTTCATACTCCGACCGGCCCACCCTCGATTCCATATACTTTCTTTCCTTTTCATTAATACTCAGGTCGGCATTTGCCGCATAAAGCAGTAAAAAAGCCAGATAATCCTGATATTTCCAGTCCTGTAGTTCAATTCCCATGATGCTGATTTTTTTCTATCCTTTTGCCCGCTTCCAATATTATTTCCTGTAAGTTAATACGCATTTCCGTTTTTCATGGATTAACATCCCATCGGGATGAAGCAGTTCAAAATCGATAATGTAAATTCCTTCTCTCAGCTTCTGCATATCATCATCAAGTCCGTCCCATCGAAATTCACTTTTAGCCGACAACAGTTCATTATCGCAGATGTTTTTTACAAGAAAACCTCTCGAATTAAAAATCCGGATACGACAGGTATAGCCCGGTATTTCCGTTCGGATTCGCAGGGTCAGCAGATCCTTATATCCGTCCAGGTCGGGGCTAAAGACATCCGGGCTCACCTCAATGCTGCCTTCAAATGAGGGGGCTGCGTAAAACTGAGAGTTGGAGTCTGTGGGTGTGCCATAGCCTCTCAGAGAAGATGCTGAAAACCAATTGACAGGATCATTGCCCGGTGCATCCGGATCAATACGCTCCAGACTTACTCCGTTTTTGTCTGCAAGCAGTTCATAATGCCAACTTTCGAAGTAATGTACGGAATCGATCGTCTTCCCGCTGGAATCGCGAAGCAGAACCACACCCTCCTCATCGGGAAAGTTGGGCATCTTTTCCAGCTGAAGCAGTTTATCCGGATATCTGACGAAATACTGACTCGCTACCCGGTACGTATCGCTCGTAAATGCATAGATATCTTGCGGCATCAGAAACTTAAAATTTTGAGTGGCCGAAGCCCTGTCGGCAAAGATCATGGTTGACGGATCCCGCTCTGCTATTTCAATCCCTGCCACGGCTACGATCTTCTGACTACGGTTGAGTATCTCTACATAATCCACGCCTCCGCTCCTTGGGTTAAATAGTATTTCATTAATCACCAGGTCATTCTTGTCAAGCGGCAGCGCATCCAAAAATCGGACCGTAACGCTGTCTTGATTCCCGCTGCAATCGGTGACGGAGTCGAGCCTGATGCTGTAAAGAATTCCCTTTTGAAGGCTGTCGCTGAAATGCAGGATAAGATATCCGCGCTCCATTTGCACACCCGTTTCCACACTGTCAATGCCGGGAAGTCCGGAAAGTGCTTCGAGAGCCGGTAGCTGCGATAAAGCTTCGTTCCAAATCAGCTTTACCGAGAATGGGTTCAGAATGCGAGCGGACAAGAGCTGCGGAGCGCTGTCGTCCCACTTTGTTCCGGCCACTGAGTTTGCAATGCCGGGGGTGCCTCCCCGCGGATCTGTCGAAGCATGCCAATTGCTTTTTCCCGTGCACAAAGGATCGGCCTCGATTCGCTCGAGCGTCCAGCCGCCATCCTTCTTACTTTCATCCTGATACCACGAAGTGTTATAAGATACCCGATCGAGCAATTCGCCCCGGGCAGAGTAAAGTGAGAGATCATCGCCCGAATTATTTAAAGACGGGAATGCCGGCATCCCGTACACCCTACCGTACTTCGAAAACAAAGCAGTATCACTCACATCACAGAGGATCAGATATTCTCCCGCATCAATACTCAGACTGGCAAACCGGGCAGACCCTGTAGCATCGGAAAGGACAAAGTCATCAAGAGAAACAGGCAACCCTGATGTATTGTAAATCTCAATAAACTCGGCTTCGGGCAATTGGCGGGATGGCGAGGGGTCGGGAAATAATTCATTGATCACGATATCGTGATAAGCGGGAATGAAATGTACAAAGTCGATGGTTTGAGTATCCATGCGATTGCCCCTCAGGTCAAGGATGGACCAAGCCTGCAATTGGTAATTTTCCTTGTTGATCAATCCTGGTCTAAGTTTCAGGTTCCAAACTTTAAGCGACTGGCTGTCTTTTTTCACCTTTTGAATCTGTGGCTTACCTTTTCCACTGAGGGAATAATTGCCGATAGCAGAAGCGCTGCTGCTGTCCAGCTCTTCATTAAACGTAAGCTGCAAAAGGCTGTCGTTCAAAGGTTGCAGGCCGGTGATAAAGGGTGCCTCATGATCTTCATACAAAGGTCCGACCCTGAAATCATCAAAATAAAATTTATCGCTTCTGCTTGCACTGTGTGTGCATTCAATCCCGAAAAAAGAAGCCTGAACAAGTGGAAATCCATCCCTGCTTCCCTGAGAAAGATAGTTTCCCTGACCTGCCGTATCGATTTCAAGCGACCATTTCCCGTTTTTCACCGCCACATGAACCCACGCTTCAAGAGGACGCGCCAGCAGACTGTCTGTACCGCGAAGTATCCGCTCGCTCTGGCCCTGACGGACACGGTATAGCTCCAATGCATCCGCATTGCCCGACTCGCCCGCCCTTAGGTAAAAACCCTCAAACTGAGCCATGCCGGGCGTCCCATTACCCGAAAGAAATACTGTTAAATAATTGCTGCTGCTGGGGCTGAAATCCAGTCGAAAATAAAAGTACCAGTCTGCACTGTCAGCTAAAGCTACATTGCTATAAATAACTGCTTTCCCCGTAAGGGGCTTATCATTTAATTGCAGTTGTGTATCTGCATTAATGCGAAATTTTGAAATATCACCAACCCACGCGGGGTTGCTTGTGATGTCGCCATCCGAGAAGTCGTCCGTAAAAAATATTTGCGCACGGGACGCAAAAGGTGCTGACAAAATGAGTAAGAAAAGGAATATTTTTCGCATCACCATAGCTATATTAAGCATTTGAATGCAGAAAATATATATAGCCGCAAATCAAAATCCTATTTTTACAAAAAAGTATCACTAATGAAGTTAGCGCTTGTCGGAGCCACAGGGCTGGTTGGTAAAACGGCACTTACCTTGCTGTCGAGGCTGCCGGTGACTGAATTGATACCTGTTGCTTCCGAAAGATCACTTGGACAGATGATTTCCTTTAACGGAAAAAATATCCCTGTCCAATCTATTGAACGAGCACTGAAGTTGGAGCCCGATGTGGCTATTTTTTCAGCCGGCTCGGAAGTGTCAAAAAAATATGCCCCCCTGTTTAGCCGCAAAGGCTGTTATGTAATTGACAACTCCTCTGCCTGGCGCATGGATGAGAACGTACCGCTTGTTGTGCCGGAGATCAACGACAGCCTTCTCACACATGATAAATACCTGATTGCAAATCCTAATTGTTCTACCATTCAGATGGTAATGGTCTTGCATCCTATTGCCCGTGTCTACGGATTGAAAAAAGTCATCGTCAGTACCTACCAGTCTGTGACCGGAACCGGCTATCCGGGGCTCGCACAGCTGATTTCAGAACGGGAAGAGCAAGAGGTGGCAAACCCTGTCTACCCGTATCCCATAGATTTAAATTGCATCCCGCATTGTGATCGTTTTTTAGAGAATGATTACTCCCGCGAAGAAATGAAGCTCGTTAATGAAAGCAGAAAAATAATGGATCTCCCCGATCTTCCGGTGCATGCAACAGCAGTTCGGATACCTGTAATCGGGGGACATAGCGAAAGCGTTTATATTGAACTGGAGAAGAGCTTCGATGTAGATGACCTTCGCTCGCTGCTTGAAAGAAGCCCGGGTATTAAAGTTCTGGATGATCCACATGCAAACCTCTACCCCATGCCGGCAATCGCACATAATAAAGATGACGTCTTTGTGGGAAGAATCAGAAAAGATCTTGATAATGAACGGGGCCTGGGCCTATGGATTGTTGCCGATAATCTTAGAAAGGGTGCAGCAATCAATGCCATTCAAATAGCCGAGATCATCCATCAAAGATTCATTGCCGGTGTGCAGGCATAAAAATATTTCAATGGCCGAGTTATCCCTCCGAAATGGGAGCGATCATGAAGACGTCTGGGTAGAATACAATGGATGGGTCTATGATCTTAGCAGAAGCAGAAAGTGGAGAAACGGCTTACATTATACACATTGGGCCGGTCAGGATCTTAGTTCAGAACTGAAAGATGCACCTCATACCGAAGAGGAGATTCTTAAATTTCCGGTGGTAGGAAAATTATTTAAGAAATAGTGTAACCTTTACACCTCTTTGCCGTATGCCAAAGAAAAAACAAGCATGCGATCTCTACTTATTCTTTTCATCTTGCCCCTTTCCCTCTTTGCAGGAAACCCATCATCTATCAATTTGAGCTACTCAATCCAGGGTGAAGACATTATTATGACCTGGACATCCCAGATTGGCGTAGAGGCATATGAAATTTATACGGCTACCAGTATCAACGAAAACGGAAGCATCAATTATCGTCTTCTTCAAACCATTCCTACAGATGGAAGTTTTCAACTTCAATATACAGACAGGAATAAAAAACAGTCTTTGTTGAGCTATTACAAAATAGTAGGTGTCGACTATAATCATAAAGTCCTCAGTGAATCCATCTTTACAGCAAACTTCATTAACAAAGACATTTACACGGTCAACATCATGCCGAATTTTTTCTCAGACCTTCTTGAATTTGAAATGAATACAAAAATGGAAGGCGAAGCAGAGATTACGGTGGAAGATATAATCAATAACTTTAAAAAAACAGAAACGATACAGCTCGCAAGCGGATACAACACTTTTGCAATCAACCTGGACGCTCATGAATCAGAGCGATATGTGGTTAAGATCAACTTTGCAAACAAAAGTATTTACCGCTTGGTTGAAATGGAAAACAAGACGGAAAGAATTCTCACCTCTGACGAATAAATGAGGTAACATTAGTTAATAAAAAAAGGGAGTCAAATGACTCCCTTTTTTTATGGCTCCCCCTCTTGGACTCGAACCAAGGACCTACTGATTAACAGTCAGCCGCTCTAACCAGCTGAGCTAAGGGGGAATTGTGTGAGCACAAAATTAGGCTTTCACAATAAAATATCAAATATTTGCAGCAAATTAAAATCCGATGAAAATTCTAGTTGTAGGTACACTCGCATTTGACAATATTGAAACGCCATTTGGTAAGGCAGAACGCATTGTCGGAGGTGCTGCAAATTACATTGCACTCTCAGCATCCTATTTTTCGAATAGCATTGATATCGTTTCGATCATTGGAAATGACTTCCCTCAGGACTATCTCAATTTGCTTGCTAAAAGAGGTATTAATACCTCCGGGATTGAAAAAGTAGCCAACAAAAAGTCATTCTCCTGGACAGGCAAGTATCATCTCGACATGAATACGCGTGATACCTTGGCCACTGATCTCAATGTACTTGAAGATTTCAACCCTCAGATCACAGATAAGTCCTACGCACCGGATATTCTTATGCTGGGTAACCTTACTCCCTCCGTTCAATTGTCCGTCTTAAAACAAATGAATAAAAGACCTCAATTGGTGGTACTGGATACCATGAACTTCTGGATGGATACACAGCTGGAGACCCTTTTGGAAGTTTTAAAAGGAATTGATGTACTAACAATCAATGATGAAGAGGCACGACAACTCTCTGGAGAATATTCATTGAAGAAAGCCTCAAAGCGAATTCTTGAAATGGGCCCGAAATACCTTATTATTAAAAAAGGTGAAAACGGAGCCTTGCTTTTCCATGAAGACAAGATATTCTTTGCACCTGCCCTACCCCTTGAAGAGGTTTTCGACCCTACCGGTGCAGGAGACACATTTGCCGGTGGTTTTATCGGTTATCTTGCTAAGTCTAAGACGCTCAGTTTCGACAACTTTAAAACGGCTTTAATTCATGGCTCCGTGATGGCCAGTTTTTGTGTCGAAGATTTCGGTCCTCAGCGTTTGATGAAACTAAACAAAACTGAGATTAATAATCGCTTACAGCAATTCATCGACATCGTTCAATTCTCTCATTCCTGATTTTACAATCCTTATCCATAATTTCTTTTTTATCGCAAGAGTATAAAATCCTTTTACACACATTAAGTAAATAAAAAAAGGGCTACGGTAAACCGCAGCCCTTTTTCGTTTTCAATATCCAACTTATTTCGTGATTACGAACTTCTTGGTAACCAAGGTTCCTTCAATATCAAATCGAACCATGTATTGTCCGGAAGCCCAATCTTTAACATCGATGGTATGCTGATAGGCTTTGTCAACTGCACCATGTATTTCGTATACTTTTCTTCCAAGCATATCGAATACGGTCATGTTCAGATCAGCTTTCTTCTGACTTAATTCAATATTGATATTAATAACATCACTGGTCGGATTCGGATAGAGACTTACTCTGCTTGAGAGGTCGTTTTCATCAATACCCAAACCAAAGTCTGCGCCAACAGTGAATGTAAATGTCTCAGTACAACCAAGCGCATCCGTAACAACCAATGTATAAGTATCGGGTCTCAGGTTGCTTACGTCTTCTGACTCAGCACCATTTGACCAGGTATATAGATAAGGAGCAACGCCACCGGTAATTGTAACATCAATCGATCCGTTGTTGTATATCGGTGTAGTTGCATTCGTAACTACTGCAGTGGCACTAATCACACCAGATTGAACACCTACTGTAAAGCTGGCAGTACTTGCACAACCTTTGGCATCCGTTACAGTGAAACTATATGTTCCGGCAGTAACCTCATCTACATCCTGTGTAACCTCACCATTAGACCAGTCATATCTGTATGGAGGTGCACCACCTTCAACTTCAACATCAATCTTACCATTACTGTATCCTGAACAGGTAACATCGATTACTGAACCCGAAGCTACCGGGAGTTCATTCACTTTAATGGTGGTAAATCCGGTATTGAAACAGCCATTGGCATCGGTTACTTCATAGGTAATTGTATATGTACCAGCGCCAGCTGTGGCTGGGTCAAAGGTTCCTGCTGTACTATTAACAATACCTGTTCCACTCCAGGTACCACCAGGAGTAGCAGCCTGAAGGTTAACAGCGGGTTCATCAGCACAGAACGGTCCAACCTGAACAATCTCAGTATTCGGACTTGCATTTACAGTAACCTGTCCTGTCGTGATAGTAACACAACCATCCTGACCAGTAACGGTGTAGGTAATCGTATGAGTACCCGCTCCAGCAACAGCCGGACTAAATTCACCATTCAGCGGATTGATAATACCTGGTCCTGACCAGTAACCACCACCGACAGAAGCAGTCATCAGGGAAGTATTCTCTTCCTGACAGAAAGGACCAGCCTGATTAATTGTCAGGTTAGCAATACCTTCTACCACTATCGTGATATCGGCACTTACAGTACATCCAATCGGATCTACGTAAGTATAAGTGATCACATGTGTACCGACACCAGCAACGGAAGGATCAAATGTTCCTGCATTTGCGTCTGTGATACCAGCACCACTCCATGTTCCACCCGCAGGTGTTGCTGAGAGGTTCACCGGATCATCACTTTGACAGAACGGTCCTGCCGGAAGTATTGAAATCTCAGGAGCTTCAGATACAGAAACCATTGCCGTATCATATCCTGTACATCCAACAGTATCCGTGTATGCATAAATTACCATATGCGAACCCAA
Organism: Chitinophagales bacterium; assembly: GCA_015487695.1. Taxonomy (GTDB): domain Bacteria; phylum Bacteroidota; class Bacteroidia; order Chitinophagales; family S012-47; genus S012-47. The sequence goes on from WFPF01000103.1 coordinate 92,330, forward strand.
GCCGGCAGCAACAGGATCAAATTCACCCGTATTGCTATTCACAATTCCGGCTCCTGACCATGTTCCACCTGCCGGGCTGGCAGTAAGTGTAACCACACCCTGATTCAGACAATATGCATTTGGTCCTGCAATAGTTGGTTCCGGAAGTGGTACAACCGTAATATCAACCGTAGAAGACGCAGTACATCCAAATTCAGTTGTGTTTGTATAAGTAATGGTATGTGTACCCACTCCCGCAACAGCAGGATCAAAAGTACCCGCAGCCGCATCTGTAATTCCGGATCCACTCCAGGTACCGCCCGTGCTTGCAGCCGACAATGTAATTGCATTATCATTTACACACAATGGACCGGCAGCTGTTATTGTAACATCCGGAAGAGGTCTTACGATAACTCTCATGAGACTATCATCCGTACATCCATTAGCATCTGTTACTGTCAAGGTATATGCTGTGGTAACTGTAGGAGAAGCAGTCGGATTGGCAGCAGTAGGATCACTCAATCCCGATACCGGCATCCAACTATAAGTATATGGTCCTACACCACCTGTAGCAGCGGGTGTACCACCTATTACTACATTATCACCTTCACATATCTCAACGTCACCACCGGCATTTGCCATTGGCACTTCGTTGACAGAGATAACAACTTCGTCAGAATAGGTACAACCTGTTTCGTCCGTGACAAATACCGTATAAGTAGTATTAATCAGAGGATCTGCAGTTGGATTGGCAGAGAACGGATCATCCAATCTGTCGAATGGTTGCCATTCATAAGTCAATGCACCCTGTCCACCCGAAGCCGTTGGTGTACCACCTAAGACCGTACTTTCACCTTTACACAGTACTCTGTCATCTCCAGCGAATACCACAACTTCAGGATTAACAACCAGATTAAATGTATCAGAACCAACACAACCATTTTGATCAATTACATCAACTGTAATCATTTCTGTTTGTGTCGCATTGAAGCAAACCGTATCGTTACCCGATGTGGAGTTGCTCCATATATATGTCAGTCCTGTGCTGTCCTGCAATTGTACAAAAGCAGTAGCGAGAACTTGTTGATCTGTCAAAGCGCGGTTGTATACCCTGAATTCGTCAACGAGCATACCGTTTGACAATCCGTTGAGCGTACCGTATCCACCCACTTTGAATGGACCGTTACCAACTATTTGCAACGGAACAAGATTATAAGTAACTGTAGTCACACGTTGTCCGTCCAGATAACCTCTTACCTCACCGGTAGCGGAATCATGAACATATGTCACAACTGAAGGACCATAGGATACATTCGGTACCACGACATCCGGGAACGGACCACGAAGAACCATGCTACCCGGTGAACCAGCGTTAAAGCTACCCACTTCACAACGGAAGTCTTTCGCACTGGGATCACCAAAGACGTGCCATGGTGACGACAGATTACCGGCCACGTTCCAGGGAACTTTATGTGTCCAGAAAGAAATCGTCCAGCTACCGTCTCCAAGGTCAGTTGCCCATCCGCTATTCACATAGTTACTTGCTGAAGAACCTCCAACACCCTGAAGTGCTGATCCAAATTGACCTGTACCGGTTTGTTTTAGACTACCCACTATAGGTGCAGGATTGTTACCTACCGGTGAGCTGGCCAGGTTGTCAACAGATGACTGACCTGACTGATCAAATTTATAGTAGATCAGTTCCGGAACCGGAGCATCTTCGCCAACACCATCCACATCAGCCCAAAGACATACCAGTTCATTATAACATACTGTATCACCGCCTGTTACATTCTTAAGGTGTACAACCGGTGGTTGCCATATTACAACCTGTACCGAGTCGAACGTACTACAACCCCGAGCATCCGTAACAAATACTGTATAGGTAGTTGTCGAGTCAGGTGTAGCTACAACAACAGGACCCATTGTAGTATCCAAACCATCTGCAGGCATCCAGAGATAATCGTAAGGGCCTGGTGTACCCGTAGCAGTAGCAGTCAGTGTTACAGGTTCTCCTCTACATACTGTGGTGTCTTGTTCTACCAATAGATCTGCCAGAGGATAAACCGTTATCTGAATTGAATCACTTGCTGTACAACCATTACCATCGGTAAAGGTATATGTAATCCAATGCGTACCCACTCCAGCGGAGTCTGGCCAGAAAAGCACAGTTTGTTTGGCCGGTGTACATGTTTGGAATACAAGACTGAAGTCATTCAGTGTTCCATTATCTCCACCAAAACGGTCATATATTTCTAGTTTCCAATTTCCATTTGCCGGACTACCCGCAAGTACAGAATTCAAGAGACCACCTTGAGCCTTATAGGTTCCTGTAATAGGATATCCAGGACCGGCCGAGGCGATACTTGTAGTAGCATTATCAGTAATAGTGACGTCAAAACCATCAGACGAACCACCGACTCCCGACCACAATAATATTTGTGCGCCATTGGGTGCAGTCAGATACAGTTCAAGATCCGAGTTCCAGGTATGTGAGATATTCAGAATAACCTGATCCAATTGCGCATCTGCACCAATCGTCTGTCCAATGTTTCCATTGATACCACTCACATTAAGAATTCTTGTTGTTGGTGGAGTTCCAAAGCCTCCTGTACCTGTTGGAGGAACGGGAACCGGTAGTCCACTATCATCAAACTGCGTGGTATTACAATTAAAGTCTTGTGTTATCACAGCACCTTTGCAGTAATTCAATTCCATTTGTAAATGGTCACCACCACAGAATGCACCTACATAAACGGTAGCTTGAGCTGTAAAGGTCATTACACCATCAGCAGCCCAGTTTTGCAGATCTGCCAAAGGAAGATTGATTACATCGGAAATGTTACCACATTGTGGTGATTGCTTACCGATAAAACCAAGATAGTTTCCATTCTCATCATAGATATTAATGTATTCCAATGACCAGTCAAGGTCACCTTTTGCAGCGAGATTCAATTCACCGTCTGCAGTAGGAGTCGGAACATTCGTAAAGGTATACGTCCAGGTACCTCCGGCAATAATGCTCTTATCCTGAACATTAGAGTATGGATCAACACATTGTGAAACCGTAATAGCAGGAGCCACATTTCCACCAGGAGCAGAAGGTGTACAAAGATCATAATGAACGGTACCATTCCAAATCCTTGGTTGGAAAGTTGAACCAAACGGATAGGACTTACCACATCCCTGTAGGATTTGAATGTTGGCATCCTGAGCGTATACAGCACCTGTTGAAGTACCATTTGTATAATTCATTGTTGTTGAACTTACAACCGTTACATAGAACGCTTGTCGGTCACCCGCATTAATAGGTATAGCAAGGTTCAGGTTCAAAGCGGTCGGATTACCAGATCCTGCACTCGATACACTGGTAGTTGCAACCAAAGTCCAGGCAGAAGCATTCGTTTCAAATCCCTGCCATGTTCCATTTTTCGTATACACCTCAATGGTATACGATCCCGGATCGATATTTACATCAAAGCTTTGTACCTGTACGTTATTAATTGCCACAATATCAAACATGTTTCCTGATTGCCCATTGTTAAAGCTGTATGTTGTAGACAGCGGTGTAGCAGGATTACAGGTAGGACCACCTCCACCACCACTTCCACCAGGACCGACAATAACAACACCAGGACCACTAAATATTCCACCTTCAGGAGTTCCGATTAATGTATCCGGCAATGCATTGATACAATATGCTGTGTCAACACCAGAGATTGTCACAACAGGAACCGTATCCACATGGATATTGATTGCATCACTTGCCTGGCAACCCTGTCCATCAACCACCGTCAGCATGTAGCTATAATCTCCAGCGCCAGGTTGAGTAAATACGGGATTTGCAGCTGTAGGATCATCAATATTTGTTGCAGGCGTCCACGTATAGGTATAGGTACCTTCACTTCCACTTGCCGTGGGCGAACCACCCAGTACTACCGTTTCTCCGGGATATGCACAGATGCTTACATCCGTACCTGCATCAACAACCAGTGGTGTAAGTACTGTAACTGTCTGTGAATCCACATTTGAACAACCATTTCCATCTACATAAGTGTAGTATATAGTGTGTGTACCAGGACCAGCTAATGGAGCACTAAACGTGTACATCAAACCACAACCTGAAGTTGTGGAAGTCCCTGAATAAATTTTTCCGGCAGGAATATTTGGTCCTGCAGAGTAAACAATATTTCCATTGGGATCCTTCAGATCAAATGAATTTTCACTTTCAAATGATCCTGAAGTATAGAATAACTCAATGCTTGCTCCGTCTTCCACGAGGAAGCTTGCAGAGCTAAAGGTACCAAAGGCTTTAAATTGCATACCGTTGTTTCCGGCAACCTGAACACCATTCACAAATACCTCAAGGTATCCACCGTTCCAACCATCGCCCCAGCTGTCATACATATCCAACGTATAGGAACAAGTAGCAGGGGTACCCGTGGATTGTGACTGAACACCCGGGCCTGCAAATACACCACCAGCAGGAGTTCCAATCAAAGTATCAGGATCAGCATCTGCGCAATAGATTGATTGCAGTCCGGTAAACGAAACGGTAGGTATCGGATGTACTTCCGTTGTTTGAGTGTCTGCATTGGTACAGCCATTGGCATCGGTGTAAGTATAAATGATGGTATAGGTTCCTACTCCGGCTACTGAAGGATTAAATGCTTCACTCGGGCCGGAAAAGTACAAGGTTGCACCTGTAATTGTACCGGAATAGTATGATCTCAGGTCATCTTTGATGAACAGATTCCAACTTCCGTTTGGATTGCTTCCGTCATTCAGACTATTGACGTCATCACCATTCACAGCATTTACCGATCCCTGAATTGCAGGATAAGGGAATACTGAAGTAGTAGCCGGATTGCTTGTACCCCATACCCAGTTGGCATCGATATTATCGTACCAGTAAGGATAAGGATGATCGAGCAATTCAACGGTTGTACCATTCGGGTTTGTAATTGAGATATACAAATCACCCACACCCGTATGGTTAATTTGAATATTGATACTATCCAAAGTAATGTCATTACCCAAAGAAGTTCCGGGAAGACTCACTGCCTGAGCAAGGGTAATACCAGCCGGATCTTCGGCCGGTATAGCAACCGGGGTCATCGTATAGGCCTGTGTATATTGAGTTCCTCCATACGGAAGTTGTATCAAAGGAGTGGTACTTGTGAATGTGCCACCTGCAGGATTGCCCGTCAACACATAATCTGTGTTGTCGTCTTCGCAGTAACTGCTGGCAAAGCCACTGAATGTAACAACCGGTAATGGCCAAACTGTAACCGTAACCTGATCAGAACTTACACAACCGTTTCCATCCGTAACCGTTACAGTATAAACAGTTGTATTTCTCATGTCACTTGTAACCGGGTTAGCCAAGGTCGTAGAATTCAGATATGTTGCCGGTGACCAGCTATAACCAAATACCGAAGATCCACCACTTGCAGCCGTAGCCGTAGGCGAACCACCAATTGTCGTTCCTTCGAATTTACATACTGACTGATCCATTCCTGCATCCACAATTGGAAGCGGATTTACAGTCACGGTAATAGCATCTGAATTAACACAGCCATTTGCATCCGTAACGGTAACTGTAAAGGTATAAGTACCGTCTGTTGCCGGATCAAATACCGGATTTGCAGCAGTGGGATCACTCAAACCGGTGGTAGGCATCCATGAATAAGTAAACGGTCCATTGCCTGTTGCCACTGTAGCACCACCGAGTGTTCCGGTAGCATCTACACAGATTGCAAAATCAGCACCTGCATCCACTGTAGGCAAGGGATTAACCAAAATTTCAACTACATCATCGTCCGTACATCCGTTTGCATCCGTTACAGTAACCGTAAAGCTATATGTAGCCGGGCCAACAGGTGTAAATGTAGGATTGGCAGCAGTAGTTGAACTCAATCCCAAAGCAGGGCTCCAGGAATATGTATATGGAGATGTTCCGCCATTTGCAACGGGCGATCCACCAAGTACAACTGATCCGTCAGCACAGATTACATCATCTGCACCCGCATCAGCTACCGGAGCTTCATTTACCGTAATGGTAACCATATCAGACTCAGAGCATCCATTGGCATCTGTGACCGTAACCGTGAAAGTGTAAGTTCCTCCGGCTGTCGGTGTAAATACCGGGTTTTCCGCACTTGCATCGCTAAGTCCTGCAGTCGGCATCCATGAATAGGTAAAAGGACCATTTCCAACTGCAACCGGAGAGCTTCCTAAAGTTGCGGTTTCGTTAGAACAAATTGTTTGGTCAGCACCTGCAGCCACAATTGGAGGATCAAAAAGTTCTACCAATTGGCTGTCTATATTTTTACAACCATTTGCATCGGTATATGCATAGTATATCATTACCGGTGAAGTAGTTGGTACAGTCGGATCCAGAACAGCAGTTGATGCAGCAGTTCCCTGACTGCTGAAGAACAAGGTAGCAGTTACAAATTCTCCGGTATTCCCGGAAATGATGTCTGTAATTTCCAGTGTCCATGCTCCATTCGGGTCGCTACCGTCATTTAAACTATTAAGATCATAACCCGAATGTGCCGTAAACTCACCATGAATTGTAGGTGTGTATGAGTTGCACTCATTTTCAACTGAATTCCCGGTTCCCGTTACAAATGTTGCAGAAATATTATTTCCGTCACATCCAAAGGTGCTGGCAGGAACACCCGGGCGGTCTACCAATACAACATTGGTACCATTCGGTGATTCCAGTGTAACAGAAAGATCACCAACATAAGTGTGATCAATTGTGATTTGAACACTATCCAACCAAACGTCCGTACCAAGGTTTTGACCTTGAATGTTTTGTCCATTCAGGATAACATTCAACGGAAGAGCATTGTCAGGAATGGCAAGATTACCACCCTCGTAGCAAATTTTGAATACTTCCGTAGATGTAGTTGTACCGGTAACACCTTCACCATAGAATGTACCACCGGCCGGTGATCCACTGAGTGTTACGTTTCCTCCATTGGTACAATATCCGGGATCCAGTCCTACGATTGAAACAGCCGGCAGAGGATTCACTGTTACCGTTACCATATCCTCATCCGTACAACCATTTGCATTGTCAGTCACAACAACAGTATAAGTTGTTGTTGTAGCTGGAGAAGCAATTGGATTAGGAATAGAAGGATTATTCAATCCTGTGCTTGGCGACCAAGTGTAGGAGTAATCCAGAGTTCCATCTCCATCACTTGCAGTCGGATAACCACCAATGGTAACACCCGGACATTCATCACATTTTTCCACATCCGGTCCTGCATCAGCAACCGGAGCAGGAAGAGTGTTGATATTGATAACATCCGATGCTACGCAGCCATTGGCATCCGTAACCGTAACGGTATAGGAATAACTTGGAATAGCTGTTGGGGTAAACAAAGGATTGGAAGCAGTAGGATCATCCAAATAGTCTGTAGGCATCCAACTGTAAGTATAAGGTGTGGTTCCGCCACTTGCTGTTGGGCTTCCTCCCAGATTAATAGAGATATTATTGCAAATCGTTTGATCTGCGCCTGCATCCACTACCAGTATCGGAGTAACCACCGTTACCTGCGTATCTGCATTCACACATCCGTTGATATCGGTATACGTGTAAATAATGGTATGCGTACCGGGACCAGCAATACCGGGGCAGAAGCTGTTGCCAGATATTCCGGGACCGCTGAAGGTTCCACCGGCAGGTGAGCCTGTCAATGCAGCGCAAGGATCACTTCCGCAATAAAGCGGATCCAGTCCGGTGAAGGAGACCGGAGTCTCCGGAAATACTTTAACCCTTACTGTATCCATATCTGTACATCCGTTGGCATCTGTCAGCCAAACCGTATAGGTTGTTGAAACACGAGGATCTACAGTTGGGTTGGCAACGCTTGTCGAGCTGATTTGGTAATTAGGAGACCAGCTGTACGTATAAGGCATGGTTCCACCGGTTCCGGTTGGAGCACCACCTATAACAACAGATTCTTTTTCACAAATGGCCGTATCAAGGCCTGCATCTACAGTAGGCTCAGGATAAACGGTAATTGTCATTACATCCTGATCTGTACATCCGTTGGCATCTGTTACCGTCAGTGTGTATGTATATGTACCGGCTGAAGGAGCCGAGAAAGTCGGATTAGCAATATTTGCATTGCTTAAGTAGGTAGACGGGCTCCACTGATAAGAGTAGGGAGAGGTTCCGTTGCTTGCAGAGCCATTGAGTGTAGTAGTTAACAAGTCATAGCAGAAAGCCTGATCCGGACCTGCATCAGCAATTGGGTTTTCCCAAACCGTTACTGTAACAACATCGGTCGCCACGAGTCCGCAGGTATCGGTAACAGTGACGGTATAATTGTATACACCAGGTACCAAAGCGACACCACCCGCTGTCGGATTGGCTACGGTAGGATCGGAAAGACCAATGGTCGGGCTCCATGAATAGCGATAAGGGAAGAGATAATGTCCACCCGAACCGGTTGGTGCACCACCCAGTGTGGTGGAGTTGGCACCACCGTCATAGCAGAAAGAAGCATCGGTTCCGGCATCAGCTACCAGCGTGGTAGGAGCCGAATTGCAAGTAACAGAAAGTTCGAAGTCGCCCGTAGCGCCAACAAAACCATGTACAAGAATGTAATAAGTTACACAAGGATCAGACATGAATGTTACCTCGGATGATCCTGCAAAGCCACAGGCATCATCATCACCCGTAACACAAACCAATGAATCACAAGATCCGGTATAAATGTTCAATCGGGTATCATAATTTGTACCCGGATTACAAAGGCTGACGGTAATGCTGTCGCCATTACCTTCTACTGTGTACCAGACACCCGGTGCTTCGACCAGTGTGCTACAAGCAGGAGCAACAAGATTATCGATAGTAGCATTTACTGTTGTACCCGTAGTTACATCACCACACACGAGAGCGTAAGCATTTCCGCATACATCATTATAAGGTATGCCGGGGACTGTTGTAAAGTTCAGCGTCCATGATACAAGTGTACCCACATCACCGGTACCATTATCGGATACCTTCAATACCCATTGACCAGCCAGGGTTTCATTATTGAAGTCTGCAAGCAATCCGTTTGGCTGCTTTGAACCTCCGATGGCCGGAACGGATGGGGTGTCACAGGTTGTTTCCGCAGCTGTGGCAGCAGCATCATCCATGGTAGCATCAATGTTGTCGCCCGGACAACTGTTTGAGGTAGGCGGAGCTCCCGGAGCCTCGATCAATGTCACAACTGTTCCTGTTGCAACATGAGTAAGGGTAACCGTCAGGTCACCCACCCATGTATGATCTATTACCAGATCAACATTTAAGTCGGTTATAACATCTGTTTGTTGCGGAGGTATTGTTATGGTGTCACTTACTCCGGCTGGGTTGTTGTCAGGAATAGCTATTCCTGGCGCGCTTGAATAAGTTTGCCCTAAAACAAGAGATCCAGCTGTGATCAGCAAACTAAAAATCAGTCCGCTTAATAGTTGGGTATTGAATACTCTCATGTGGATTACATTTAAATTTTAAAGATGCTCTATCTGATAATTCTTTGTATATAAAAATTTATTTCTCGGTCTTCTCGGTTCTCACAATCGTGCTGATAAATTCGATGATCTCATCATCGCTTTTACCTGCCAATTTCATTTCGATGACTTTTTTCTCCAGCGCTTCTTTTACCGGAGCATTGGGATCGTCATTCTCGTACCCATAATTGGTATTTGCATTTTTGAAGTAAAATGCTGCTTGCTCATCTTGCGACATTCCGGCAGGAGTGGGCATGTTTTCAAATTTTGAAATCACATTTTTGGCAAAACTGCTCATCTCAATGAACGACTTTGCATCGGCTTCGGAAAAATTACTTTTTTGTAAAATTTCTTCCGATTTGGCTCTGATCTTCTTTTCCCGGTCCAATTCCATTTTCCGGGCGTCCTCCAAAAGACCATATTGATCCTTCACATCCTGAAGGTCTTTTTTGGATTGGATGACAATTACATGATCGCTGCTCAGCAACTCTTTTTGTTCTGAAGCAGGCAACTTATCAATATCTGATTGCAGGAAAACTTCCCGTCCATCCTTCGTTACAGCCACTTGTTGTGCAGACAATAAAGATGGCACCATTAATAATAGGGTAAGCAATAAAGCGACTGGAAGCTTGTAAATGTGTTTCATGGATTCGTTGGTTTTCAATTTTTTTTGATATCAAAGCAATAATTGCAGCATACTATACCACTATAAAATTGAAGCTAAAAGTAACAAAATTCTTAAAAAGTTAAAACCTTTTAAGCATCCTATTACTCCCAGGATCAAATTCAAAGCAGATAGCTTACACTTCACATTTGAGCGCTAATTTATAATTAAAAATAAAATATATCCTTACTATCCTTTAAAAATTTCACATACAATATCCATTACTGTCCTATTGCATGGATACTTGATCTTTTTTTGCTTCCATTATTGCTTTTTCATTCCTTAGCCCAATAAATATTTTGCCCATGGAATCAGGACAAAAATGACAAAGAGCAAATAAAGTGCAAGCGTCAAAATATAGATGAGGATATTGCTCTCTTTGTCTCCTATTTTTTTGCTTAAGCCCAGCCTTTGCGCTGTACTGCCCACTATGAACAATATCAGTAAAAACCCGAAGGCAAAGAACAATATCACAAGGATCAGCCTGCCAAACCACTGCAGGGAATATAGAATTGTCAGATTAAACATCTCATCTTTGTAATTGAAATATTAAATCTAGGCATCTGTATGAAGAAATTGGAAGAAATACAAAAAGAACTTGAGGTCATTGAGCTAAATGCCAAAAAGCTGGAACCTGCTTCGGAGATTTTGGACGACTGGACCGAAAAGGCCCTGTCCTATGCAAAAGAATTCCTTGGCAATTTGTCCGATTCTCGCGTTTTTACAACAAAAGATGACTCTGCCTCCTTTTTCTCGAAGGAGCGGCTGCCCGAAAAGGGTATAGAAATGAATGAACTGATGCAGCAGTTAAAAAAACATGTAATTGATCCGGGCCTGAACCCGGCCTCCGGGGGCCACCTTGGTTATATCCCGGGAGGCGGATTGTACCCTGCCGCGCTGGGTGATTACCTGGCAGCCGTTACCAATAAATATGCAGGGATTTTCTTTGCTGGCTCAGGAGCCGTCAGACTGGAGAATTTTTTGCTTCGTTGGATGGCCGGGCTTTTTGCTTATCCCGAAAGTGCAGCCGGACATCTTTCTTCCGGAGGAAGTATTGCCAATTTAACAGCAATCGTAACAGCAAGGGATGCGAAAAATGTAAGCAGCCGGAATATCCCTCAATCAGCTATTTACCATACTAATCAGGTACATCATTGCATCGACAAAGCCATCCGAATTGCAGGACTTGCCGAGGCCCCGAGACGTATCATCAGGATGGACAGTCATTTCCGAATGGATAGCAATCATCTCCGCACATGGATTGCAGAAGACATTGCCCGGGGCATTCAGCCTTTTTTAATCGTGAGTTCGGTTGGAAGCACAGACACAGGTGCTGTCGATCCGCTTGAAGAAATCGCGGACATAGCCCGCGACTCGGGGGCCTGGTTGCACGTGGATGCTGCCTACGGAGGTTTTTTTGCTCTGCTCAATGAATTCAAACCCGCCTTTGCCGGCATTGAAAAATCGGACTCCATAGTAGTAGATCCGCACAAAGGGCTTTTTCTTCCTTACGGAGTTGGTGCCGTGATAGTTCGTGACGGAGCAGCTCTTCACCGCTCGCATCAATATCAGGCCAATTACATGCAGGATGCACTGGGAAACAATGACGAATGGTCACCTGCCGAACTTTCCCCTGAACTGACCAAGCACTTCAGAGGTTTGCGCATGTGGCTGCCGTTAAAGCTTTTCGGCCTCGGGCCCTTCCGTGCATCTCTTCATGAAAAGATCCTCTTAACCCGCTACTTCTATGAAACAGTGCGTACCTGGCCCCACTTCGAGACAGGCCCCTACCCCGATCTTTCTGTGGCTATCTATCGTTACCGGTCCGGATCGGATGACAACGCCAAAAACCTGAAACTGGCCGAACGCATCCGTAATTCAGGAAAAGTTTTCATTTCCACAACACGCATTGATGATACAGTTTGGTTGCGCCTGGCTGTCCTCTCATTCCGAACCCACCGCGATACAATCGACACCTTGCTGGAAGAATTGCGCAGGGAAGTTCAGTTCATCTAAGCTATTTATTACGACTGCGTTTTACCTGGGCTTCCAATTGGTCCCAATAAACCTCGGGCAGATCGAGCAAGGGGCTGAATTCCCCGGCTCCCTGAAGCCACTCCCCGCCATCTATGGTAACCACTTCACCATTAATAAAAGCAGAATAGTCAGAAACCAGATATGCTGCCAAATTGGCAAGCTCCTGGTGTTCGCCATAGCGACCCACTGGGATAATTTTCTTCGGATCAAACTTCTCTGCCAGGCCCCCGGGCATCAGTCTTGACCAGGCCCCTTCGGTAGGGAACGGACCCGGAGCAATGGCATTCAGCCTGATTTTATACTTTGACCACTCTACGGCCAGTGAGCGCGTCATAGCCAGCACCCCCGCTTTGGCACAAGCCGATGGCACCACATAGGGAGAGCCCGTCCAGGCATAGGTAGTGGTAATGCTAAGTACAGTCCCGGCCATCTTCTCGGCAATCCAGTGTTTTGCCAGCAACTGAGTCATATAGAAGCTCCCTTTCAGCACAATATCCACTACCGCATCAAAAGCACGGTGCGAAAGGCGTTCGCTGGGACTTATGAAGTTTCCGGCCGCATTGTTCACCAGGATGCTTAAATGAGGCAAATCCTTTCCGGCTTGCTCAACGACTTCACTGAGTCTTTCATAGTCGCGCACATCTGCCGGGTAGCAATATACTTTCTGCCCGCTTTCGGCTTCAATCTCTTTGGCTGCTTTTTCAAGTTTTTCCTCGTTGCGGCCGATAATGGCAAGGTCGGCACCCAATTTTGCAAAATACCTTCCCATTGATTTCCCCAGCCCCGAGCCTCCTCCCGTGATCATTGCGGCCTTTCCTTTCAGAGCTCCCGGTTGTAACATTTCCTCTTTGTATGACATATGCTTGATTTTTTATTTCCAATAATAAATAGCTTCTGTTTCGGTTAATCTTCTGCCCCAGCTGGCCCTTTATTAATTTTGCTTCGAAACTGTTTCAGTATGAAAGTATTAATATTTTGCTTTTTTCTTCTCTTCGCTTTTTTCACGGAGGCTAAAGGACAGGTTGTCTATGAAACGGAATGGAAAAGCCAGGCCGATAAAATTATCTATGTGACCGAATGGAAAAGCGAGGCCGACCTGATTGTATATGTTACTGACTGGGAAAGTGAGGCGAGGGAAAAAGAAGGATATTGGTATTACAGCGACTGGGAGGCTGAGGCCGATTGGACCATATACGTAAGCGAATGGAAAAGCGAGGCCGACCTCATCGTATATTTTAGCGAATGGAAGAGTGAAGCCGGATGGCAAAAATAATTTATGAATTTCCTCACCCTTGACATTGGCAACTCAAAAGCCAAGCTGGCCGTATTTGACAGGGAACAAGTGATCTTTAAAAAAACACTTGCATCAAACCTTCCGGCCGGGCTCGCGGATGTAATCAGCAAATTCAACATAAAGCACAGCATCATTTCATCAGTCAAAGAAATCCCGTCCTCCGTCATCGACTTGCTTGACAAGCATACAGAACTTGTCGTGCTTCACGGCCTGCTTGAGCTGCCAATCCGCATAACATATAAGGACAAAGAAAAGCTGGGCAGCGATCGCATTGCAGGTGTGGTGGCCGCCAAATCCAGATTTCCCGGGCATCCGGTCCTGGTGATCGATTCGGGATCATGCATCACCTATGATATTGCCGATGCGAACGGTAATTTTCTGGGCGGACAAATAAGCCCCGGCCTGGGCATGCGATTGAAAGCAATGAAACAGTTCACAGACGCGCTGCCGGCTGTGGCGGTTCCACAGGAAGCTCCCCTGCTTGGCCGATCCACGGCAGAGGCAATGCAATCGGGAGTATTCTATGGAATAGTACACGAAATGAACGGATTTATCCGTCAGTATTATGATAAATATGAAGATCTGAAAGTCTTGCTGACCGGTGGCAATTCCCAGCTCTTTGTTCCTAGTTTGAAATATGAGATATTTGCAGACCCCAATTTGATAATGACCGGGCTAAATCTAATTTTACAATACCATGTGGAAAGGCATCAATAAGGCCATATTACTCTTTGGATTGCTGTTTTTGACGTTCAGCGCAGCTGCGCAGGTCAATGATCCCTTTTCAGGAGCCGGCTTCGGCACGTTTCAGTCATATGATTTTACATTCCAGCGTTCTATTGGCGGCTTATCTGCGGCCATTACCGATCCGCGATACATCAACCCCGTGAATCCCGCCTCGTATGCTGACTTTTATGTGGTCCAGAAGGCACGCTTCCGCGAAATCAATAAAAGCAAACGCATGCAATGGGATGCGGAACGCGGAGACAGCGTAGAAGTATTTGTGTCAGATACCCTATATCGCGATACGGCCATCGGCATCATTAAAAACACCTCCTTCCAGACGTCCATTGACCTCGAATTCTACAACACGAGCAATCAAAATCTGCTGACCCAATCAAGCAACGGTTCGCTGGGCTATCTGGCCCTGGCCTTCCCGCTACCCAAACTCGGTGGGATAAGTGTAGGTGTGATGCCCTATTCCAATGTCAATTACAACGTACTAAAAAGTCAGAATATCGATTCGCTGGGCCAGGTAGATTATCGCTATACCGGAAACGGAGGCCTTTACCAGTTCTATACGGGCATCGGAATGAAATACAAGAACCTCCGTTTTGGCATCAATGCCCGCTATATTTTCGGCAGCATCCAACTGTCTGAAGCCCTTTTGCTCAACGAGCAAAACAACGCACTGGGAACCCGTTCGACCACATTGCTTACCGTGCGCGGCACCCGCTTTGACGGGGGATTGATATATAAAGGTCAAATAGCAGATAACATTTACCTGAAAGCCGGGGCTTTTGTCAATTCTTCGGCCACCCTCTTTGCCCACACCGACACCCTCATCGAAACCATCTTCTTTAATTCTTCGGGAAATATGGCCGGGCTGGATTCCATCCGGAGTGCCTCGCTTCAGGACAAGGCCAGCACCATGCCACTTGGCTATGGAGGAGGACTGATTATCGAAAAACCTGAAAACTGGATGTTCGGTATCGAATACCGGGCCGAAGACTGGAGCGGAAAACAGGGACTGATATCTGACATTCCTCTGGGCAGCTCCTGGCGCTTCAGCATGGGCGGACAGGTCATTCCAAACTTCAAGGGAGGATTCTTTGAAAAGCTGAATTATCGCTTCGGTGCATACTATGCTCAGAATTACGTCCGCATCAATAATATGCCTGTTTTGGACTATGGCATGACTTTTGGGTTTGGTATACCGATCATTCGACCGAGGGAAGTGCCCAATTCAACGATTGATTTGAGCTTCCAGGTAGGAAAAACCGGTGATATTCGGGATAATTTGCTTACTGAAAATTATTTTCGCATTTCGCTGGGATTCAACATGAACGATAACAGTTGGATTTTTAAATCAAAATTCTACTAAGCAAACCGGATTGAGAAATGAAAATACAAACCTTAATACTTGCCATTGCACTCTCTTTTATTGCGACCGCACTGCCTTCGAGCTGCAGCGCACAGGAGCAAACAACAAGTGCCGGCAGCCACACAGAGGAAGGAGAAGGCATTCAGGACACTGAAAATGCATCCTGTTCAAAATATGGGCCCGATAGTCTGGCCACGCTGGATGCAGCCTCCATATTTTACTATGATTATGCCGCTCAGAATGATCCTGACCAAATGATTAAAGGGCGTGCTCACTATGTATACGTACTGAAGAATGCCCCGGGTTATGATCGTGCCTTTATTGCATCGGGACTACCCATCTATCGCCACCTGGCCGATCTGGCAGAAACTCCGGAGAGCAAACAGGCATACATCGATACTCTTTTCGGGATTTACAAAACTTTAATTTCCTGCTACGATAAAGATGGTTACTACTACGGTCGCATGGGGTATGATATGATGAAATACATGCCCAAAGACTACGATGCCATTCAAAATGCATTTGCCAATGCCATCAGGCTGAGTGGTAATCAGACCGAATATTTTATTCTCTACCCCTACATGCGCCTCATCAGTCAGGAATATAAGAGCGGGCTGATTGACAAAGACGAAGTTTTTAAGATTTATGAGAAGATTGTAAATATTGCAGAGCACAACATTGAAAGCAACTATCTGGCCGACCGCTATCAGCAAACACTCGAATCGATTCAGGCCGAGCTGAAAGCCAACGGAGTGCTTGACTGCGAAAACCTGAAGCCCTATTTTCTTGAAAAACTTGCCGCGGCACCGGATGACATTGAACTCATCAAAAAAGTCTACGGAAACCTGAGTACCTGCGATATGTGTGATGAAGATTTGCTTCCTTACTGGAAAAAACTCTTCGAGGCCGAGCCCACGGTCAAGCTTGCCCGTATTTTGGCAGAGTGCTCCATCAACCAGAACAGAGCCAGCGAGGCACTGGTCTATTTTGATAAAGCCATCGAGCTGGAGCCTGATTCAATAAAGAAGGCAGAACTGGCTTACAAAGCGGGAATCGTACTTTATGGCAAAGTAAAAAACTTCCCCAAAGCCCGGGCCTACGCATACAAAGCCTTGAAATACCGGCCCAACTGGGGCGAGCCTTACATCCTCATCGGAAGGCTATATGCTTCGAGTGGTTCGCTATGCGGAAGCGGCACCGGATGGCGCAGTCAGGTGGTAGTTTGGCCCGCCATCGACAAATGGGAGCAGGCCAAACGGGTTGATCCTTCGGTAGCTGCCGAAGCCAATAAATGGATCAACAAGTACACCCAATATATGCCCGGCATCGAAGAAATATTCAATCGTGGCCTGAATGAGGGAGATCCCTTTACGATTGACTGGTGCTGGATAAAGGAAACTACAAAGATCAGGGCCAAACCCTGATGTGAGGAACTTTAAATAATTTAGCCGGAACAACTTAATGTTCCGGCTTTTTTTATGAAGCACTATAAGCTTGCTTTTATTCTCCTGTTTGCTCTCACCGGGCTCTTTTCGTGCCGCAACGACCTCAAAGAGGTTGAAATGACGGCCCGTCTCTATGAGCCGAGCAAAGAGGCAGGGAAAGGTATTAAGCTGGTTTATACCGAGAACGGCATCAAGAAAATCATCCTTAAAGCCCCGAAACTGGTAAGGTCTCTCAGTAAAGACCCCTATGTTGAATTTCCCGAGGGCCTTCAGGTCTGGTTCTTTGATAAAGTGGGAAAAGAGACTTCCCGAATGAAGGCCGATTACGGTATCCGTTATGAGAAAGAGAATAAAACCTATTTCAGGGATAATGTCTTGCTCGTCAATATGGCAGGAGAACAGCTCGAAACCGATGAGCTGACCTGGGATGAAAACAAAAAAATTATATACAGCGATAAATTCGTACGCATCATCACTCCGGAAGAACACATTACCGGAAAAGGATTTGAAGCCGACCAGGAATTCACACACTACACAATAAAGAACATAAGCGGACAGATCTATGTCAAACGGAATAAAACTGATGAAGATATTTGAAATAGCCTGGCTTATTATTGCCGCTGTTTCACTTGTATTGACCTGCTATCATCTGCTTGCTCACAAGGAGCACGACACGCCATATCCCTATCTGATCCTTGTCTTTGTTCTGGCCCTGATCATGTTTTTTATCAAACGCAGTGCCCGAAAGCATATGGAACGAAGAGCCTCACTTGAATCGCAAAAACCGGAAAAACAATAGTCCAGAATGGAAGCTGAGATAATCATCATTTCTCTCTTATTTTCCGCCTTGTTTTCGGGGGTGGAGATTGCCTATATCTCGGCCAATAAATTGCGCATTGAGCTAGCCGGAAAGAAAGGCAACATCACGGGTCGCATCCTTTCCCGGCTTAACGAATATCCTTCCTATTTTATCGGTACCATGCTCATCGGGAACAATATCGCCCTGGTGATTTACGGTATTTACATGGCCAAGGTTCTCGAAGCACCCATTCGTCAGTATTTTCCGGCTCCGCTCAATCATGACTTTATCATTCTCCTGATCCAGACCCTGGTTTCCACCGCCCTTGTACTCATTGTGGGTGAGTTTATTCCGAAGTTGATTTTCCGGCTGAAAGCCAATGAGCTGCTTCGCGTATTTGCCCTGCCCATGGCCGTGCTTTTTCTTCTTTTTCTGCCATTTGTGGCCTTGGTTATTTTTCTTTCCAAGGTGATCATCCGCCTGGCTTTCCGAATCAAAGTGAAGGAAACGAAGCCTGCTTTTACCCGTGTTGACCTCGAATCTTTTGTCAAAGAGCAGCACCACTCGGAGGAAGACGAGCATAATATAGATCCTAAGTTATTTGAACGGGCGCTTTACCTGGCAAATGTCAAGGTAAAAGAATGCATGGTGCCGCGCCCCGAAATCGTAGCACTTGATGTGGAGTCGGGCCTCGATGAACTCACCCGGAAATTCATCGAGAGCAAAGTTTCGCGCATTGTCATTTATGAAGGAAGCATTGACAATATCATTGGATATGTACATCACCACGATTTGCTTAAAAATCCGGAGAGCATACGCTCCATACTCTTTGACATGCCCGTAATTCCTGAAACCATGCCTGCTTCGGAAGTATTAAACCTCTTTATCCGAGAGCACAAAACCATTGCCGAAGTGGTGGATGAGTACGGAGCCACTGCCGGAATTGTCACCATGGAAGATATTCTTGAAGAAATTTTCGGGGAAATAGAGGACGAGCACGACCGGGAGGAGTACATAGAAAAGAAGATCGGTGACAATGAGTATATTTTTTCGGCCCGGCTCGAAATTGACTATCTCAATGAAAAGTATCACTTAAACCTTCCGGCTGGCGACTATGAAACCCTAGGAGGACTGATCGTGGCACAGCTCAACAGCATTCCGAAGAGCCGTGAGAAGGTCCGGATCGGGCCCTACGAATTTTTGGTTTTATATGCTACCGAAACCAAAATTGAAAGCGTCAAACTCAGTGTCCGACCGGAGGATTCCTGAATGCGGATAAACCCTTTTTATTCAAGGCTTTTCATTCGCTCGCTTACTAAGGATTTCATTTTGTTTTTACTCCGGAATGCCCTTATTTTGCAAAACATTTCAAAAACCTGCTGATATATGACTTTGGCATTAATAATGAAGCTCCGACAACATGTGGGGCTCTTGATAGGAATAATTGGTGTGGCTATTGTGAGTTTCCTTTTAATGGATGCCGTCAATTCCAGCACAAACCTTTTTGGCAACCGCCAGCAAAACTCCATCGGGAGCGTTGAAGGGGAAGAAATTGACATTCAGGACTTTAACCGCTACAGCGATTATGTCAAGTCCCGGATATCCTACTTCAACCGTCTTTGGCTCGATCCGAATTTCAGTTTTACAGAAGACCAGCTAGCACAGATTCGCAACAGTGCATGGGACGAGTATGTACTGAACAGGGTCATCAGCAAAGAGGCGCACGCACTGGGACTAACCGTGACTTCCGAAGAAATTGACAACCGCTTTTACAGCCCGACTCCCCTGCGTGAGGTGAATGATTTTTATTATACCATCTATCCCAATGCACAGGCCGAGGGCTTTAATCCAGAAACTCTGCGCCAACTGGTTGAGCAAATTCTTTCTTTTGACCTCAATGACCGGCAGCAGCAAGCCTTGCGTGAATACTATGACGTGCTTCGCCAATACATAGCCGAGCAGGTGCTCCGCTCCAAATACCTGGCGCTCTTCAGCAAGTCGGTCTTTGTTCCCGACTGGGAAGCTGCCCTGGCCTACAAACACACCAACGAGACCTTTGACCTCTCCTATATCACCCTGCCCTACACACTCATCAACGATGCCGATGTAGCCATAAGTGACGAAGATCTTGAAACATATCTGGCCGATCACCGCTCCGAATTCAGCAACAAGGCTTCGGTTAGCTTTAAGTATGTAATTTTTGATATTCTTCCGACCAGCGAAGATTCGATGGAAGCGCTGAATTTCGTTAATGAAAAAATTGCTAAAATCAAGGAAAGCGGACGCGACTCCCTCTACGTACGGCAGTACTCCGAAACCCCTTACAACCGGGGTTATTTTCCTCAGGATGAGATCGAAACGATGATAGCCGACAGCCTTTTCAAAGTAGAGCCGGGTACATTTATAGGGCCCTACCTCGAGAACGGCCGCTACAGGGTAGCCCGCGTGCTCGACCGCAAAGTGCTTCCTGATTCTGTGCGGGTACGAACGGTCTTTATCAACCGCGCCAATTATGCGGATGCCGACAGCATGAAACTAAAAATGGACGAAGTGAGGGCTGCCTATGAAGCCGGAACGCCATTTGATACCCTCGTTGCACGATACAGCGAAGACCCCTCTTCCATTTCAAAAGGCGGTGACCTGGGATGGTTTAAGCCTTCCAACCCGACCCTTACGTATGACATTTACCGCAAGCTCTTCTTCCAAAACAGCACCGGTGATGTCTTTGAAAGCGAATCGCCCAACGGCATCAATTTCATGGAAATAACGGGACGTGGCGATGAAAAGGAGATGGTCAAATACTACATTCTTGATCGCGAAATCAATCCGGGAGAGCATACCCGCAACAAGGTATATGCCGAAGTATCGCGTTTTGCTACGGTATATGCCACACCTGACAGCTTCGACAAAGGCATTGAAGTATTTGAACTGACTCCGCGAATTGCAAAAGACATTCCGGCCGATGCCTACAAGCTCCCGGGCATCAATGTCTCGGCACGCGATGTAATTCGCTGGGGCCTCGAGGCCGAGCCGGGTGAAGTGAAGATGTTCAACAATTTCGAACCTACCGATGACAAGTACGTCATTGTACAGGTCACCTCGGTCAACACCGGAGAAGAACCCAGCGTGGAAAATCTCAGGCCTCTGCTGACGCAGAAAGTGCTTCGTGAGAAAAAGGCCGCCATGCTGACCGATCAAATGAAAACAGCCATGACAGGCAGCAACAGCCTTGAGCAGATTGCAGCCAATCTTGAAAACTCGGAAGTTAAAGAAGCCAACGGCCTTACTTTCAATACCCAGGTAATACCCGGGCT
The DNA here is from genome assembly GCA_015487695.1 of Chitinophagales bacterium. Lineage (GTDB taxonomy): Bacteria > Bacteroidota > Bacteroidia > Chitinophagales > S012-47 > S012-47. Next base: position 113,488 of record WFPF01000103.1, read on the forward strand.
TGGCAAAGACCTCGCAGTGATAGGTACTGGCTACGGAATACCCAAAGACGTGATCTCGGACCCGTTTGACGGAGACCGGGGCGTGTATATCATTCAGAAAACAGACATGAATGAGCTGGAAATTCCGGAAGATCTTTCCGTATTCAAATCGCAGATGGAGAATCTGCTGAATAATCGCTTCGGCAATACCTTGCTTCAATATATGCTGGACAATGCCAATGTAAATGACACGCGCTACAAGTATTTCTAAATAATTAAACATCAGCTTGTTTGGAAAACCCGCATAAAAGTTTCTGCGGGTTTTTTTCTTTGTCCGGCACGGAACTTAGTTCCGCTATTCTCTATTTTTATAATTCACCTTACAAAATCCCATCTTCCGATGTCACGGCCCCTGATAAAAAACAAAGTAGCAGAAAGCGGCCTGATTACTATCGACCTTGGAGATTATCTCAAAGGCGATGAGCCGGTGGAAATCGATCTGAAAGATTTCCTCTACAAGGGGCTGGTACTGAAAGAGAAAGACTTCAGAGAACACATCAAAAACCTCGGGACGGAGCCTTACCGGGACAAGCTGACGGGAATATATTGTTCTTCAAATGCCATCATTCCCCATTGGGCCTATATGCTGATCGCAAGTAAGTTGAACGGGATAGCCCGGGAAGTGGTAATTGGCAGCCGGGATTTGCTTCTTGACCGTTGGATAAAAACATGCATAAGCCGGATCGATGCCACATCCCTCCGCGATGCCCGGGTGATATTAAAGGGCTGCGGTGACGAACACATCGGTGCGGCAGCGTATGCCTATGCCGGGATGCACCTGCAGCCTTACGTGAAAAGCATCATGTACGGTGAAGCCTGCTCAACAGTACCCGTATATAAACGAAAAAAAGACAGTATATCATGAACAATCGCTTGCTCTTCCTCCTTTCGGTCTTCCTGTTGAGCATTAGTGCTTTGTTGTTTTTGCGCAGTGCGACCGGAACCCCTTCCCTCCCCGGCAAGGAAGACGGGCTGCCTCCTTCCAGAAATTGTTTTGTAACATTGCCCGCGCACATTGAATTTGCCGGTGAACCGGTACCGCTCAACGATCAGGAAGTTTTTGAAAGACTGGACCGCGAAGTGCATGTAAACACCTACTTCCACTCTTCCACCATTCAGCTTGTCAAGCTCTCAAGCCGCTGGTTTCCGCTCATCGAAAAGATCCTGCGCAAGAATGGCGTACCCGATGATTTTAAATATCTGGCTGCTGCCGAAAGCGGCCTGCGCAATGTGGTCTCTCCCCGCGGAGCCCGTGGCATCTGGCAACTGATGCCCGGCACTGCCAAAGAATACGGCCTGATTGTTAACCGGGAAGTGGACGAACGCTACAATATTGAAAAATCAACGGAGGCCGCCTGTCAATACCTGAAAAATGCTTATGAAAAACTGGGCAGTTGGACACTGGCCGCAGCCTCCTACAACATGGGAATGGACGGCATAGAAAGTGAGATGACAAGGCAGGAACAGAACAACTACTACGATCTCTTGCTGAACAGCGAAACCTCCCGCTACATGTTTCGAATTCTGGCATTAAAAACCATTTTAAGCGATCCTGCCAAATATGGTTTTTGCTATGATGCCAGCGACCTTTACGAACCTTTGCAATACAAAAGCATAACGGTCGATACGGCCATTGATAATTTGGTCCATTTCGCCAGGCAGCAAAACACCACCTATAAAATGCTGAAATACCTCAATCCCTGGCTTCGAAAGAACACGCTGAAAGAAGCAGAAGGGCAGGCTTTTGATATTAAAATACCCGCCTCTTAATCATACGGGCCGGGCTCAAAACCGCTCATCATAATAGCTAAAAAAAGAAAACCCCGGAATCAATAATTCCGGGGTTTATTAAGAAGTGGTGCGGGGCAGGGTCGAACTGCCGACACCAGGATTTTCAGTCCTGTGCTCTACCAACTGAGCTACCGCACCCTTTCTCTGCACTCCGCTTTCGAGGCTATGCCCTTCAGCGGATTGCAAAAGTAAGCGAACTTTTATTTTTCTCCAACACCCCCTCAAAATACCTTTAAAAAAGCGGAGATCTGCAAAAGAGAGAATTGTGTTCCGAAACTGTATTTTTAACCTATGAACGAACGATTGCGCAGCTGGCAAGAGCGAATCAACGGACCGGTACTTCTCTTTGTCGTGCTGACTTTTTACATCTTTGCCTCCTTTGCCTGGTGGACATTTCTCCTGGTCAGCAACAACCGCTACACCCTTCGCCAAAACAAGGAGATCATGGAGTGGCGCATGATGATGAATGACGATGAGCTCACAGATGTCACACAGTTTCCGGCCTATCAGGAAATGAAAACACGCTACGACCGGCAAATCTGGATGATTCTGGGCGAAGCACTGATTTTCTTCATTCTTCTGAGCATAGCCGTATTGCAGATCTGGAAAAGCTATCGCCATGAGCTGAGCCTGGCACGGCAGCAGCGCAACTTTATCCTGTCCATCAGCCACGAACTTAAAAGCCCGCTGGCCTCTATCAAGCTGGCCCTCGAGACCCTCCTGCACCGGCAGCTTCCTCCGGAGCGCGTCAATCAAATAAGCAAGAACGCCCTCAGCGATGCCGAGAGGCTGGAAAAGCTGGTCGAAGACATATTGCTGGCAGCCCGGCTCGAAGACAGCAGTTTCGACCCGGGAGAAGAAGAAGTCAACTTTTCGGAATTGCTGAAAAAGCTGATAGAAAAATACCGCATTCAGCATCCCGGCAGAATCATTGAGTGCCAATGTGAGGAAGAACTGACACTGCGGGGCGACAGGCAGTTGCTGCAATCGCTTGCGGGCAACCTGATCGAAAATGCCCTGAAATACAGCCCTGAAGATGCCCCTGTGGAGCTTTCACTGAAAGCCGCATACAAAGACATCATTTTTGAGGTGAAAGATTACGGAAACGGTATTCCGGCTGATGAAAAAGCCCACATCTTTAAGCGTTTCTACCGCATCGGGAATGAAGATACCAGAAACACGAAAGGAACCGGGCTGGGCCTTTTTATTGTCAAACAGGTGGCCGATGCCATGGGTGCCCGCATCGAAGTGCTTACACATGAAAAAGGGGGCACCCTCTTCAGGGTTTGTTTTCCCAAATACAAATGACACTATAATGACGGCCCCGCTTTGACCGTTTAATATCTTAAAATCGTTAAATAAATAAAAAAAATCATGCTGTACAGAATCCTCCTGGTAGAAGACGAAAGCCACCTGCGTGAGAACATCCGGACCAACTTAGAACTGGAAGGCTACGAAGTGGTAAGCACCGGTGTCGGGCGGGAGGCGCTTAAGCATTTTAAGGAACAGCGTTTCAACCTGGTTATCCTTGATGTGATGCTCCCTGAAATGTCAGGATATGACATCTGCGAGCAAATGCGCCTGGAGGATTCGCATATTCCCATCCTCTTTCTGACGGCCAAAGACACAAGCCAGGACATCGTGCACGGGCTGAAAAAAGGAGCCGATGACTATCTCACAAAGCCTTTCAATCTCGAAGAATTCCTGCTGAGAACCAAGGCCCTGCTGAAACGCAGCGTAAAAGGAGCCGAAAGAAAAGAAATGGATACCTACCGATTTGGCCCCAATCAAATAGATTTTAAAACCTATCAGGCCAAAACCCCACATGGTGAGATTCAGCTTACGAAGAAAGAACTAAAACTGCTTAAACTGCTCATTGAACGCGAAAACGAAGTAGTCAGCCGGCAGGATATCCTCAAAAACGTTTGGGGCTATGACGTTTACCCTTCCACCCGCACGATTGATAATTTTATTCTCGCATTCCGGAAATACTTTGAAGAAGATCCCCGAAATCCACTTTTCTTCCATTCGGTCCGGGGGGTCGGCTATCAATTCACTCCGCTTGAAAAAGACTGAAGCGACTCAGGGCAATACCATTTTCAATGTTTTTTCATCGCTCCCGCTTCTAAGCACGGCCACATAGACTCCCGAAGGCCAGGTACTGACATCCAGTGATAATAGCCCCTTATTGCTGAAATTTCCCGTTGCCATTTTTCTGCCCTGCATATCAAAAATGGCCAGTTCCACTTCCCGGAAAGGATCGCTGAGTACAATGAGCAGCTGTCCCGGATAGGCATTTAATGAATAGCTGATATCCCAGTTGCTTTCTTCTACATGGATTACCTGATTGTTGCGGCTCAATATCCAGCGTTGAGGATCAAACTCCAGCGCTTCCGCCTTAAAAGGAAGCGCTATGCGAAACTGCTCTCCGTTTCTGCTGTGATGAATTCGCAGCAGCGTATCGCGCGAAGCACCCGATACCAGAACGGGGAGGTCCATTTCGAAAAAAGAGACACTGGCCGGCATGCTGCTTTCCTGATGAATGTCAATGAGAAGATCATTCCCATCGCTTTTCCATTTTATTAAATATTTGGGATAGCCCTCACCGTAATACCACTGATCAAAAAAGTATTTGAGCTCCAGGCCGCTTTCGTTTTCAAGCTGTGCTTTGAAGTCATCCGTAGAAACAAATCCCGAAGCCAGACCGGGATTGTTCAGATAGGAGCGCAAAGCCCTGAAAAAGACCTCATCCCCGAGGGTCCAGCGCAGCATATGAAGAAGCATCGCTCCTTTGCGATAACTTAGCCTTCCGTCAAATATGCGGGATACATTGCCGGTATCTTCCACATAAACCGAACCCTCCGGACGGCTGGTCACCGACTCAATGGTCTGATTCAAAACCAATGGCCAGTACTGATTCGGGCTGAAGCGCTCATAGGCCAGCATAGTGATGTATGTCGCAAAACCTTCGTTGAGCCAGATGTCATGCCAGGAGGCACAGGTGATGTGATCGCCAAACCACTGGTGGGCCAGTTCGTGCACCATCAGCTCAAAGGTGAATCCTCCCATAAAAGACATGGTTTGGTGCTCCATGCCGCCTCCCCAGCCAAACTGGGCATGTCCGTATTTCTCATTCATAAAAGGGTAAGGAATCAAGAGGGAATCCAACCACTGAAAATGACGTACAAATTCTGACAAGGCGGGATCGGCCGGTGCAACGGCTTCTGGGTAGAGCATATTTTGCATCAGAAGAGGCCCCTCCTGCAGATCAATGGTATCTCTTCTTTCGACATAGACCGCTACAGCAGCAGCTACCAGGTAAACGGCTATCGGGTGGCGATGTTTCCAGTGATAAATGCGATTGGGGCCATCGCTGCTAACATCCAGGAGTAAACCGTTGCTGCCTGTCTGGTATTGGGCCGGTGTGCTGATGTAGATATCCAGCGAATCGATTTTATCCTGCAGGTTTTGCGGTGCAGGCCACCAGTCGCGGGCACCATAGGGCTCTGACAGAGTCCAGAGGGTGGCTCCCGCACTGTTGCTGCCCAGGCCGA
>WFPF01000104.1 GCA_015487695.1 Chitinophagales bacterium
ACAGATCGGGAATTGTATGAAAAATCAAATAATTTTCATTTCGATTTTTTTGAAAAATGTTATTTTTTTATTTCTTTTATCGATCATAAATCAATTCGCTTTTTTGTTTTTATCTTATTAGTTCTTCGTGGAGATCCGGGCTAAATATAACAAGATGCAATCGGGCAGGGCATGCGGATTGGCATAGAATCCATTGTCGGGGGATTGCATTTTTATCATGATGGAATATTAGGATAAGATGAAGAAAAAAGACTTTGCATCAATTTGAAAACAATAAATATTTTCTTATGAGTACGTCCATGATTTTCGCAGTGATCATTTTTACTTTTTTCAGTGTTCTGGGCATTTTGATGGCCCTGTTCTGGACTTTCCGCAAGGACAAAGCGTTCAAAATGCTGAGCACCCCGGCAGGCTTTGATTTAAGCTCTGCTGCAAAAGGGACGGAAGGGCTCAGGAAGGCGATGGATTTTCTTTTGGTGGATTTTACCAGTCAGATGCTTGGATTCAATCTTTTGGCACTTCTGATTATCTGCTTCCCTTTCCGGAATGGAGAAGCCTGGGCCTGGCTGGCTCTGGGCTATTATCCGGTGATGTTTCTCTGGCATTATTTCCATTATGCCAAAAGAACCTTCTTCTCCGCCATGCAATTGGTCTACATGGTCCTGGCCATTCTGGCACTGCTTCTTAATTACGGCAGGTTTTTCGGCTCTTAAGTTAATTTTTCGCGTAGCATAAGCCCGCGGAGGATAACGGAAGTATAGGGATTAAAGCATTTGCACCAGAATAAAAGGCGGGACGATCAGGTACGATTCCTTATTTTTACCGGGCATGGATCTCTCGATTTGCATACCCGTTTACAACGTCGACATCGGGCCGCTTTTGGCCGAATTGCGCGAATCGATCAACATCTCGGGTGCGCAGTGCGAGCTCATCGTGATGGATGATGCTTCGGATAGCAGATGGCAGAAGAAAAATGCCACGGCCGCTGTAAGAAGGGGGGCGGAATACCTCCCTTTGGAAAAAAACATAGGCCGCGCTGCCATTCGCAACCGTCTGGCCGGACATGCACGCGGCAGGCAGATTCTCTTTCTCGATTGCGACATGCGTCTGCCGGGGTCTGATTTTATTCGAAAATATATGGAGCAGCGACATGCTCCCGTATTGGTGGGAGGACATTGCTATGAGGAAAAACCGGAAGACCCGGATTTGCTCTTTCACTGGTGCTATGGCAGCCGGGTGGAGTCGAAAAGGGCCGAAGAGCGGCAAAAAGAGCCCTACCGTTCATTCATGACGGGCAACTTTATGATTCAAAAAGAGCTCTTACTCGATATCCGCTTCGATGAAAGCATAGAAGGATATGGGCATGAGGATACGCTCTTTGGCCTAGAGCTGATGAAACGCCAGGCAGAGATCCTCCATATTTACAACCCCGCAATACACTGTGGCCTGATGCCAACCGGTCGATTTCTGCAAAAGAACAGGCAGGCCGTAAGCAACCTGTTGCGTATTTACCTCGAAAAGGAAGACTACCGCGTGCCGCTGCTTCAGATGACCCGATTGCTGGCGGCTTTTGCCCGGCTGCGTTCTTTGCGCTTGCTGCGCTGTTTTGATCTATGGGCCGGCTGGCGGGCCGCTTCCTGGATGCGGAAACTCGAAAGAGGATGCACTGCTACTTCACTGACGAGCTTCAGCATGCTCAAGCTTCACTGGCTGGTAAGGGAATATCTGTCTGTGAAATCTAAGGTTTTTAGATGAGCCTCTATGAGCGGTGCGGAACGAGACCCTATATCTGTTCAGCTTTCATTTGATTGAGTAACAAGGAATGCAGAGAACACCGAACAAGGAATGCCGATTAACGATTTTAGATTTGTTAAGGATCGATCGGATTTCATCCTTTCATATTCTTTTGAGCCGTTTCAATACTCTTCACAAAAATTGAAATGAGTTCATTGTTTTCCTCTTTTGCTTTATCGATTTTTGACTGCTTTTGGCAAAGCTTGCTTTGTTCAATAATTTTCAGGCATACATAGCTTTCTCTTAATTCTTTCAAAACCAACTTCATTTTGTGAATAAAGTCTTTTCTTGATTCGCCACTTTGAGCTTCCCCATAATTTAACGAAACGGATGTTCCGGAGCGAAGTAATTGTTTTGATAAATGTATTCCTGCATAATCGTCTGTCATTCCTTTCGTAATCTCAATGCTCAATACTGAAAATTCAATTAATCGCTCTTCTAAATCAAACTTATTCATTCTTACATTTACTTCTAAAATCGGTGTTCGTTAATCGGTGTTCGATATTCATTTAGTTAACCGAAAGATAGAATAAAGATAAAAAGCATCTGAAAGAATGAAAGTCCACATTGTCAGCATTGGAAAGACCACAGAATCCTATCTAAAAGAGGGAATCGAAGCCTACCGGAAACGCCTGAAACATTATCTGAAACTGGAATGGACGGAGCTTCCGGAACTGAAGCAGACGGCAGGTCTCAGCCGTGAGCAGATTATGAAGCGCGAGGCGGAATTGCTGCAGGCGAAGATCCGGCCCGGCTCCTTTCTCCTTTTGCTCGATGAAAATGGAACGTCCATGAGTTCCGAAGGGCTGGCAGCATTTCTCAACAAACGCATGCTTTCGGGCAGCAAGGAGTTGACCGTGCTCATTGGCGGTGCCTACGGATTCGGCAAAGAGCTGCGCCAGTCGGCCGGGGCAGTCATTTCCCTCTCGAAGATGACCTTTACACACCAAATGGTGCGCCTCATCTGGCTCGAACAGCTCTACCGCGCCATGAGTATATTGCGCAACGAACCCTATCACCACGCATGACAGCGATGCAGGAGCAAAGGACACATGAAATGCTGGGCGTACATTGCTCGGTGAGCGGAGGCCTTCTGAATGCCTTTGACGAAGCCGAAAACCTGGGCATCGATACTTTCCAGATTTTCACAAAGAACCAGCGACAGTGGAAAGAGCGGCTTATTGCTCCCGAAGAAGCGAAGGCCTTTCGCCAGCGGAAAGCCGCAGCAGGTATTGTCTCCGTCTTTTCACACAGTTCCTATCTGATCAATCTGGGCAGTGCCGACCCCGAACTCCTCACGAAATCGCGCCAGGCCCTCATCGGGGAGCTCAGGCGCTGCACGGCCCTGGGCCTCGACTTTACCGTTCTGCACCCCGGATCGGCCCGTGGGCGAAGCCGCAAAGAAGCCATCGCCTGCATTGCAGAGCAGTTGCAGCTTGCGCTTGGGGCCGTCCCCGGCTCGCCCGTGAAGATCCTGCTCGAAAATACGGCCGGACAGGGCGCACTGATCGGCAGCGGTTTCGAAGAGCTCAGAGAAATAGCCGGGCAGGTGGCATCGGATCGTATCGGATTTTGTTTTGACACCTGCCATGCTTTTGCGGCCGGATACGATATCCGCAGCAGGGCGGGACTGGATGACACCCTGGCGGAGTGGGACCGCATCATCGGACTTGACAAGCTGAACTGCCTGCATCTCAACGACTCACGGGGTGGACTTGGGAGCCACCTCGACCGGCATGAACATATCGCTTATGGCAAAATCGGGGAGCCGGCTTTTGCAGGTCTGATGAATCGCTTCCGGGGCATCCCCAAAGTGATAGAAACACCGAAAAAAGACGACTGGGACCGTAAGAACCTGGCAAAACTGCGTTCTTTTCTGCGGCCGGCTTCCTATTCGAAGTAAAAGCTCAGCTCCATCGTATGCCCGTTTTTCTCAAGGACAAAGGGCGCTTTGCGTCCGAACTCTACCGGGTTGACGCGCCAGGTGACGATGGTGTCGGCCAGCGCTCCGTCCCGGTCAATCAGAGTAAAGTGCCAGGTCGTGTCGGTGAGTTCGACTTTCTTCACCGGACGGATGGAAACCGGCAGGTCGGGCGGAAGAATATCGGGAAACTCGCGGCTGCTGAGATTGCTCTTGCTGGCATCCGATCCGTAGATCAGTTGAAGGTCGGGGCCCGTGCCGTCTGCATCCCAGCTCTGAAAGGCCAGACTGCGGATGCGGATGCTGTCGATATAGCGCCTGACGATTTGTATCGTGCGGTTGTATTTTGACTGTATCACGCTGTTGCGGCCAAATGCCGTGAGATAGACGAGGTGGGGCCCGGAGCTGGAAAAGCTTTTCACGGGGTTGACCTCGTTGGAGGTATCGTTGTCGTCAAACCACCAATAGTAGCCTGTGGCATCGACCGAACAGTTGATGAACTCGATGGGCTCGTGGATTTCGGCCTGATCGGGTGCCGTAAAACAGGCGCTGGGTTCTTTGCTGCACGAGGAGAGCAAAATCAGGATTAACGCGGGAAGGAAGATCTTTTTCATAGTTGCATAGATAACAGCGGAAAGAAAAAATAATTTTCTCTATGCCGCCAAAAATAAGAATATGGCGAACTTTAGCGGATGAAGAAGCCGGATGAGCAGATGGAAACGCATAAAGTGACGATCATCGGAGCAGGGCCCATCGGACTGGCCTGTGCCATCGAATTGAAAAAACGGGGAATTCGCTCCGTCCTCCTCGACAAAGGCGCTCCGCTTGAGAATTTGCGCAATTGGCCCCAGGGCATGCAGTTTTTTTCTTCCAGCGATAAGATCAGCCTGGGCGGACTGCCGTTCATCAGTGCGGGATTGCGTCCCACGCGCGAAGAAGCCCTGAAATACTATCTGGCCGCTGCCGATTATTTTGAGCTGGATATCCGGCCCTATACCCCGGTAAGAAGGGTCGAAGTGCACGATCATGAGAAGATAATCCATACTGCAAACGGAGTGTTTCGCAGCGATAAGGTGGTATTTGCCACAGGCTATTATGATCATCCGCGCAGGCTTGGCGTGCCGGGCGAGGACCTGCCCCATGTATCGCATTACCTGCACGACCCCTTTGCCTATGCACGCAGTCGCGTGGTCATCGTGGGTGGCAGCCATTCGGCTGCCGATGCGGCACTGATGCTCTATCGATGCGGAGCGGAGATTAGCATAGTTCATCGCGGGCCGGAACTTTCCGATAGGCTGAAATACTGGGTTCGCCCCGATCTGGAAAATCGAATTGCCGAAGGAAGCATCCGGGCGTTTTTCAATAGTGCGCTGGAGTCGATTGATGAGCAGGGCGTGACGCTGAGAGAAACCGGAAAAGCAGAGAGCCAGCGCATCGAAAGCGACTTTGTACTGCTCTTTACGGGATATGAACCGGGAACGGCCCTCATGCAATCAGCAGGGGTGCACATCGATCCCGGGACCCTGAAACCCGCTCTGGACACCCATACGCTGGAGAGCAATGTGCCCGGTCTCTTTATTGCCGGAAGCCCGACAGCCGGACACGAGGTGAGCAAAGTCTTTATTGAAAACGGCAGGGCCCATGCCGTGCAAATAGCCCGTGCCATTGCCGGAAATTAGAAATTCAGCCCACCGCTAATCATCAGGTCACCGTAGGCTCCTTCGCGATTCCCGGTGAAGGCCAGGATATTGCTGCTGCCCACTCCGAAATGAAAGGAAAAGAGGCGGAAGGAAAGGTTGGCCCCCAGTCCCCATTGTTTCAGGTCGTAGCTGTTGTAATTGGCTCCGATATTGACATATCCGCCCGGATTGACATTGGCACCCACGGAGATAAAAGTCTGATCGCCAAAGGTGCTGCGCGAATTGAGTCCCTGGATGAAGGTGATGCCGGCCGAAAAGAGATTGTACTCGCGCCCGTTGATCTTCTTCCTGGCAATGCGATACATGGCCTGTACGGCCAGCCGCGAGGGGAGCGGAGTGCTGAAGGCTTCGTTGCTCGTGCTGTAGTCAAAGGCGCCCGTGAGGGTCGAGTCGTTGATATTCAGGTCGCCTGTGAGGTCGCTGAGCTCGATGCCTTCATAGCGGACCATTCCGCTGCCGCTGTAGTTTCTCACGTTCATGTTGTATTGCATCTTGCCGACATCCAGCAGAGAGGCTGAAAAGTGGTAGGTATTGCGCAGTATCACGCTGACACCGAGGTCCATGCCCACGGTATAGGCCTGCATGACCGGGTTGAAGCTGTTGGGCAGGGTGTCGCCCGGGAGCGAAAGGTTGCTGCGAAACTGATAATCGAGGTCGAGATAGCTGCCATTTTCTTCGGTGAAGAGGTCCACTTTCGAACTTTCGATTTGCAGGGCTCCGTAGGAGATGAGCACTTTGGGGCGTACGCCCGCCCGGATGGTGATGCTTTCCCAGTTCGGAATGCTGAGTGCAGCGGCCGCATACAGCTCCAGGGGCGACTCCATCAATCCGTCCATGGTCAGCAGATTGATTGTCTGTCCGGCATAGGCGGCATTGCCATTCCAGAGCACATCGGGCAATTTTCCGTCAAAGGAAAAGCGCAGATCGGAGCGCAACCGGCTTCCGGCACCCAGGGTCAGGTTTTTGCCGACCTTGATATAGAATTCGATGGGGCGGAAAGTATAGCCCATAAAGAGGCGGTTTTTGCTTCCCAGGCCATTGCTGATCTGGTTCAGATCGTTGTTTTGCAGAAGCTCCTGCCTTACCAGCTGGCGTACATAGTTGAAGCTGAAAGCCGTGGAGTTGACATAGGTGTAAAAACCGAAAAATTCCAGCTGTACCCGGGCCCGGTCGCGACCCAGAAGCGAGGGGAAGGTGGCGGCCAGCTCGATGTTGTGATCGTTGCTGTAGAAAACGCTGGAATTGACCTGCGCACGCAGCGGCAGTGCCAGGCCAATCAGGATGACAATGACGAAGATTTTATTTTTCATTGTGTGATATCCATTGTAAAACCAAGCTTTGCAGCCAGTTTGATTTTGAAATAATTGTCCACATCCACCACCGGAAAGGCATTGATATCGGCCGAGTGGACCTTTAAATATCCCACCAGCCGGGTCACATCCCCCATCTGCTGCAAGGTATCCAGCGAGACCAATTGCGGGAAATCGGTCGGAATCATGGCCACCGTATTTCCCTGGGCATCTATGTCAGCCGGAGCGATAAAGGCTTCTTGTCCGTTGAAAAAACGGTAAAGCGTATCGTTCTGGTCGTTGAGCAGATTGAGCCGGATACGGACATCGGCCGGCAGCTTGTTTTCAAAAAAGAGGGAGAGGTAGCCGTGGATGTCACTGATTTGGAGTGAATCGTTGTTTTGAATCGAATCGGCTATGGCAAAGTCCACATTCGTGTCGATTCCAAAGGAAAAGAGTTCATCGGGGTTTAATGTGGCCTTTAGAAAACGGACAATCTTCAGCCCGTAATTGACTGTCACCGGGTCGGCCGAGAAAATACCCGAACCACCGTCTGACTGAAAATCGCGGACCTGCATGCCCCACGAGCTGGTGAGGGTCTTGTTTTTGGCAATTTCCTCGTTGCGATAGCTGTCACCGGCTGCCACGTCCCGGTCGAGGATGTGGTCGAAAATGATATCTTGCGTAGCGCTGTCGAAGGCAACGATGTGCGTGCCGGCTTTGATGTTAATCGGCATATTGTTGTAAAAGGAAAGCGTAAAAATCGCCTCTTCGGCTTCGAGCGTGCGGATCATTCCCGAGATGGATTCATACTTCGGGGGCAGATTGAGGGGCCCGAGCGGGGGCACCGTGATATTGACTCCGGTCTGAAAAGAGGGAATGCCCAGCTGATTGGCAAAAAAGTCGTATTTACCCGCGGGCTCCACACTTTCGGCAAATTGATCGGGTGTGAGCCGGGCAAAGGCAATCGGACCGAGAAACTCGGGTTGCCACTCCAATTGCAGCTGCTTGTTCATATTGGGCATGCAGGCAGCCAGAAAAAGAAGGAAAAACAGATAAAAAGGTGTTTTTTTCATATCGCATTTGATGAATAAAAAAAGCTGCTTAAGCAACAGCCCCGAGAGGGTGTTTATTGCTCAAACAGCTTTACTTTCAGGTAAAAAAACCGGTTTATAAAAATCGATCAAGACTGTCATAGATAAGTTTGGCACCATAGGCAAAGCCATATTGAAACTCTTTTTCATCGGCAAATTCACGGGCCAGTTTCTGACCGAAGGCAATGTGCTCGGCTTCGTTCATGTGCTCATCAAAATAGATGCACTCTTCGGCTGTAAATCCGTAGTGTTTGAGCAGGCCTTCTTTCTTGGTTTTGGCCACGGCCGGCTGCTGCACTTCAAAAGCATGGATCACACCCAGCTGGGCCGAGGGAGAAAGAGCGGCAATTTTTTCCACCACATCGCTCATTCCCGGATGATTGTCTACGGGCATCAGGCGGGCAAAGCATTTGCGCCACAGCTCAATGTGCGAAGTTTCATCCTGAATGACCTCCCGGGCTTCATCTGTCATCGCGTTCAGTCCGTTGACCGCATTTTCCCACATGACCGGCATTTCGTTGATGAACTCCTGATACGCAGCTCCGTAGCTGGCCAGTTGCTCTTTCGTGACGGCCCCTTCGTTCCATGACTGATAAAAGGGATGATCCAGTAATTTGTGTTTTAATTCCATCTGAATTTTAGTTTAAGGGTTAGCAATGATCTCGTTCGGTTAAAAATAAGCAAAACTTGTAATTGGAATGTCATAGATCTTGTAAATACGTGGAAAATCGGAGCCCCCCCGGGCCAAAGTGCCGTGGAATTGCCGTAATTTTGTGGCATCAAGCATCGATCATGACACTCATTAAATCCATTTCCGGCATCCGCGGCACCATCGGCAGGGAGCCGGGCCGGAATCTCACCCCTCCGGATATTGTCAAATTCAGCGCGGCCTACGGGCAGTGGATCAGGGAAAGAAAAAAAGGCAATACGATCGTTGTCGGGCGCGATGCCCGCATCTCGGGCCCCATGGTGAGCGCCCTCGTGACGGCCACCCTGCAGGCCCTCGGCCTCGATGTGCTCGATCTGGGACTCAGCACCACACCCACGGTGGAAATGATGGTAATAAAACACGCGGCAGCCGGAGGTATTGTGATCACGGCCAGCCACAACCCGGCCCAATGGAATGCCCTCAAGCTGCTCAACGAAAGAGGGGAGTTCGTCTCTGCTGCCGATGGGGCGGCCATCCTCAAAACAGCCGCGAGCGCTGACTTCCGCTTTGCCGGGTATCAGAAACTGGGGAAAAGAATGGAAAAAGACGATGCCGTGGCAGAGCATATAGAAGCAATCCTGCGACTGCCGCTGCTACGGCCCGAAGCCATTGCATCCGCCCGATTCAAAATTGTGGTGGACGCGGTCAACTCCAGCGGAGGTGTGGCCGTTCCGCAGCTGCTCAAAGCCCTCGGAGTAGAAGATATCGTGGAAATCCACTGTGAACCCAGCGGTAAATTTGCCCACAACCCCGAGCCCCTGCCCGAAAACCTGAGCGAACTGGCACAAACGGTGCTCAAAAGCGAAGCCGACATCGGCATTGCCGTTGATCCCGATGTCGACCGTCTGGCCTTCGTAAGCGAAGACGGCAGCATGTTTGGCGAAGAATATACCCTCGTAGCTGTGGCCGACTATGTATTGCGCCACGAAAAGGGAAACACCGTTTCTAACCTTTCTTCGAGCAAGGCCCTGCAGGACATTACGGAAAAACACGGGGGACAATACTTTGCCAGTGCCGTGGGCGAGGTCAATGTGGTGGCCAAAATGAAAGAAGTAAATGCCGTGATCGGTGGGGAAGGCAATGGCGGAGTGATCTATCCGGCCCTGCACTACGGCCGCGATGCCCTGGTGGGAATCGCTCTTTTTCTGAGTCATCTCGCTCAAACGGGCCTTTCGGCTTCCATGCTGCGGGCACGCTATCCCGATTATCATATCTCAAAGAATAAAATCCAGTTGGACGGAGATGTCGACCTCGACCGGGTATTCCATGCCCTCCGCGAGAAATATAAACGCATGCCGTTGAACGAAACGGACGGACTGAAAATCCACTTTGACGGTGACTGGGTCCACCTCAGGCGCTCCAATACGGAACCCATTATCCGTATTTATGCCGAAAGCGACTCGGAAAGCACGGCCGAAAATCTGTCCTCAAAAATCATCGATGATATCCGTGAGCTTATGAAAACGCTCTGAAAAGCGGGCTGCATCCGGGCTCTGCAAAAACACACTCCTGCTTTTCCTGGTCGGGCAGAGGCTCTTTTTTTTCGCTTTCTAAGCATATGGGAAGGGTTTTTGTACTTTTTTAGTATATTGCCGCGGCAAATATTCTTATATCTTTAAATTCATTAAACCCAAATCCATGAAAAGCATCAAAATTCTCTTTTCTGTCCTTGTTCTCGCCATGCTCGTGACGAGCAGTTCATGCACCAAAAAAATAAAAGGCTGCCATATGCAGCTCAAGGCTGACGGTCAGCTTTTGGAATTCAATGATGCGATGTGCGTCATGTCAAATAATGTTTTCTCGATGACCCTGACCGAAGGAAGCAATGCCAAACTGTCGTTCATCATGCTGAATGTAGACGGCAACGGCACCTATGTCCTGGATTCCGTCACTTCAGATCTGAGTCTGTCATTTCAATTGGATGACGGGTCTCAGGTTGCCGCCAATGAAATTATTCTTGAAGTGACCCGCTATGAAAACAATGGCATGGAAGGTACTTTTAGCGGGAAAGGTATAAATACCACCAACTTTAATGTGCTAAGCATCACCGAGGGCCAGTTTACCGCAGAATTCTGATCCCAGGCATATATTGGGGGAAAAACAGGAGGCAGTTGTTCGAAAGAGCAACTGCTTTTTTTTGTCCCCGCTGTCGGACAAAGGGTTGCTGCACGTTTTTTAAGCTGCTCTTTCT
>WFPF01000105.1 GCA_015487695.1 Chitinophagales bacterium
CACCGTCTCCCGGGTCTTCGAACTCCGGATTGGCATTGCTTGTAATGCTGTTGAAATGAGCCCCGTCACTGAAGTCCATATTGCTTCGCACGAGGAAGTGATCGAAAAAGTAATCGAATGTCAATCCGCCATCGATGCTGTCGATCGAAAGCTCTCCCGCATTCCGGGAAGTGTCAACGGGGATGTTTCCATAGACGATGGAGTTGTACACCTGTGCCCGGAAAGGACGGGTAAAGTCTGTATTGCCCTGGCGGGCAAAGTTGCTCATGCGCAGTGCAGGTTCCTTGTGGTCCAGCCCGAGGGCACCATAGTTGGCCACCGTGCAATTCCTAAGCTCATGGCTTCCGCCAAAAAGGAGGGCTACGGAATTCTTGCCATTGGCATAAACAAGGCAGTTGACGGCATCAATGTCCGAATAAAAACTGTAAATGCCCTGTTCCTGGGTGTTGCGAATGACTACACTTTCCAGCGTCAGGTCAGGAACGTTGTTGCTGTTGAACTCGGCATCGAAGGAAGCCACATCGTTGACAGCGGCCAGTGTGGATCCGGTGATGATGCCGCTGACTGCTTCATTGATATCTGCATATTTCACTACGTTGTCGTGGCTGCTGCGAACGAAGATCAACCCCTGCCACTGTCCGGGAAGATCGTCAAAGAAGTGTTCCAGGCGATCGCCCTGGAAGGTCACAAAGCTGTCGCTGCTTCCCAATATCTCCAGGGTTCCGGCCACCAGCAGAAAGCTTCCTTTGCCCGCAAAAATGCGGGTGCCTTCGAGAATCTGCAGGGTGCAGTTGGAGTCAACGGCTGCATAGCCCACGATCACGTGGGGCTTGTCGTTTTTCCAGATTTCATCACAAAGAATCTCGCGATTGTGGAAGTAGGCATTCTGGCCGTAGGCCATCAGTTTGACGTGCTGCACATTTCCTGCGGTAATGAAGCGGATAGAATCCATTATGACAAAAGGGTTGTCGCGGTTGTCCGGGTCGATCGTCACCTCAGCGAAAACATACATGCTGTCCTGCGGAGCAATCTCCAGATCATTGAAAGCGATGCCCGGCACACCATCGATATTGATACGGAAAGAAGAGTTTTCTCCGCCCGCAAGGGTGATGTTATCAATTCGAATCGATTGTTTGTAGGGGTTGAAAATCTTAAAGAGCCGGGTGGACGAGCCGCGGCTTGTAAAAACCGTGTCAAAAGAAAGCGTATCCACCGAAAAAGTGAGGTGTGCATCGCTGCCTTCATAATAGGTAAATCTCCGGCATCCGTTGCTCAGCAGGAGCAAGACCAGGAAAGAGAGCCATACGGCCGAAGCAATGAGACGGGAAATCTTTTTTTTCACTGTGGAATAAACCTGCAAACCTTAAAATTATTGCGAAGATAAGTTTTGTCTCCTTCTCCCGGGGAGCCGGGCAGGAAAGAAAAAGCTGAACCTTATTGCTACTTTTGACTTCATGCTCGTTTTTATCAGGCGGATAATTTTCTTGCTTAACGGATTGGTGTTTCTGTCGCTAGTGCTGGCAGCGATGGCAGGCTATATCAGTCCGGAGCGCTGGTGGTTGCCCGGATTTTTCGGGCTCACATTTCCTGTCTGGCTGATAGCCAACCTCTTTTTTGTCCTTTTCTGGTTCTTCTTTCACAAGCGGCACATATGGCTTTCGATCCTTGGCCTGGTCGTGGCCTGGCCTGCAATGATCCATTCCTTTGCGTTTCATCCGTTCGAAAAGCAAGACCTGGAGAACGGTATAAAGATCATGACCTACAATGTGCGAAATTTCGACCTTTATAACTGGAAGTCAAACGTAGAAAACCGGGAGAAAATACTGCAAATGCTCGAGGGCGAGATGCCCGATATCCTATGCCTGCAGGAGTATTACACGGAGCTGAGCGGCAAGTTTGAGAACTTGCAGACCCTCAAGAAGCGCCTGGAGCTGCCTTACCATGCCATGCACCGCACTTTTTCCATCAGTGCCGAGAAGCACTTCGGGCAGGTGATCTTCAGCAGGTATCCCATTCTCTCGAGGGGCATTATCGAATTTCCGGAATCTCCGAACAATGCCTGCATCTTTGCCGATATACTTATCCCGGGCGATACGATCCGGGTTTTTAATGTGCATCTGCAATCCATACAGCTGGGCACCGAGGGCGAGACGGCCGTGGAAGAAATGATCTACAAGCAGCGCACCGACTGGCAACGCTCAAAGTATGTGCTTTCGAAGCTCAGAAGAGGATTTGTCCAGCGTGCCGGCCAGGCTGAGATTCTGAGAGCTGCGATCCTCAGCAGTCCCTACAAGGTCTTGGTTTGTGGCGACTTCAACGACACCCCTGCCTCCTACACCTATGCGCAGTTGTCGGGTGAATTGCGGGACGCTTTTCTCGAAAAATCTTTCGGCATCGGCAGCACTTTTGCCGGCAATATCCCGGGCTTGCGCATCGATTATATTTTTACCGATCCCGATTTTCGTATCAATGGATTTAAACGCATCCCCCATGCCGTTTCTGATCACTACCCACTGCTCTGCACCATCAAAACGGGAAGCGAATAGCTGCATCCAAACAACGGAAACTTCTATCTTTGCGCTATGCAAAACGAACTATTTCTTTTTAATACACTTACACGGAAAAAAGAGAAATTCGAACCGCTGAACAAAGACCACGTGGGGATGTATGTCTGTGGCCCGACCGTCTATGGCGATCCGCATCTCGGACATGCCAAGTCCTATGTTTCCTTCGACCTGATTTATCGATGGCTCATGCATATCGGATACCGGGTACGTTATGTGCAGAACATTACGGATGTAGGGCACCTGACCGATGATGCCGACAGCGGGGAAGACAAGATTGCAAAACAGTCGAAGTTGCAGCGAATGGAGCCGATGGAAGTGGTCGAGTATTACATGCGAAACTATTTCAGAGATATGGACCGGCTCAATGTATTGCGGCCCAATATCTCGCCCCGTCCTTCCTGTCATATTCCCGAACAAATCGAGTCGATTGAATTGCTGATTGAAAAGGGCATTGCGTATGAAGTAAACGGCTCGGTTTATTTTGATGTAAAGAAATACAACGATCGCTACCATGACTATGGCAAGCTTTCGGGAAGAAAGATAGAAGACCTCATGGAAGGCGCTGCCAGCCGCACACTCGAGGGGCAGGCAGAGAAAAGAAATTCATTTGACTTTGCACTTTGGAAAAAAGCAGACTCGACCCACCTCATGAGGTGGAAGTCGCCCTGGGGCGAAGGCTACCCCGGCTGGCATATAGAGTGTACGGTGATGAGTCAGAAATATCTGGGTGAGACCTTTGACATTCACGGTGGGGGAAATGAAAACATGTTTCCGCACCATGAGTGTGAGATTGCCCAAGGGGAAGCGCTTACGGACAAACCTTTTGTGAAATATTGGTTGCACAACAACATGGTGACGGTAAACGGGCAAAAGATGGGCAAGTCGCTGGGCAACAGCATCTATCTGCATGAACTTTTCAGCGGAAAGAATGAGTTGCTCGACAATGCGTACAGCCCGATGACCGTGCGCTTCTTTATTCTGCAGTCACACTATCGAAGCACGCTTGACTTCAGCAACGAAGCCCTGCATTCGGCAGAAAAGGGCTACAAACGTCTGATGAGTGCAAAACGCCTTCTCGATGGCCTCGGGGTGCCGAATACGGCTAAGGCAGGGGATGAAGAATTGAAGCGGAGAGTCACGGAGCTTTGTGATGCCTGCTATCAGTCCATGAATGACGATTTCAATTCGGCCCAGGTGCTGGCCTCCCTCTTCGAGCTTTCAAACATAATTAACGGCCTGCATCATGGACAGATAGAAGCCGGAGCCCTGACTGCAGAAAGCATTCAAATAATAAAGAACACTTTTCACGTTTTTGTGGATGAGGTGCTCGGACTGATTGATGAAGGAGAATCGGGAGATTCGCAAGGAGCTTTGGCCGGACTGGTTGAAATGCTCATAAAACTTCGCAAAGAAGCCAGGGAGAAAAGGGACTTTGCCACCTCGGATAAAATCAGAGATGAACTGAAAGCGTTGGGAGTCATATTAAAGGATGAAAAAGACGGCAAGACCACCTGGACTTATGCATAGACATCATATTGTAAAATGGAGCGCACTGCTTTTAAGCGCACTGCTTTTTATTCCGGCCTGCCGGAAGGCAGAAAAGGAACCCCCGGTAAAAAATGTAAAAAAACCGATTGTCACGGAAAAGGTGATCACCGTTCCGGAATTCAATGCCGACAGCGCCTTCTACTTTGTCGAGAAGCAACTGTCCTTTGGCTATAGAATTCCGGGTACGGAGGCACATGCACAGACGGCCCGCTGGATGGAGGGGCGCCTGAAGTCGTACGGTGCGAATGTGAAAGTTCAAAAGGGAAGGGGCCGGATGTATAACGACAAGGTGATTGAATTGCATAATATCATCGCATCGCTCAACCCCGGTTCACGCAAGCGCATTTTGCTGATGGCCCATTGGGACAGCAGACGTTTTGCGGATCACGACCCCGACCC
>WFPF01000106.1 GCA_015487695.1 Chitinophagales bacterium
CTCCATAAATAAGGGGCGTGGAACTTGAGGAATTTTCAATATAGAGCTTGTTGCTGCCCAACTCATTGGCTCCGGCATAGTATCCTAAAAATACATTTCCCGAACCCGAGGCTAAACTGCTTCCGGCATTGTATCCGAGAGCTGTATTTTGCGCTCCGGTGGTATTGTTATCAAGGGCATTGGCTCCTACTGCGGTATTGTAACTATTGCTATTTGCAATCAGTGCCCGGTATCCAATGGCCGTGACACCTGAGGCAGCAGTGCTTGCACTGGCTGCTGCGTATCCGAGAGCTGTATTTTGCGCACCTGTGGTATTGGCATCGAGAGATAAAGCTCCTATAGCACTATTATAGACTCCGCTTGTATTGGCTTGACCGGACCTATAACCCATAAAAACATTGTAATTGGTCGAAAGATCATCATTTGCCCCTGCCCATTCTCCGATAAAAACAGATCTGCCGGTATTGAACACTTCTATCTGTCCCTTGGTTGTGATGCGGGTTCTTAAAATATTGTTGGTCCTTATGCTGAGGGCCTGATTGTCCGTGGTTCCGAGAAAATTGCCGGAGGAAAGCGTGCCGCTGTTGCCTGTGAGCAGCCATCCTTCGTTGCTGGTCCCGAGGCGGATCCAGTTGCTGCCGTCATAATACCAAAATCCGGACGGAGCATCGCTTTGATAAATGATCAGCCCGGTGGCCGGAGTGGCGATGGCCGCTTTCTGTGCTGCGGTCATGCGCGGTATCAGCAGGCCGCTTGATGTCGAAACGATATCCAGCTTGGCACTGGCATCCGGGCTCGTGGTTCCGATCCCCACATTCTGAGCTGATGCTATAGGGCCGATATGTAAAAAAGCAAAGATGAGAATGATGGATAAAAGTTTCATGGCATTCCGATTGACTTAATCCACCTTCAGGCAAAAGAAGGTTGAAAATTTATAAGTAAATATATTGAATAGTTAATGTATTAACATAATAATAGCAATGAAACAGCAAGGTTTGTATTTAATTTGATACGATTTAATGAGCTGATTCTCAAGGCGCGTAGCATGAGATCCGGACAAGACGTTTCTTAAAAATCAAGATACCGATATGGTAAAAGCGCTTGAGATTCCTGCTTCTTATCGAGTCTGTTTTCCGATATGCTCCGGGCGTGTCGTGATGCCAGTGCCCGGCAAATATTCTCTGCGTAAAGGCAAAAAGAAAAAGCGGCAACGGCAAAAAACAGCGGGTGGCGCAAAATTATTCCGCTGCCATCGGGATTTTCGAAATTTTCGTGGTACGCTGAGAAGGGGGCCTTTGAAGAAATACTTTGAGAGTGAACGACTATGTTGCGGTCCATGCCCGTTTAACGATTCTCGGGATTTTCTTTTTTCATCAAAAGCTTTATTTGCTCCTGCATGGTTTTCATTTCTTCCCTTAGCATTTGCAGTTCTTTTTCCTGCTTATCCATTCTTTGCTTTTGATCCTCAATGATTTGCTGTTGTTCCTGAATGGCACTTGTCAAAATCGGGATAAAGCCCAGGTAATTGACGGCTTTAATAGTTTCAGAACCATCTTCTGCAAGTACTTCCTCTCCGTTCTCGTTTTTTTCTTTTTTGAAATGAGGATTCTTAATCTCTTTCACCAATTCCGGGAAAAGTGTTTCTACATTTTGTGCTAAAAATCCGTATTGTTTTCCTGAGGGGAGGTTCAGCTCATTGTTGTCATGGCGAAATTCATAAAATGAAGGGAGTAACATGCCGACTTTGCTGATGATTGAGCCGTCAATTCGATTCACATTTTGCTTTAATCGTTCATCCGATGTAGTCCACAATGTTCCGCTCGACAGATAGGCGGTGCCTAAGCCGTAGAATGCATAATTTGTACTGCCGCCTGACGGGTTGGAATAAACTCCGTAATTTATTCCGGAAGCACTGTTTTTTATTACACGGTTGAAAATGCCATATGCATTAGAGGTTTGCGAAACAGGGGAACTTACGTAATTGTATATTCCATAGAATGTTCCGTTCGGTGAACCGGTAGAGGACAAATTATTGTAAATACCATACTTCCCATATGAAGCATTGGCGGAGCTGGCCAGGGTATATAAATACATCCCGTAAAGGCTACCGAAAGCTGTTGCACTTTGATTGCTTCTTCCGTAATAACCGTACACATATCCGCTGGCATTGGCGTAGGCGCTATTGTAAAAGCCGTAATTTGCAGATGCACCGCCAAAATTCTGGGATAAATAAATGCCAATGGAGTTGGTATTTGAAGCAACATTTAACTTGCCGCTTGTCGAAGAGGTGCCGATACCTACCGTGCCGCTCACTGCACTGAATTGATTAACGCCTGAAACGGTCCAGTCGGCATCATTTAAAGAGGCCGGGTTGGTCCAGGTGAGAGTGCCCGAGCCATTGGAAGAAAGCAAATAGCCCGAAATGCCCTCAGTGGCCGGGAAAGCATAGCCGGTGGCAGCCGGATTGTTTACCTGCAGGGTACCGTTTATTCGCAGAAGATTTGCAGCAAAATCGCCATAAATAAGAGGCATAGTGCTTGAAGTATTTTCAATATAAAGCTTATTGCTGCCAAATTCATTGGCCCCTGCATAGGCCCCCAAAAAAACATTCCCCGATCCCGAACTTACACTCGTCCCGGCCTGATAACCCAGAGCCGTATTGTATGTGCCGGTGATATTGTTATCCAGGGCACTGGCTCCTACGGCCGTATTGTAATTGCCCCTATTGTAATACAAAGCATTGTATCCGATGGCCGTGATGCCGTTGGTATAGATATTTGTGGTAGCAGCATTGTAACCCACTGCAGTATTTTGCGTTCCTGTGGTATTTGCATCGAGGGCATTGGCCCCAACAGCGGTATTGTAATGGGCCCGGTTGCTCGCCAATGCATTGTAGCCGATGGCGGTGATGCCGTTGGTGGTGCTATTGATGCCGGCTGTGTTGTATCCGAGTGCCGTATTTTGAGTTCCTGTGGTATTGTTGTCCAGGGCATAGGCTCCTACGGCTGTGTTATAACTGGCGCTATTGTATAACAAAGCATTGTAACCGATAGCGGTGATACCACTTGTATTGATATTCGTGGTTGCGGCATTGTACCCCAGAGCCGTATTATAGGTTCCCGTAGTATTGTTGTCCAGGGCATAGGCTCCTATGGCTGTATTGTAATTGCCCCGATTGTAAAACAAAGCATTGTAACCGATGGCGGTGATACCGCTGGTATTGATATTCGTGGTTGCGGCATTGCACCCCAGAGCCGTATTAAAGGTTCCCGTAGTATTGGCATCGAGGGCAAAGGCTCCAACAGCTGTATTGTAGTTATTGCTGTTTACAAGCAGTGCCCGGTATCCAATAGCCGTGACTCCTGATGCACCAGTGCTTGAAGTGGCGGCATTGTATCCCAGAGCCGTATTATAGGTTCCCGTAGTATTTGCATCGAGGGCATTGGCCCCAACAGCGGTATTGTAATGGGCCCGGTTGCTTGCCAGTGCATTGTATCCGATGGCCGTGATGCCGCTTGTGTTGATGTTGGTCGTAGCGGCATTATATCCCAGAGCCGTATTTTGCGTTCCTGTGGTATTTGCATCGAGGGCCAGGGCACCTACTGCGGTATTGTAGCTATTGCTGTTTACAAGCAGTGCCTGGTATCCAATGGCCGTGACTCCTATTGCACCAGTGCTTGAAGTGGCGGCATTGTATCCCAGAGCCGTATTTTGCGTACCTGTTGAATTGGCATCGAGGGCATAGGCTCCTACCGCGGTATTGTAGCTTGCCCGATTGATTGCCAGTGCATTGTATCCGATGGCCGTGATTCCGTTTGTGTTGATGTTGGTCGAAGCGGCATTGTACCCCAGAGCCGTATTATAGGTTCCCGTAGTATTGGCATCGAGGGCATTGGCCCCTATAGCCGTGTTACCACCGGCCCTATTTGCTCCCAGAGCATTGTATCCCAGAGCCGTATTAAGTGTGCCTGTAGTATTGGCATCGAGGGCAAAAGCTCCTATGGCTATGTTGGAGTATCCTGATGTATTTGCCACACCGGCCCTGTAACCCATAAAAACATTGTAGTTGCTAGAAAGGTCATCATTTGCCCCCGCTGATTCTCCGACAAAAACAGAATTGCCGGTATTGAACACTTCAATTTGTCCTTTGAGAGTGATGCGGGTTCTTAATACATTGTTGGTGCGGATGTTGAGTGCCTGATTATCTGTGGTTCCGAGAAAATTAAGAAAACTGGTTCCTGCATTGCCGCTCAGCGACCAGTAGTCACCGGTGAGAAGAGCGGCCGGATCTACCCAACTCAGTGTGCCGGCTCCGTTGCTGGCCATTACATAATTTGCCGACCCGTCTGATGCCGGGAATGCATATCCGGTAGTTGTGGGATTGTTGACCTGCAGCATACCGTAAATGCGCAGATAATTGCCTGCAAAATCTCCATAAAGCAGTGGTTGTGGGGTATTGCTGTTGTCAATATAGAGTTTATTGTTGCCGGTTTCGCTGAATCCCGCCTGTGCCCCGAGAAAAACATTTCCGCTACCGATATTGGAGAACCCGGCATTGTAGCCAATGGCCGTATTGTTTTGGCCACTGACGTTATTCGTAAGGGCATTAAATCCCAGCCCGGTGTTGTTGCTTCCGCCAGCGTTTATATCCAGTGTAAATGCACCCAGGGTTACGTTATTTGATCCGGTGGTATTGCTGAGCATCGAGCGATATCCGATGGCCGTATTTCCGTTTCCCGTGTTGACGACCGGGTTGGCAGATCCGCGGAGAGCATAGGTTCCTATGGCCAGATTTTGATTCGTAAAAGGGGTAGCGGTATTGTTGGCAAATCTCATGGCATGATATCCGATGGCAACCGCGTAACTGCCGGTCCTGCTGTTTTGCAGGGCATTGTTCCCAATACTGATATTTCCGGCTCCGCTCGTATTTTGAAATAAAGAATAATATCCGATGCTGACATTATCATTTCCCGTAGTTGAATTATAAGCGGAAAACATTCCCATGGCTGTATTTGATGCTCCTGTGGTGTTCCTGGTCAGGGCATGAGAGCCTACTGCCGTATTGTATGCGCCTGTGCTGACGGCCAATGCGTTATAGCCAATGGCGGTAATGTATCCTGCAGTTGTACTGCTGCTTGCCGCACGATAACCGATGGCCGTATTGTAAAATCCGGTAGTATTGCCGGTGCCGGACTGATAGCCCACAAAGACATTGGAATTGTTGCTCAGATCGTCTGCGGCTCCGGCCCCTTCACCGATAAAGACCGAGAAGCCCGTATTGAGTACCTCTATCTGTCCTTTGGTAGTGATGCGGGTTCTTAAAATATTGTTGGTCCTTATGCTAAGGGCCTGATTATCTGTGGTGCCGAGAAAATTGCTGGAAGAAAGCGTACCGCTGTTGCCTGTGAGCAACCATCCTTCATTGCTGGTTCCGAGGCGGATCCATATGCTTCCGTTGTAATACCAAAACCCGGACGGAGCATCGCTCTGATAAATGATCAGCCCGGTGGCCGGGGTGGCGATGGCCGCTTTCTGTGCAGCAGTCATGCGTGGTATCAGCAGTCCGCTTGATGTCGAAACGATATCCAGCTTGGAACTGGCATCCGGGCTCGTAGTTCCGATACCCACATTCTGTGCCGATAGTTCATGGGTGGTGAGCAGTATGGAAAGGATAGCAAGAAGGGATAGAAGTTTCATAGTATTCAATTAATTCACAACTAATTCATTAGACCTTGAGGCGTATGGGGATTTGGATTAATCGGTAAAGATATTAAATAATTAAGTCATAACATATCTCAGGCAATGAGAGAAACGGGTTTGCATAAATTATGCTGCGGTATCATGAATTCATTTCGTAGTGGAATGTCATAAAATCCGGATAGCATACTTCTTAATAGAAATGGCATTGAAGCAAACAATCCGGTTGAAATTCTTAATGATTTTCGAGTCTTTTTTCAATATGCTCCAGGCGTTTCTCCAGGAGGAGAATGCGTTCTTCCTGCCTCCTGATGACTTCATTTTGCTCCCGGAGGCGTTTCTGCATTTCCTTTACCGACAACCCCGGGGAAAGGGGCGAATACGATTTCGGGACATATTCCTTTTTTGATTTGTCATAAAGGTAAATGAGCTGCTCGCCCGAAAGTTGCTCAATGAGGCGAATGGCCTTCGTCATGTCCACATTAATAATTTGTTGATTTCTTTCGGAATAAAAAGACCAGGCCATTTCTTCGCTTCTGCCTCCGGGAATGAGGCTGAAATTGTGTGGCGACAATACGGTAGTGTTGCCCGCTTCATCCCTTACATACAATTCGCTGGAGGCGCTTAAATCGGCCGCATAAAGTTGTACACCGTTTGCTACCGATGCGGCTGGTTGTGTCCCGTTGAAGATCGCCAGCACATTGTTGGCCGAGGCATCAAAACTTTTTGATCCGATGCTCAGGTTCCCGTTGATGGCGGCATCATTTGTGCTGAAATCACCCCAGATCAACGGAGATGTGGTGGAAGAGTTGTCAATATAGAGTTTATTGCTTCCGGTCTCGTAATATCCCGTAAGGTAGCCTATAAAAACATTGGAATTGCCATTGTTTTTATATCCCGCATATGCTCCGAGAGCCGTATTATATGCGCCAGTAGTGCTTTGTCCGAGAGTACTGAAGCCCAGCGCTACGTTTCTGTCTCCGCTGCTGTTGCTTTCCAGTGCCAGCGACCCCAGTGCCAGATTCCCCTGTCCGGTGCTTTCGCTGAAGAGGGCTTTGTGTCCGAGTGCGCTGTTGTTGCTTCCTGTTGTGAGCGAATAGAGCGCGTGATGGCCGGCTGCGGTATTGGAATCTCCGGAGCTGTATGAGTAGATGCTTTCATAGCCGAGGGCCGTATTGTAGTTACCGGTAATGTTGGAGAAGATGCCGCCTCCGTACATGGCCCGGTAACCCAGCGCTACATTGTATGATATACCGGGTGTCGCTGTATTTGAAGCTTTATGAAGGGCCTGATAGCCAATGGCGGTGGCACGGCTTGCCGCCACACTGTAGTACATGGCTGAGCGGCCAATGGCCACATTTTGCGAGCCGGTCGTATTACTAAAAAGCGCATCCCCTCCAATGCCGGTATTTTCCGACCCGCTGGTGTTATTATACAGCGCAATTCGTCCCAAGGCACTGTTTGTAGTTCCCGTAGTGTTGGCACTAAGGGCATGTTGTCCAATTGCCGTATTGTAGCTTCCACTGGTGTTGGCATCCAGGCTGAAGCTGCCCACGGCCACATTGAATCCTCCGGTGGTATTGGCCAGCATGGAAGAGGATCCCACGGCTGTATTGTTTTCCCCTTTATTGGCATTTAATGCATTGTATCCTATGGCCGTGATGTAGCTGCTTGTTGTGCTTTCGCTTGCTGCGGCATATCCCAGTGCGGTATTGGAGAGACCGGTCGTATTTGAATCCAGGGCATAGGCACCTACAGCGGTATTACCACCGCCTGTGTTTACTGCCAGTGCGTTGTAACCGATGGCTGTGATTCCACCTGCAAATACACTTGCCGAAGCCGTGTTATATCCCAGGGCTGTATTGTATGCTCCGATGGTATTGGCATCCAAAGCACCGGCTCCTACAGCGGTATTGTAGCTTGCGGTATTTAATTTCAGTGCCCGGTGCCCAATGGCCGTAACTCCATCCGAAGCGGTGCTTGCAGTGGCGGCATTGTATCCCAGAGCTGTATTATATGTACCGGTGGTATTGGCATTCAGGGCATTGGCTCCTACCGCGGTATTGTAATTGCCGGTTGTATTGTTATATAGGGCAAATGCTCCCGTTGCAAGATTCTGGATCCCCGTACTTATTTTATTCATGGACCTGAAGCCTACGGCCGTATTGCTTTCGGCACTGGTAAATTCTTTCATGGATTCGGCTCCGATAGCGGTGTTGTATTTCCCGGTGTTGTTGCCGGCTATACCGGATCCGTACAGTGCATGTGAACCCATGGCCACATTGTATTGAATAGAAGCAGTCGTAACATCATAGGCATTGCCCATGGCCAGATAACCCACAGCCGTTGAATAGCTGCCGGCCCGGTTTTTAAACATAGCCATGCGGCCTATTGCCGTGTTGGCATCTCCCGTATTCAACCACAGGCTGCTTTCTCCATAGGCTGCATTGTAGCTGCCGCTTATATTGTAATACATGCTGTAGCGGCCATATGCCGAATTTGAGTTCCCGCTCGTATTGCTGAAACCCGCATATGACCCAATGAAAGTGTTGTTATTCAGCACTAAATCGTCACTGGCTCCGGCTCCTTCTCCCAAAAAGACAGAGCCACCCGTATTCAGTACTTCGATCTGTCCTTTGGCTGTGATCCTTGTGTAAATGATATTGTTAATCCTGATGTCGAGGGCCTGATTGTCCGTGGTTCCCAAAAAATCCGTTCCGTTGACGGTGCCTGCATTTCCCTGCAACTCCCAACCATTCACCCCACTGAGCTGTTGCCATATGCTGCCATCAAAATACCAGAACCCTGCGGGGGCATCACTTTGATAAATGAGCAGCCCGGTGGCCGGAGTGGCGATGGCCCCTTTCTGTGCTGCGGTCATGCGGGGTATCAGCAGTCCGCTGCTGGTAGATACGATATCGAGTTTGGCACTTCCGTCCGGTGTGCTGGTCCCGATTCCGACATTCTGTGCCTGCAGGCTTGCTAAAGAAAAGTAAAGAATGATGAGGGCAATCAGGCTTTTATTACTCATTTTCAATGGCTTGTGTAATTTAAATTCTTGTAGTCCGGAGGTGTTGAAGATTGCTTAAAAGTATATAATATTTAGAATATATGAATTTTGGGTTCCTTATTTAATCGAATATTAAGAAAATGTAATGCTTCCTACGCTTAAATTTCCTCACGGTTACACTTCGCAGCAGATTCCTGAAAATTCCGGGAGCCGGCCGTTAAGTTGAACGCAGGACCGGGTCTGAAATAGTCCCATGCCGGAGCCCGGCATATGCGCTTTTTTTTATTCGAAACAGGACAAATATGTTCAATCCGAAGCAATTTCCGGGTGGAGAACGGATAAATGTGCAGTTCACAAACTGCAATTATGGCTGAACGGGGAAAATAAGAGGACGACCGGGCCGCTGCCGGCTAACGAAAAGCGTCCTTCACGTTCAGGTAGTCGATGTAATAAATCACTTTGAGTGAGAGGCCGTTGAAAGCCGGATTATCGGCCAGGAGATCGAGGTTCTTAAAATAATCGAGGGGCAGGTCGTTGCCGGATTGAAAGATGGAAAGCTTCCATACGAGCGAAAGGTCGCTGCCCGGAGCAAAACGCCAGGAGTAGCCCAGGTCGAGGGTCAGGGCATTGAAATTGGTATTGTGCAGGGGCTCTCCCTGGCTGTCGCTGCCACTGTAGGCGGTTTGGGCCAGTTCACCATTGCTCAGGAGCTCGTAAAACTGAAAATATTTCACTTTGGACCAGTAATGCCTCAGTTTCATACGCATCCCCATTTTGTTATTGAAAATATAGGACCCGATGAGGGTTTGCGTAAGGGTGAGCTGGTTGCGCTGGCCGAAGATCACCTTGTCTTCCCAGAAAGTGGCATATCCGACATCATGGTAGGAGCGGTTTTGCGACCAGCTGAAGGTCGTGAAGAACTTGTCGTTGAAGCGAATGCGGGGGGCTACGTTGGCAAAGAACCCCCATCGTCCTTTTTCTTCGGTCAAATCGACACCGCCCCGGATATCCACAACAAATTTCTTGCGATAGTCGGGAGAGAAGAAAGCGAAAATTCCCCCGCTGGCGGGCCTGTGATAAAAGAAGCCTTCTTTTCGCGGATCAAAGTAGTCATTGTAACCGGCCGGGCTGGCGTAGATTCGGCTGCCCACCGTCAGAAAATTCTGGAAGGTGGTCAGATGAAAAGCCGATATATTCCAGGAGACAAGGGCATTGGGGTTGTAAAGCCGGTTGTAGGAGATATTGATATCATTCAAGTGGCGAATAAACGGGCCCTTGGGTTCGTAGATGTTGTACGATAGCGTGATATCCGCTTCGCGTGTGTTGTTGTTGAGCTGAAATCCGAGGTCGCTCTGATCATATTGATCATCCATGACGAAATAAGAGAGATCAAACTGAAAATTTCCGCTGATCTTTTTTATGGCACCCCAATATTGCAGGCCCAGTTCCGTATTGTCCGGACCGGGGTAGTAGTGCTGGCTGATATTGATTCCTCCGCGGCCGCTGTATGTATTTGTTTTATCTCTCAGCTCAAATTCTCCGGCACTTACATTGGCTTCCGGAGCGGCTCCTTCGCGCCATACATTCGTATTAATGAAGGCTACATAAGAGTTATTTTTCAGTGCCTGGTCAAGTACGATGATGTTGTAATTCGTCAGCGGATTGCTGAGAATCTGGCGGCTTCTGCCCTGCTCATCCTCGGCCGTTGCATACATTCGGTTTTCAAGCGCATTGAAGAATCCGATCCCGAGCTTTTTGCTGTTTCGTCCTGATATTTTGGTAGCATTGATGAGCTGGCTCCGGCCCGGATTGCTGGTCAGTGTTTCGTTTTCCTTCAACTGAGAGGCTACTTCATCGCGATAGAAAGGTGTGCCCCCGATCCTTCGGGAGTAGAAGATATCGCCACGGTTGAAGAGCTGCACACCTTCGGTGAAAAATTGCCTTCGCTCGTCAAAACGGACTTCAAAGGGAGAAAGGTTGAGCACCTGCTCATCAAATTCCACCTGGCCGAAGTCAGGAATAAGGGTCATGTCGAGGGTGAAAGCATCGTTGATGCCATATTTGAGGTCCATACCTCCGTTGATGCGTTCATCGCTTTTCAGGGAGTGGTCGACCGGGTCGCTTGTGATATCCAGATAAGTGGATACATAGGGCGTAAATGAGAGACGAAGAGGCGGTTCTATGTCCCTGATTCCTGTCAGGTAGCCCATCTGAGTGAGCACTCCGGGCCCATCGGGTGTCACCTCGTTCCACCAGCTTTCTTCGCGGTATCGTCTGATTTCGCGGATAAAATTGATGGCCCAGTGTTGCTCTTTTGATTTCGGAAAACGAATGGCACTATAGGGAATGCGCATCTCTACGGTCCAGCCACTGTCGTGTATGCGCACTTCGCTGGCCCAGACCAGGTCATAGCTCATGTCGCGGTCTTCGGGCGTAAAACGGCCATCCAACTGCACTCCGGCTGCGGTGACAGAAAAACCCGTGCCGGCCAGGCCGTCATCATAGGGATTGAGGAAAACCCCGAACCAGTCATCATTTTCCGCATTGTCGCGCAATGTCAGTTCCGTAAGAATGCTGTCGGGAGCCGTGTCGTACAATATGGCTCCGACATAAAGCGCTTTGTCGTCATAGAGTATTCTGATCTCGCTTTTCTGCCTGGAAGCTTTGCCGGGATCAGGCGTGGTTTGTATAAAACGGTCGCTTGCCGGAGCCTCTGACCATGCCGCTTCGTTGAGCAAGCCGTCAATTTTTATATTTTCCGTTGTACGTACGGCTTTGATTTCCTTCTGCCCGTAGCTTAAGAGGCAGATCCATGTGAAGGTGATAAGTAATATGCTTTTTTTCATCGTTTATTGCAGGGTCTTGGATCTCGGGAAATGAATGTCTGCTAAATTGTTAACTTTTTAAGTTTAAACGTCTGATTTTACTTATTTTAACCTTCCTAAAATGAAGGAAGAAATGGGAAATATTGGAATTCCGACCGTTGATCTGGCTCACTTTGTAAGCGGATCGGAAGAAGAAAGAGCCGCATTTATCAAAGAATTGGGTAAGGCCTACGAGAAGGTGGGCTTTGTAGCCGTGGTCAACCACGGAGTAGATGAGGGAAAGGTCAGGCGATTTTATGATCTCGTACAGGCCTTCTTTGCACTGCCCGAAGAAGTTAAAAAAAGATACGAAATCCCCGGCTTGTTTGGCCAGCGGGGCTATACCTCTTTTGGCCGCGAACATGCCAAGGGCAGTGATGCCCCTGACCTGAAGGAGTTTTACCAGATTGGCCAGACTGTCAGCGATGAGGATGCACTGCGTGCCGAATATCCCGAAAATGTGGCTGTCAAGGAGTTGCCCGAGTTCCTTGAAACAGGGGTTAATCTATTTAAGAGTTTTGAAGACAGCGGCACCCGGCTTCTGCAGGCTATTGCGCTTTATCTCGGGCTCGATGAACACTACTTTGACCATTGGGTGGAAAAGGGCAACAGCATCCTGCGGGCCATCCATTATCCGCCTATCACTCGTGAGCCGAAGTCGAGCATCCGTGCCGAGCAACATGAAGACATTAACCTGATCACCCTCCTTGTCGGTGCTTCTGCCG
The DNA here is from genome assembly GCA_015487695.1 of Chitinophagales bacterium. GTDB lineage: Bacteria > Bacteroidota > Bacteroidia > Chitinophagales > S012-47 > S012-47. Next base: position 12,297 of record WFPF01000106.1, read on the forward strand.
AAGGACTGCAGGTGCAAACCCTCGATGGCCAATGGGTAGATGTGATGGCACCCGAAGGTTACATTGTGGTGAATGTGGGCGATATGCTGCAACGTCTCACCAACAGGCGCCTGCGTTCTACCACACACCGGGTGGTGAACCCGCCCAGAGAGCGTTGGTATACCCATCGTTATTCAATTCCTTTTTTCCTTCATCCCCGATCGGACATGCCGCTCAACGTGCTGGAGTCCTGCGTTTCGGATGAACGGCCACCGGCCTTTGACGACATTACAGCCGGTGCGTATCTGGACGAGCGCCTGAGGGAGATCGGATTGAAAAAATAGATTTCTCTATTCCGATTTTATGAAGCTGCGTACTCCTTTGCCCTCTTTGCTTTCGAGCTGCAGGAAGTAGATGCCTGGAGCCAATTCCCCGAGGGGCAACCCGTCTGTGGATCCCAGCATTCCACGGCTTACGAGGCGGCCTGACTCGTCAAATATGTGATAAAGTGCTCCGGTTTCTGCGAGGCGTCCCCGCAGCCGGAGCTGATTCCTCACAGGATTGGGATAAAGCTCAAATGATTCTTTCTTTTCGTTCGAGGGGCTTCCTGTGATGGCGGGGGTAAAGTAGGCGCGGTAAATACCGTTTCCGTGTGTTGCCACCAGCACCTGCCCGTCTGCTTCGCGGGCCTTCACCATTTCCACCACCACATTTCCGATGCTTTCGCTGCCATATTGCACCCAGACGGTATTTTCTCCCTGCAGTTTTTTGGTGCCAAAGAGGCCGACACTCGTTCCGGCCAGGTAAAGCGTATCGACTCCCATGGGGAGGATAGCCAGCGAACGCACAGAAGGTCCGTTGCCGCCTCCATTGGGAAACTGCTCCAGGTTGCCGGCCGCTTTTTCCCAGCTTTGCCCCCCGTCATGGCTGTAAAAAATACTGTAAACACGATAATTGCTGTATGCCACCAGAATCTTCCGGGCGTCTCCCGGATCTACGGCAATGCTGCTGGTGTAGGCAGAGAGGTTGATGCCGGCCGGATAGCCATTCCGGTCTTTGATACTCAGCAATTGCGAAGCGGGTTGGCCCGTATGGGCATTCTCGATTCGGTAAATGCGTGCCTGATCGGTGCCGAAATAGAGCGTGTGGGCGGGGTTGCTGCCACTCAGAGCCAACGAAGTAATTATCTTTTGCTCCAGCGTGTCGGGGAAAAACTCCCAGCCCGTGCTGATCGAATCGTCTCTCCCGTTGAGGGGAAGACTCTTCAACTGATTGTTGCGCCAGAGCACCCGGCCGGCCGGGAAATACATGATATCCTCGTCATTCGGATCCAGAGAAAAGGGATTGACGAAGAGGGCATCACGGGCTTCTGCCGGATCGATGCGGGTAAATGCCAGGCTGTCGCCCCCGGCATCAAGGCTGAATTTATACACTTTGCCCCGCTGTTTTGAGAGGTAAAAAGCTTCTTCGTCAGAGGTGATATAGGAATAGGAACCATCTCCGTTGAGGGGCATTACCCAATCCGACTGCAGATCGGCACTTCGCGTTACAAAGTTGCCATTGTCCTGAAATCCGGCCGCAATGCTCGGGGTGGCTTCCTGGCGGTTCATGCTGAGGGCATAGAGTTGTGTAGTGACATAGCGATGGTTCAGCGACTCCCATCGTACGGTATCGGCATAGGCATCGCTTGTTTTGTAGAGGCCTCCGTCATTCGCGGTGATCAGAGCAGCGGGCTCCGAAGGGATAAAAAGAAACTTATGCTGATCTGGGTGGTGCGTTTCGTAGATCTTCCAGCGGGCGCGTGTGCTTCCGGGATGATAGCCGCCCATCAGGGAAGTATGGAGGCTGTCGCGGAAGGCATTGTCTGATCGATAGACATTGGTTCCGCCCAGAAAAAGCACATTGCTGTCGAGGGGAGATACGGCTATGCAGAGGTCGTAGCCTCCCTGCGAGTTGAAATGGTCGAAGCGGCTGCCTTCATTCGGGATATTGGATGAAAGGTCCTGCCAGCGCCCTCCGCTGCCGCTGCCGTCCCCCGAGCGGTATTCGTATTTCCAGAGGCTGGTCCACTCGGTTTCTCCAAAAAATACAGCGGTTTTCTTTCCGTAGCCGGGTGTGCGGGCAAGAAAATAGAGCTGCTTCTCATTGGCCGGATTGAAGGCCATCACAATGCGGTCATAGGCAGCCGGGAAGCTATCCGGTAGAATACGGGTCCATTCCTGCCCGTCATCACTGCGCCAGATTCCCCGGTACTGGGAGCTTCCGTCACTGCTGAGGGTGGCGTAGGCCACACCCGAGGGAGTCAGGAGTATGTCGCTCGTGTAGGAGCGGTTGCTTGCCGAGCCCAGTACCGTTTCCCAGCTGTCCCCGCCATCGATGCTCCGGAGGATGGCGCCATAGCACGCTGCATAAACTACGTCCTGGCTGTCGTTGGCCGGATTGACGGCTACGCGGTAAACAATGTCGAAATTCTGATCAAAAGAATTCTGCGCACTGCTTACTGTACTGGCCAGGGGGGTCCAGCTTTTTCCGCTGTCTTCGGACTTATAAAGACCGTTGCCGAGGAAGAAAGCTCCGCCTGCTCCTGCCGAGTTGCCCAGCCCTTCACCGGTTCCGTAGTACCATATATGTGTCTTTCCGGGCCGGGTGTCCTGCACCAGTGTAGTGACGGAATGAAACTGCCCGGGGTCGGTTCTTTTGCTCCAGCTCATTCCGCCATCGGTGCTGCGCCACACACCTCCCGAAACTCCGGCAGCCAGGATAATGCGGTCATTGTTGACATCAATGGCGGCTGCGCGGGTACGTCCTCCCACATTGGGCGGCCCCAGGTGCTCCCAACTGCCCGAATCCTCGCTTGCCCTGGGAAGGGTGCGGGCATAGGCCAGTTCTTTCGCCCGCATGTTCGCAGGTATCCCGCCATCGGGGGCTCGCAGGCGTTTTAGTTCCCAGTCTTCCGTGGCAGCCCGCAGGCCCTCATAGCTCCGGCCGAAGACAAAGCGGGGGCCTTTCCTGCTCTCCTTGAAGTGGCCTTGCTCCTGATCAGGGACGGCAGTGCGGAACAGGAAAAAAATCAGGGCGGAGACAATGGCCGCAAAGAGGAATAATTTCTTTTTCATCCTTTCTCGGATTTTCAATATGCAAGCCCCGGAAAATGAATGGATATCCATGTTGCTCTTCCTTTATTTCCGGATTTGGCTTCATCTAAAAATGGATCAGCGGAAGAGCTGTTACCCGAAAATAGGGAATTGTCTTCATTCGGGTCAATAGCAAAGGCCGGGGGTTTCGGCTACGAGCGGAATTCGACAGTCGGGGGCTTTGTCGCGGGGATCGCAGTGATAGCCGTAGATGCTGAAATCAGCCAGATGCTTTTGCACGTCCTTGTAATAAGAATGGCTTTTGGCTTCCGGATCAAAGCTTATCTCATGAAAAACGCGGGCTCCTGCCATGCCTTTTTCCTTCAGTTTTTCGAAAAGAAAATTTTCATCCCCGAGATCGCCCGAGTAGGCCAGCACTTCATTTCCTTCCTGAAAGAGGTAGGCCCGGCCCGGCATCCACGAAACATGGCGTCCGCTGGTGTCGATGGATTGCGCACCGCTTAGCTCATCAAGCGGAAGAAAGTTTGCATACTTTGCGATGGGGCGCACAGAGAAGGAAAGGAAATCGCGCAGCAGACGAAGGAAGGCCTCATCAGGATAATAGACGCGAAGGGGGCTCTTGCTTTTCTCCACGTAGATGTGGTGCGCCAGCAGCGAGACGAGACTTCCGGCATGGTCGTCATGCAGGTGGGTGATCACAACGGAATCGGGAAGACCTGCCAGCCCCAGTTCGCAGAGCCGGCTGTATATCCGGTTGCCGCAGTCGATGAGAATGTGTTCTCCCTTCCATTCGAGGATGGCTGAACTGTTGTAGTAAAGAAAATCAAAGGCCCCACCGCTGCCAAGGAATCGAATCTTCATATCCCGAAATTTTGATTTTAGAGACGGAATCGCAGGTAATGTATTTTCTTTTTTGCTTCGAGGTGCATCTTTTCATAAAAAGTAAGGATCTGCAATTCTTCCGGAGTTTTGGCCATGCCATGTACATCGAGGATCACTTCTTCGGCTGTGATGCCTTCTTCTTCGAGGACTTCGAGCGTGTATTCAAAGAGTCCCGTGGCATCGGTTTTGAGGTGTATGCAGGCTCCGGGTTTGCAGACCTTCCGGTAGATATCGAGAAAGCGCGGAGAAGTCAGACGCTTCAGCGCGCGGCTTTTTCGGGGGAATGGATCGGGGAAGGTGATCCATATCCCGGAAATCTCTTCCGGGGCGAAAAACTCGCTGAGCTGTTCGATGCGGGTCCTGACAAAAGCCACATTTTCGAGGCCGTCAACAAGCGCCTGCCGGGCACCCGTCCAGATGCGGTTGCCTTTGACATCAATGCCTATAAAATTCTTCTCCGGATATTGCCGCGCAAGGTTTACACTGTAGTCGCCTTTGCCGCAGGCAAGTTCCAGCACAATGGGATTTCCGTTTCGGAAAAAGAGCTCCTTCCAGTGCCCTTTCATTGCGACTTTCTCTCCGCAGCAGGTCAGGGCCGGTTGCAGGGGAGTGAAATTCTGAAAGACATTGGAAAAGGTTTCGAGTTCGGCAAATTTGGCCTGCTTATTCTTGCTCATGTCTATAGGCTTTCTGCTTCTTCGCTTTCTTCATTTTCGATCGTGATATGCTCCCCCATGTAGGCCAGTGTGAGCCCTTCTTCATAATCCACTTCCCGCTCGGCCAGTACCACTTTGATTTGGCCGTTTTTATGTTTTGTGAAGATGGGGGCATCGCTGGCCGGAAAATCTGCAAGCAGGGCTTCGAGGCTTTCTTTGCCGTCTATTTCAATTTCCTGCAAGGTGGGATATTTGCGTGCCAGGCTGATGAGTTTGTAAAAATCCACATCGTTGCCGAATAGGATGTCTTTGGGTCTTACCAGGCTGGTAAATTTCATTTCATTGCGGGTGATCAGGCGGTAGGAGGTGTCGCGGCCAAACTCTTTCCGGAATTTCCGGCAGGCCAGAATATTCAGTTCATTGTTCGATGTCAGTGCCAGAAAGTAGCCGATATCCGACAACTCGATCTGCTCGGTCAGATATTCGGACAGGATATTCAGTTCCATCACTTTGAGGTTCATCATCCGGGCTTCGTTGATGTTGTTGTGTGAAGTATCGACCAGCACCACATGCACTCCGTTGTTTTGCAGGTACTTTGCAATGGCCCGGCTGCCTTCGTGGGCCCCCAGAATGAGATAACCCGTAGGGTCTTTGTCGACCACTCCGAGCCATCGTGCCACGGGCTTGGCCGTGGAGCCCTGCAATACCACCGTCCCCAGGATGATCATGAATGTGAGGGGAATAAGAAGCTGGGCATCGGCCTGTTCCTGTGCCGAGAGCGTGTTGTTCTCCATGATGCTCAGTGCAAAAATCGAAGCCACGGCAGCAGCCACGATACCGCGCGGGCCGATCCAGGATATAAAAATTCTTTCGCGGATATTCAGATTGCTGCCCATGCTGCTGAGAAAGACACTGAGGGGCCGCAGCAGAAATACTACCACCAGAAATACCGGAATGGTGCCCCAGCCGAGGAGCTGCAACTGCGCCAGGTCGATGTTTGCCGAAAGGATGATGAAAAGTATGGAAATCAACAGGATGACCAGGCTTTCTTTGAAGGTGAGGATTTCTCTAATTTCGGGCAGGCGCGTGTTGGCCAGGATCATGCCCATGAGGGTGACGGCCAGCAATCCCGACTCTTTGGCCATCATATCGGCTATGGCATAGCAGGCTACTACCAGCGCCAGACTCAGCACATTGCGAAGATATTCGGGCACCAGTTTCTTCTTGAGCAGATAGTACAATGTGTAGGCCGAAACAACGCCCATAACCGCTCCGGCAAGCACGGTTTTCCCGAAGGTCACCATGGCGGTAAGCGTAAACTGGGGCGCCCCGGCTTCCTGCGTAAGGATAAATTCATACATCAGCACGGCCACCAAGGCTCCGATGGGGTCAATCAGAATACCTTCCCATTTGAGGATGGTGGCAACCTTTTTTACCGGACGCACATTGCGCAGTATGGGGCCGATGACCGTGGGTCCCGTTACGATGATCAATGCACCGAAAAGCAGGGCGATGCGGATGTCCATGCCAATGAAATAGTGGGCAGCCAGCGCCCCTCCGATCAGTGAGATGATGGGGCCGATGATGAGCAGGTTTCGCACGGTGGAGGCCACGGAGCGCACATCGCGCAGGCGCAGGGTCAGTCCGCCTTCGTAGAGGATGACGCCTACCGAAAGAGATACAAAATGGCTCAGCATTTCCTTATTCAGAATCATGGAAGGGTCGATCAGCTTATATCCCAGCAGAATATCCATACTGGCCAGGGGGCCGGCCAGAAGCCCGATGAGGATGAGCGGAAAAATAGCCGGCATTTTGATGCGCCAGGCCAGCCATTGTGCCGCAATCCCAAGAATCAATATGGAGGCGAGTTCGAGCATAGCGTTTTAGTAGGTGCTTAGGAGGGGTAAAGAGGAAACTTATCCATGAGCTCGTTCACTTTCCTGCGGATTTCGCGGCTGCGATCTTCGTTTTCGGGCTCCTGCATCGCATAATCCATCCAATGCACGATCTCTCGTATGTGCCCGGGATTCAGTCCGCGGGTAGTCAGGGCGGCTGTTCCCACACGAATGCCCGAAGTGACAAAGGGCGACTGATCGTCAAAAGGAACCATATTCTTGTTTACGGTGATGTCGGCCCTGCCCAGGGCATGTTCGGCCGCTTTGCCTGTAAGGCCTTTGTTGCGGAGGTCAATCAGCATCATATGGTTGTCGGTTCCTTCTGAGATGATCTGATAGCCCAGCTGAACAAATTCATCGGCCATGGCTTTGGCATTGTCAATGACTTTCTGGGCATAGTCTTTAAACTCCGGCTGCAGGGCTTCGTAAAATGCCACGGCTTTGCCGGCTATGACATGCTCGAGCGGGCCGCCCTGAGAACCCGGAAATACGGCACTGTCAATCAGTGAGGACATTTTTCGGATAGTTCCTTTCCGCGTAGCAATGCCCCATGGGTTTTCGAAGTCGCGGCCCACCATGATCATTCCGCCACGTGGCCCGCGCAGGGTTTTGTGGGTGGTGGTGGTCACGATGTGGCAGTGGGGGATGGGGTCGTTGAGGAGACCCGCAGCGATGAGCCCGGCCGGGTGGCTGATGTCGGCCATAAGGATGGCCCCCACTTCATCGGCTATCTCCCTGAATCGCCTGAAGTCCCAGTCCCGCGAATAGGCACTGGCCCCGGCAATGATCAGCTTCGGGCGACTTTCATGTGCTTTGGCAGCCACCTGTTCCATGTCGATGCGGCCGCTCTCGCGGTTGACACCGTAGAAGACGGGATGATAAAGTTTGCCCGAGAAATTGACCGGAGAGCCATGTGTAAGATGTCCTCCGTGCGAGAGATCGAAGCCCAGTATGGTATCGCCCGGCTTGAGGCAGGCCAGATAGACTGCGGCATTGGCCTGCGAGCCGGCATGAGGCTGTACGTTGGCATGATCGGAGCCAAAGAGTTTCTTTGCCCGTTCCACAGCCAGCCTTTCCACTTCGTCCACCACTTCGCATCCGCCATAGTAGCGCTTGCCCGGGTACCCTTCCGCATATTTATTGGTGAGGCAGGAGCCGACAGCTTCCAATACCTCTTTGCTTGTAAAATTTTCACTGGCTATCAATTCCAGTCCGCGCGACTGTCGTTGCAGTTCTTTATTGATCAGTTCGAAGACTGCATCATCTCTCTTCATGGCTCTTGGGTTTTGTGCTTAGCCAAAGATATTAATTTCGAAAGGCTTTGCCGGCTACTTATTCTTCGCTCGTGTGATGGATGAGCATTTTGCGGTAGATGGAGAAAATCTTCGATTTGGAGACGAAGCCTATATACTTGTCGCCATCGAGTACGGGCAGGTTCCATGCTCCGGTTTCCTGAAACTTATGCATCACCTTGTCCATCGGGTCGTGGATGTCCACATAGCCGGGCGGGGCATGCATGAGTTCGGCAACGGTCGTTTTCTCATACATATCGGGGCGGAACATGATTTGGCGAATATCATCGAGCAGTATGACCCCCTGCAGTTTTCCGTCCTGATCGACCACCGGAAAGATGTTTCTTTTTGACTTTTTTATGAGCTCTACCAATTCGCCCAGGGTAGCATCGGGGTGAATGGTTTTGAGATCCTTTTCGACCACCCGCTTGATCTTCAGCATGTTCAGCACCACCTTGTCTTTGTCGCCCATCACCAGTTCTCCCTTCTCTGCCAGCTTCTTGGTATAGACCGAGTAGGGCTCGAAAATCAGATTGGTGATATAGGAAATGGAGGAAACGATCATCAACGGCAACATGAGGGAATAGCCGGAGGTGGCTTCTGCTATGAAGAAAATTCCGGTAAGCGGTGCATGCATGGTGCCGCTCATGATGCCGGCCATGGCCACCAGGGCAAAAGCACTTTCTACCAGCGGAAATCCAAAACCCGTACTGTTGATGGCATGGGCAAAAAGAAAACCCGTAAAGGCTCCGATGAAGAGGGAGGGCGCGAAAATGCCCCCGTTGCCTCCTGCCGAAATGGTAACCGAACTGGCAATCATCTTGAAAAGAATGACGGCCAGCAAAAAGAGGAAAAGCATGCCGCTGTAGTGCATAATGGGTGCAAATACCTGCGCACTGTGCAAGACCAGGTCGGGGCGGTCGAGCAGCAGCATGCGGATCACTTCATATCCCTCGCCATAGAGCGGTGGAAAAATGAAAAGCAAAATACCGAGCAACAAACCTCCGGCAAAAATCCTTGAGGACCGGTTGGGGAGACGTGCAAAAAGATCATCCGAGCGAAAAATAACCCGGGTGTAGAGGAGTGATACCAGGCCCGTGACCACACCAAGCAGCACATAATAGGGCACTTCCTGCACCACAAATTCGTAGCTGTGGGTGTAGGGCAGGATAAGCTCGGCCGTGTTCAGCACTTTGGCTACGATCATACTGGTAACCGAAGAAATAAGTATGGGTACGAAAGCCGAAACCCCCATTTCGAGCATGAGCACCTCGAAGACCAGCACGACCCCCGTAATCGGAGCCCCGAAAATGCCCGAGATGCCTCCTGCGGCTCCACAACCGAGCAGAAGCAGACGTTGCTTATAATTCAGGTGAAAGAGCCGGCCGATGTTCGAGCCGATAGCCGAACCGGTGGTGACAATGGGGGCCTCCAGCCCTACCGATCCACCGAGGCTGACGGTGAAAAAACTCGTGAACATATGGCTGTACATCTTGTCGGGTTCCATCACGCCTGCTTTGCGGGTGATTACATAGATGATGTTGCTCAGTCCGTGCCCCAGTTTTTTCCGGTTGATGTAAACCACAAATGCGCTTGTCAGCAAGAGGCCGATAAGCGGATAGACGAGAAAAAGGTAATCGAATTTGAAGTACTCGTTGAGTGAGAAAAGCCAGTGCTGGGTTTTGTGAACGCCCCATTTGAGTGAGGCTGCGGCAAATCCGGAAATGATGCCTACAATTACGCTGAGCACATATATGAGATTGCGGCTGCTGATATGACGGCTGCGCCACAATAAAAACCCGACCCAGGCATTGCTTTGTCTCATAACCCGGCAAAGTTAAAGCCTGGCAGGAAAGGAGCGCTATGGAAGAATCATTAATTTATAAAATAGTGCATGGCCATTCCGAGGTCGATGCGATTCATGTTCCTCTGCTCAATGCCCATGCCGCCAAGCGAGCGGGAATAGTGGGCACTCATTTGAAATCCCAGCCTCGGGTTGACCTGAAAATTCAAACCGCCTCCGGCCGAAGCAAGAAGATACATCCCCCGGCTTCCGGGCAGGCTGATGGCTCCGTTGCTGCTGCTGAAATCTAAGGTTCCGGTAGTCTTGCTTTCCTGCCCCGCAGCGTTGGAAAGATTGAAAGTATCACGTACAATCAATGCTTCCAGCGCCTGAGACTGATTGTTGAGCTTGCCCATGTCGAACGAAAAAACATACTGCTCTTTGACGGGAATAAATGCCGTCAGTCCCGTGCTCAGAAAAGCTTGTACCCTGTTTCGCGAACGGAAATGAAAGTTTGCTTTCAGCGGAATGGAGATTCCTGATAAAGAGCCTTCGCTTTCTGTATGATTTTCTCCGAGGAAGAGACTGGCTGCAGGGGCTTCTGCGTATCGAAATCGATCTTCCAGAATTCCGGTTTCAATGCTGAGAGGCAGACCGGGGAAGGTCATTCCGGCAACGACTCCGCGGGCGAAACTTCCCTGCGTATTTTGCACAAACTGCAGGCCCGGATTGGCCGTCATGCCAATCCACCAGCTTCTTCGTCTGTTCTCAGTATTCGGTATCATGGCCTCAAACGGGATGATTTGCGTTTGCCCTTTGTTTTCTCCTGTTCCGATAGACAGAGTCTCTTTTTTCACGAGCACAATGCTTTCTCCGGGTTCGGAGACGAGCGCGGTACCCGGATCTGCCGTGCCTTTGTAAGAATCCGCCTGCTTCTTTGCCGCAAATAGAACAGCGGAGCCGGGGGAAGCGGCAGCCGCATTGCCCTTGCTGCTTTTTCCTTCTTTTTCTCCCGAAAAGGATGCCGGTGATTCGCTATTACCGGCCATTGCCGGGTTCTCCGTTTTCGTTTCCGCAGCGGGGGTCTTCGGAAGGGCTTCTCTTTTCTGAGCAGCTACTTTCTCTTTTTCGGCAAAGGTCAGCGGGTAGTTTTTCTCGGGAGCTGTGGAAGTTTTGGCTTCCCTGACCATGTTTTTTCCCGGGGAAGAATAGCTTAGCGCATGGCGGCTGTTGTCCGCATTTGAAAAATAGGAATAGCTGAGATAGCCCAGAACAATAAGAGCCAGGCCCGCAGCCACCCGCATCATCCGGAGGGGCACGATGGGCCTTTTCCGGTCGAGCATGGCTTCCATGGCTGCCCAGTCTCCCGGATCGAACTCCGGCTCAATGCCGCTGAGCTTCGATTTTATCCGATTAAAGAAATCTTCATTTGGCATGCTGTCTTCTTTTTATTTCATAGTTGATTGAAAGTGCTTTCTGCAATTTCTTTCTTGCTTTGGCAAGGTTTGATTTGGATGTGCCTTCGCTGATGCCTAGGCGCTCACCTATTTCCTTATGACTGAAGCCTTCAATGGCAAAAAGGTTGAACACCGTCCGGTAGGCCGGAGGCAGGTCCTGCACGAGTTTCAATATTTCCTGGGCCGTCAGGTCTTCTACCGCAATGGAGCCGTGCGATTCTTTATAGGCATAATCCAGATCGATGGTGTTGGGTCGTTTGCTTTCTTTGCGATAGCGGTCGATGGCGGTGTTGGTCACGATGGTCCGTATCCAGGCTTCCACGTTGCCCTTCGAATCGTCAAATCGATGGATATTCTTGAAAACCTTATAAAAACTGCTGTTGAGTACCTCTACGGCTTCTTCGCGGCTGGCAGCGTAACGCAGGCAGATGCCCAGCATTTTACTGTGGAAATGTTCGTACAACTTTCGCTGTGCATTCCTGTCTTCCTTACGGCACCCTTCCACCAGGTCTGTCAACATCAATCGATGAATAATTTTCACTCGAGGCAATTTATCCATGTAAACGCAGCATGTGGCCGCCCGGTTGCCCGGCCGGCCGATTCTGATTAATCGGGGCCTATGGTTATAGCGAAATTAGCGATTCCCGATACAATACTTTGCTAATCAAGCAGAAACTGAATGGGAAGAGTGAAATAAACGCTTACCCTGCGGCCGTTTTGTCTTCCGGGGGTCCATCTCGGCATTTCACGGATGCAACGAACGGCTTCTTCATTGAGGCCCCGCGAAGCACCTCTGAGCACCCGGATATTGCTAACCCGGCCGTTGCGGTCCACTACAAATTTGAGATACACGGTGCCCTCTATTCTCAGCTCGCGTTCGCGCGAGGGGTAGCGAATCTGCGATCGGATGTAGGAATAAAGTGCGCTGAGGCCACCCGGAAAGGAGGGCATCACTTCGGCAATGTCGATGGGTGGAGCTTCGAGGGTGTCGATGCTGCCGATCCGGTTCCATATATTGCTGTCAATCGGAATGAGCTGGATATCTTGCTGCTCTTTTTTCTCTCCGCGCATATCTTCGTTCTTGTCAGGGGCCTTTTGGTCGATGCGTATATCGGCCAGACGGCTGTCCCGGCTTCTTTGCCTTTTTTCCGGATTCTTTGCTGTAGTCTGCTCGCTGCGAATCTTTACATTCTTCATTTCAATTTGAAAAGCTTCGTCTTCGAAGCTCCCGGACGGCCGGGCTTTTATTTCATAGTCGGGTGTCCAGCGAAAAGCCAGAAGCAGGAGCGCAAATGTGATAACAAAGCCCAGGCGAAGAAAGAAGGAGCGATGGCGGAGGGGATTTTTGATCAGATCTTTCATGGTGTATATCCTTTGGTCTGCTTATAAGACGCTGCCAAAGGCGCTGATCGTATTCGCATTGTCCGTTATGACAAAAAAGCGACAGAGGCCTGTTTCAGAAAAATCCCCAGCTAAAACCAAGCATGATGGGAGGCGCTTCAGGGAATCCGCTGTTGTCGATAAAGAAAGACTGCATGCGGTAGCGGGCAATGATGGCGAAATTGTTTACACCGAGCGCGCTGTACAGATACCAGTTAGATGAACGTATCAGGCGGTAGTGCCTGATTTTGACTTCCATTATTTCTTTGCCCTGCAGGGGCTCTTCATATTGGTAGTTGGCCCCGGTCTGCAGCAAGCCGCCTATTCCGAGCTCAAAGTATTTTCCTATGCTGTTGCCCCTCTTTTCCATATTTATCCGGAGGTAATAGCTCCCGCTCAGGGCAAACTGCTGCAGGGTTTCTTTGTTGTGTTTCACAGTGTCGGGGAAAGGAAGCACACGGTCTTTTGAAAGGCGAATATTGCTGCTTTCCATGCTCAGGGTGACACCGGTCGAGAAGTAGTCGCTCAGCTTCAGCTTGTACAATACGCCAAAGGAACTGTAGGTTGAGCGCGGGAAGTTGTAATTGCCGCTGACCGGAATCTGTGTGTGAAGGCCCAGCGACATAAAGGTGTGAATAAAATGCCGCCTGTTGGCACCGAACTGCGACTCGGTCGAGTCTGTGTCGACATCAATCTGTAATATTTCCGTTTGCGCCTGTGCCAGGTTCATGGCAGCCAGCAAAATAAGTATCAGGGTAAAGTTTTTCATCTATGGCATTGTGCTTTATAGTTCCTCATCAATGATATATGATTCTGTATAGCCTTCAAAGTGTACTACTACTTTTTCGCCTTTTTTCAGGTCGTCCCGTTCAAAATATACGGGTTCGTCCATTTCGGCCAGCACCACTCCGTATTTTCTGATTTTTCCGTTGGCCTTCACTATTTTGTAATAGAGGTTCCCGGGGTGGCTCAGGAGCTTCCCGTCCTCATCTTTTTCAGGAACAAACTCCTCATTTATTTTTACTTCAAGATAGGCATCGGACAAATCGAAGTGGAATGTAGGGGCTGTTTTGGCCGCGAGGCCAAGCACTTTGTCGGCTTGTGGTATGCCGTATCCGTGGTGGTAATCGAAGTAGGGAAAGAGGTGCCCCGAAGATTCGATCATGTGAAATATTTCCATGTTGCTTTTCCCGGGGTTGGCCTGCCAGGCACAGGCGGCAAATCCTGCCGTAAGGGGTGTGGCAAAGGAAGTTCCTTCGGCCGTGCCGAATTTGCGTGGAAAAGAAGTGAAGGCAATGCCGAGGTTGACGACATTGGGTTTGGGTGTGCCATCGGCTGCCGGCCCGGCTGAGGAAAAAGCAATGGCCGCATCGGTACGGGGGTCTACTCCGCCCACCGTAAGCACACTGTCGGCATCGCCCGGTGCCACAATGGTGCCCCATGAGTTGCCGGCCTCATTGCCGGCTGCATTGATTACCAGGATTCCTCTTGAAGCGGCAATATTGGCTGCCCGCGAGATGGGTGCCACCCGGCCGTCCATTTCCTCCTGAAAATAACGTACATCGGAGTAGCCCAGCGAACTGCTGATGATGTCGGCTCCGTGCCGGTCGGCCCACTCGGCAGCGGCTATCCAACTGTATTCTTCAAAGGTGATCTCAAGATGAGCACGCTCCGTACGGGCCAGCAGAAAATCGGCACCTGTCGCGAGGCCCATCGGAATGCTGTCATAAACTCCGGCCAGACAGCCCAACACCATCGTACCATGCGATCCGCGGTCATACACTTTCGGGTCATCTCCGATAAAATCATAGGTAGCCCGGATGGCTCCCCGCTGAAAAAGATGCTGGAAAGCCGGATGGATATCCGCATTCCTGAATCCGACATCAAAAACGGCAATGGTGATTCCTTTCCCGTCCAGCTTTTCTTTTTTGAAAACTTCTCCTTTCATCCGGTGAAGCTGAAAACGAAGAAGCAGTGAATCATTTTTCTTTATTCTGAAAATGCGCAGCGAATCTTCGGTCTTGCGGGCGAGCTGCAGTGTGCGAACCGGCTCTATGCCTTTTACAAATGGGAGCCCGGCAATTTGATCAAGCGATGTGCTTCCGGCAGAGACCACAATGGCATTGAGCCAGCGGGAACGGGCATAGAAACTGTCGGCCAGGGCCATGACTTCCCCCGTGTAACGGCTGGCTACCGGCAAATCATAGTAATCGCCCAGCGGCAGATTCCTCTTCACTCTTCGCTCATATCCCCTGGGGCTAAAATATTGCCGGGCATCAAATTGTTTCTCGGGTTTATCTTTAAAAAAGACCCAGTATTTGCTTTGTGCCCGGACAGGCAGAGCCGAGAGCAGGAGCAGTGCAAAGAAAAGAAGAAAGAGGCTGTAAGGGGCTTGAAACAAGGATTTCATCACTTTTTCATAAGTAAAATATCAACAAAAACACGCACAATGATCATTCAATGGGTAAATATAAAACACTGATAAACAGCGTATAAAGTATTAAATACATATGCATGACGTTCTGAAACGCTTTGTTTATCAACATTTGCGCATCCGAAATAGAAGCCGCTTATTTTTCTGCAAGTATATTTGTTACTGTTCAAAAGCATTAAACTTATTTACTAACCCAAAAATTATAGGATCAAATGAACAAAGGTGAATTAATCAACACGATCGCTGAAAAAGCAAATTTAACGAAAGCACAGGCAGCAGATGCACTTAACGCTGTTATTGATGCTATCGAAGGTTCTCTGAAAGGTGGTGACAAAGTAACATTGGTTGGATTCGGTACTTTCTCCGTTTCTCATCGTGCTGCCCGCAAAGGAAGAAACCCTCAAACCGGTAAAGAAATTGATATTGCAGCTCGCAATGTAGTTAAATTCAAGCCCGGTAAGGAATTGAGTGATGCTGTAAACTAAGCGGAGGCTCTTACGCAAATTAAATGAGCAGAAGGCTTTTGTCTTCTGCTTTTTTTATGCCCATTTTCGCGATTCCACACGGTGCATTCCTCTTTCTGTCTTTCGCATATACTCAAGCAATTGCCCGACATTCAGTATGCCCGAACGGATGGAGTAGCTCTCGTGCAAAAAGGCCGCACTTTCTTTTATCAGGCTTCTTTCCTCCTGCTCATAGCTGCCGCACTGTTGCAATAGGCGTTTCATGCGCAGTGGGCTGAGCCATGCCGAAAACAATTGACGGAAGTGAAGGAGATTGTGCGCATTGAGCAGTGATTCCTGCCAGTAAGGAAAGAATTGCTCTGTCTGCAGAAATGCCCGGACAGGCAGCTCAAGAGTCGCCAGCACTTCCTGGTAATCATGGCTGCTCCGTGCCCGGAAAAAATTGTCGCTACGAAGCAGGAACTCCTGAATCTGCCGGAATGAATCGGCACCGGGCAGAATCGGTGCATTGCCTGACAGTTCCGCCCACTGAGCGGGATGAAGGGTGAGCAATCCATTACGAAAACGAGAAACCTGTGTGCCTTCGAGGCCCGCAAGGTGCATCATTTGTTCTGCAAGGGCATTTGCCGAGTCAATCTTCCCGCTGATTAGCCTGAAAACCCAGGCGCGCAGACTCAGCGTGGAGAGAAGGGCAAATACGGGGAGCCTGTATCCGGCTTTTTGCAATTGCAGATTGACGAGCTTGACCCTGAGCTCTGCTTCCCTGCCTTCATTTCCGGATTGCTTTTCCGCATTTGATTTTTCATGAGGCCCATCGCATTGCCAGAGGCACTCCGTAAGTCCGCTGTCCGGGTTTTGATCATAGAATTCCAGCAGACGATCGGGATAGCCGTCCGAATACCGTGCTCCGGGGTGCAGAAGACCCACAATGCCGTTGGCCCGGCCATTGTCAAGGAGACGCTGGGCAGCTTCCCGCATGCCGGTGAATGCTGCTATGTCGGTGTTCTTCCATCTCTGCTCAATCCCCGTTATATGTACCGGTTGGATCTGCAGCCCCTCTTTGAGCCATTGCTCCCGTGCCGTCTCGAGATACCAGAAAAAATCGAGGTTGCTCTCGCTGATCTGATCTTCATCCTCTTCGAAACTGTAGATGAGCACAATCATTTCAAAGGATTGCACCGACTGTGTAAAGGGCTGAAGCCATGCATTAAAAGCCTCGGGGCTTCCCGGTCCCCGCCATGGAACGACAAAGATGAGCCGCGTATCGGAAGCCGGCTCACTGCTTATCTGCGGAGGGAAAAGCGGATATGGATGTGGGGATAATTTCATGATCTGAGCAAATTGAGGAGTTCCAGGCTTTCGGCAAAATCGCTCATCCCGCTTCCCATTTCGCTGCCGGCATGGATATTAATGCCAAAAGGAGCAAAACGCTGAATGAAATCGGGCAATGTGTCGCTGTTAAATTCGGCAGAAAGAAAAACGGCTTTTTCGGAAAAAAGGGCATCTATAAAATCCAGCATCCCGGGGCTGATTTCATCGGGGTGTACAATGCCGGGAAGTTCGAGAATTACGTAGTCGGCCCGATCGGCAGAAATGCCGGCCGGAATGGCATCAGAACTGAGTTGCAGCCTTTCAAAGACAGGCAGGTCGTGCGCAGGCAGCTTTGTGCCGTAGGGTACCTGAATGGCATCCAGGCCAAGCTGCTCCGTGAGATAGAGGATTTCATCGCCATCGCGATGTTCGAACTCTCCCACCAGGCGGGTGCCGGCCAGCCAGCCGATGATTTCTTCGGCATCGGGCAGCGTAAGCGGCAGCTCCGAAAGCGGATTGAGGTCAATGCCTACCCAATCGGGCATTTGCGAGGCAAAGAACCTGGCATTTGTCAGGTCATTGATGCCGGAAGCTTTTATCTTGAGCTTATAATTCATTACCGGAGCAAAGATAGAATCGACAGGCCTTCGTTCCGCCATAGAAACTGAACAACGAAGCCGTACGGCTCCATTAAATAGTACAGCAGGGAGATGTTAATTTTGAAGAATGGATGAAAAAAGCCTGAGTTTTTATGAGAAGGTATTTGAAACAGCCCGGCATATTCCCCGCGGACGGGTGACTTCTTACGGTGCCATTGCCCGCTTCCTCGGCTCGGGCAGGAGCGCCCGGCTGGTGGGCTATGCCATGAATCTGAGCCACATGGCTTTTCCGCCCGTACCGGCCCACCGGGTGGTCAATCGCAACGGGATGCTGACCGGCCGCATGCATTTCGAAACCCCGGAGACGATGCAGCGCTGTCTCGAAGCGGAGGGTCTGACCGTCAGGCAACATCAGCTGCTTCACTTTAAAGAGCATTTCTGGGACCCGTCAGCGCATCTGAATTACAGCGATTTGTTCGAACAATAAAATAGTCAACTATGCCACATGGAAAAGACCTCATGATACTTGCCGCATTGCTCCTCCTCTTCTTTGCCTGCCGGAGCAATAAAGAAGGAAATGCCAGGGAAAAGATCTGGATGCAGACCGAACCGGTGCAATGCCTGGGAAACCCGTGGGAGCAGGACTGGCTGGCGACAAAGGGAAGGAAATATGAAGACTATCCGAAGGGCGATCCCCGTGTGCTGGAAGAGGCGGAGAAAGAAATAATTCGCTCCTTTTTTGAAAAAGAGGGCATACGGATTTATAAAGTGGAAGGGGTGTCGTTTCCGGATTCCGTCATGCTTTGCGATGCCTGCGACTGCCCACAGGGATATACATTGAATGTGTTGATTGCTCCGGCCGATTCGGCCCGGCTGCGAAATTTTGGATTCAGAATAAAAAAAGAAGCAGAAGATGGAAAATAGGATAAAGGCTTTGTTCGGTATTCGTTATCCGCTCGTTCAGGGAGGCATGGTGTGGTGTGCCGGCTGGGAACTGGCTGCGGCCGTCAGCAATGCGGGCGGGCTGGGACTTATAGGCTCGGGCTCCATGTCCGCGGAGGAGCTTCGCAGGCAGATAAAAGCCTGCCGGGCGGCCACAAAGGAGCCTTTTGGCGTGAATGTCCCCCTGATGAACCCGAGAGCGGAGTCGCAGCTCGAAGTGGTGTTGGAGGAGGGCGTGGATATTGTCTTTACTTCAGCGGGAGACCCTTCGCGCTACACCCCGCACTTGAAGGCCGAAAATGTGCGGGTATGTCATGTGGTGTCAAGCAGCCGTTTTGCGATGAAAGCAGTTCGGGCAGGTGTGGATGCGGTGGTGGCCGAAGGTTTTGAAGCGGGCGGACACAATGGCCGCGAAGAAACGACCAGCATGGTCCTCATTCCTGCCGTATGCCGGGCCGTGGACATTCCGGTCATCGCTGCAGGAGGCATTGCCACGGGGCGGCAGATGCTGGCTGCGTTTGCACTCGGTGCCGAAGGGGTGCAGATGGGAACGCGCTTTGTGGCAAGCCGCGAAGCATCCTGCCATGTAAATTTTAAGCGAAAAGTGCTGGAACTCGGAGAAGGCGATACCATGCTGGCACTGAAAAGCCTGCAACCGGTGCGCCTGGTGAAAAATGAATTCTTTGAGGAAATCAATTGGGCCGAAACGCACGGGGTGAAGGCAGAGGAATTGAAAAAAATACTCGGGCAGGGCCGATCCAAAAAAGGTATGTTCGAAGGGGATCTGGAGCAGGGTGAACTGGAGATCGGGGAAGTGGCGGCACTGGTCGATGAAATAAAGAGCGCGGGCGAAATAGTCCGCGATATTGTCAGCGAATTTGAAATAGAGCTCAATCGGATGAAAACCTTACATCTGTAAAAGATTCTCAGAGATGATCAGAAGAAAAACGTAACCATTTGATGCGCGTTCCGTTCAATCAGGGTGTAAAAAGTACACAGTTACTAAAATGCCCTGACAATGAAACGCTTTATCCTATCTTCCATCCTCATTCTTTCCGCCCTTCTGAGCCAGGCTCAGGAGAGTTCCTGCGGAACGGAGCTTACAGCCGAGCATTACAAAAACCTGGTGGAACTGGTAGGAGATGCCCAGCGGATCACGGCCATGCGTTCAGGGTCTATCAAAATCCCGGTCAAGGTGCACATTGTGCAGAATGCGGACGGGTACTCAGGATTGAGCATGGACGACATCATTTTCGAATTTGACAAATTGAATGACCTCTTCAGCGGTGCCGATATGGAGTTTTATCTTTCCAGCGAGATTGATTACATAAAAGATGAGGAACTCTATGATTTCAATCAAAGCGAAGAAGCCAGACTTGCAGCTTCCAGAGACGAGCCCAATGCCATGAATATCTATTTTGTAGGATCTATCACCAATAAGCAGGGCAACGAAATTTGCGGGTACACCTATTATCCCGAGGCCAACCGCGATCGCATCTTTGTGGCAGCCGGATGCCTGCAAAACAGCAGCACGCTGGCCCATGAAATCGGACATTACTTTTCTCTGATCCACACGCACGGCATCAGCGGCATCGACCCGGAAGCCGTTAACGGAGAGAACTGTGAAAAGGCCGGAGACCTGCTCTGCGACACACCGGCCGATCCCAACCTTTTGGGAAAAGTGGACGGAGATTGCAGTTACACAGCCCACGAACGCGATTTCAACGGTGATGCCTATGATCCGGATACCCGCAATATCATGTCTTACGCTCCTTCTTACTGCCGCAGTGAGTTTTCTATGGATCAGCTGAAAGTGATGACAGCCTCTTATCTGGAAAACAAAAGCTACCTCGTAGCAAATGACGATTATTCGCCCATTGCCGATTTCGTTTCTAACAAGAACTTCAACGATGAGGTAAGCAATCAACTTCAAATCAAGGTCTATGCTAATCCCGGTGCCGACCAGCTGGGTGTGGAAATACTGGACGGGCTCGAAGGAGAATTCAGGGTGCAGGTCTTTAATATTATGGGCAATTTGATCTATGAAGAACCCATGGATACCTACAATCAGGGAAATAAAATGATACTGGATCTCAGTGCCAATGTACGGGGTGTCTATTTCGTCAATGTGGTCGGAAAAGGCCGCCATGCCAGCGAAAAAGTGATGCTCATGTGATTGGATGAAGTGTATGGCAGTTTGCAAAAGGGATGGTGCTTCGGTGCTGTCCCTTTTATTTTTAGTGCGCTTCGAGCCAGTTATTGCCCATGCCGATATCGACTTCCAGCGGTACATCCAGCTCTGCGGCATGGCGCATCTTCTCTTCAATCAATGGCAGCAGCTCATCCGTTTCGGATTTAAGGGCATCAAATACCAGTTCGTCATGCACCTGCAAAACCATTTTTGATTCATAGCCCTTTTCCTTCATGCTTTGGTGCAGCTTCACCATGGCCACTTTGATAATGTCGGCTGCCGATCCCTGAATGGGCATGTTGATGGCATTGCGTTCGGCAAAATTGCGCACGGCCACATTGCGCGATTCGATTTCGGGCAAATAGCGCCTGCGGCCCAAAATGGTCTTTACATAGCCATGCTCACGGGCAAAGGCGATGCTTTCGTCCATAAATCGCTTGATGCCCGGAAATTTCTCAAAATAGTTGCGGATGATTTCGGCTGCTTCCGTGCGGCTGATGTTCAGGGTTTGTGCCAGCCCGAATGCCGTTTGCCCGTAGGCGATGCCGAAATTGACAGCCTTGGCCTTTCTGCGCATCTCCCGGTTCACCTCTTCGAGCGGGACATTGAAAATTTTCGCAGCCGTGGAGGCATGGATGTCCTCTCCCCTTGCAAAGGCTTCTTTCATATTCTTGTCACCGCTCAGCGAAGCAATGATGCGCAACTCGATCTGCGAATAATCGGCCGAAACGATGACGTGTTTTGGCGAACGGGGAATGAATGCCTTCCGCACCCGCTGTCCTTTCTCCGTGCGGATGGGAATATTTTGCAGGTTCGGATTGGCCGAACTCAGCCTGCCCGTGTTGGCCACCGCCTGGTTGTAGGTAGTGTGGATGCGGCCCGTCTTTTTATTGATCAGGCGGGGCAGCGCATCTACATAGGTCGACTTCAGCTTTACGAGTTCGCGGTAGTCCAGCACTTTTCGTGCAATCTCATATTCATCTTTCAGCCGGCTCAGAATGTCTTCCCCGGTAGAATACTGACCGGTTTTTGTTTTTCTTCCCGTATAGGGTATTTCGAGCTTGACAAAGAGCAACTGCGAAAGCTGCTTGGGCGAGTCCACGTTGAATTCCACCCCCGCCAGCTCATATATTTCCTTTCGAAGCCGTTCGATGTCTTTTTCCAGTTCTTCCGAAAATTTGTGCAGGAATTCCACGTCCAGGTTGATGCCCTCATATTCCATATCGGCCAGCACTTTGACCAAGGGCATTTCCACCTTGTAAAAGAGATCCTCCAGTTCGAGCTCACGGAGTTTGGGCTCCAGCACTTCTTTGAGCTGCAGGGTCACGTCCGCATCCTCGGCTGCATAGTCTTTGATGGCTTCGGGTTCCAGGTCGGCCATGCTTTTTTGATTGCGGCCCCGCTTGCCGATGAGTTTCTCTATCGATACCGGAATATATCCCAGGTACTTTTCGGCCAGGAAATCCATGCTGTGTTTCATATCCGGCTCAATGAGATAATGGGCAATCATGGTATCGAAGAGCGGGTCGCTGACCGGGACACCGTATTGGCGCAGCACCAGCATATCGAATTTGGCATTTTGCGCAATTTTCAACTGCGTATGGCTGCCGAGCACTTCGCTGAAGCGCTGGCTGATTTTTTTAGCCTCTGCCTCATCGGCCGGCACGGGAATGTACACTCCCTCCCCTTTGCGGGTGGAAAAAGAAAGCCCGACAAGGCGGTCTTCCAGCGCATTCAACCCCGAGGTTTCGGTATCGAAACTGAATACTTCCGCCTTTTGAAGTTTGGCCAGCACTTTGCCGATTTCCTTTTCGCCAACGGCCATCTCGTAGTGATGATCCGTATTGTCCATGTGATTTCCCTCCGCCTCTTCTGCTTTGCGGCTCAGCATTTCTTTTCCCGCTTCGCTGCCAAAGAGGTCCATCTGCCCGTTTGGCGAAGGGGATGAGAGTTTAAAATCCTGTCCCAGGATGCGCTGTCCCATGGTTCGAAATTCCAGCTCATTGAAGATGGCGGCCAGCTTTTCGCGGTTGGGTTCGCTCATCACGAGGTCCTCTTCGTCCCAGATGATGGGAACCTTGGTGTCGATGGTCGCCAGTTGCTTGCTCAGCAGGGCCTGATCTTTGTACTCTTCAAAGCGTTCTTTCAGCTTGCCTTTCAGTTCATCAATGTGTTCGATGATGCCTTCCACACTGCCGTATTGCTTGAGCAGTTTGACGGCTGTTTTTTCACCCACACCGGGCACCCCCGGGATGTTGTCCACCTTGTCGCCCATGAGGCCCAGCAGGTCGATCACCTGCTCCACCCGGTCAAGGCCCCAGCGTGCTTTCACCTCTTCGGGGCCGATTTTTTCGAAACCGCCTTTGCCCTGGTAGGGCGGTTTGTAGATAAAGACTTTGTCGGAGAGCAACTGCCCGAAGTCCTTGTCGGGAGTCACCATGTACACTTCATATCCGTCCGCTTCGCCTTTTTTTGCCAGTGTCCCGATGATGTCATCGGCTTCGTACCCGTCCAGTTCGAGCACGGGAATGTTAAAGGCTTTTACGATTTCCTTGATGTAGGGAATGGACTTGATGATATCGGGCGGGGTTTCCTCGCGGTTGGCTTTGTATTCGGCATAGCTCTCGCTGCGCAGCGTGGGGGCGCTGGTGTCGAAGACCACGGCAATATGCGAAGGCTTTTCTTTGCGGATGAGATCGAAGAGGGTGGAAGTAAAACCCCGGATAGCCGAGGTATTCAGCCCCTTGGAGTTGAAGAGGGGATTCCGGATCATGGCAAAGTAGGCCCGGTAGATCAATGCCATGGCATCGAGGAGAAACAGGCGTTTATCGTTCTTATTTTCCGTCATGGATTTTGATTATGCTCGTCAGTGTTGCGGCTTTCCCCCTTTCGCAGGGATATAAGCCGGCATTCGTGCTGTAAAGTTCAGTCTTCTTTCAGTGCTTCCCAAAATTCGCCCGCCCTGCGGGTATGCGGTATGACAATGCTCCCGCCCACAATGTTGGCAATGGCGAAGACTTCATAGACTTCCTCATCCGAAAGTCTCTGCTCGCGGCATTTCTCAAGGTGGTATTTTATGCAGTCGTCACAGCGCAAAACCATGGAGGCCACCAGGCCCAGCATCTCTTTTGTCCTGGACGGAAGCGCCCCTTCCATGTAGGCATTGGTATCCAGATTGAAAAAGCGTTTCAGTACTTTGTTTTTCTTGCTCAATATCACTTCATTGCCGCGAATACGCGAAGTGTTAAATTCTTTAACGGTTTGCTTCATGGCTTATACACTTTGCTTGATTAACTTTGGTAGCATTCAAATATAGATGCGGGCGGCTAAACTTGCCCCTTTTCTTACTTAAAAACTAAAATTAGAATCAGATGAATAATAAAAAGTTGATCCGCTATGGTGTACCGATCCTGCTGATCTTTCTCCTCTATTTCTCGGTGAAAGGTATTTACAACAACATGGTAGCCAAGGAAGAAAGCGTAGCGGCTCAGTGGGCGCAGGTCGAAAATGTCTATCAGCGCAAGTACGACCTGATCCCGAACCTGGTTTCGGTAGCAAAAAAGTATGCCGAGTTTGAGCAGGAGACCCTTACGAAAGTAGTGGAAGCCCGCTCCAAAGCGACTTCCGTCAATATCGATGCCCGGAACCTGACACCTGAACAACTGCAGCGATTCGAGCAGGCACAGGGACAGCTAAATACTTCGCTGGGGAGATTGATTGCCACTTTTGAGCGCTATCCCGATCTGAAAGCCAATGAGCAATACAAACAGCTTATGGATGAATTGTCGGGTTCTGAAAACAGAATATCGGTAGAGCGAAGAAAGTACAATGAGGTGGTTCGTGATTACAATACCTATATCCGGAAATTTCCTCAGAACCTCTTTGCCGGAGTCTTTAATTTTCAATCCAAACCGCTCTTTAGTGCCGATGAGGAAGCGGCAGGCGGCAAGGTGGATGTAGAAAAACTATTTGATAAGTAATGGCAAATGCAAAATATTTCTTCAGTCCGGAAGAAAAGGAAAAAATAACGGACGCCATACGCAGGGCAGAGGATAAGACTTCGGGCGAAATACGGGTACACCTTGAAGAGCGATGTCCGGGGGGCGATCCCTGGGCAAGGGCCCTGAAGGTTTTTGCAAAGCTGGGCATGCATCGCACGGAGTTGCGCAACGGAGTGCTCTTCTATCTGGCCGTGAAAGACCGGAAATTTGCCATTGTGGCCGATGAGGGCATCAACCGCACGGTGGAGGACGGTTTCTGGGATCAGATAAAGGCGGTGATGGAGGAAAAATTTAAAAACGGGGATTTCCTCGGAGGACTGGTCACAGGCATCGGCATGGCCGGAGAAAAACTTAAAAAGGCCTTTCCGGTCAGTGAGGACGATATCAATGAACTTAGCGATGAAATTTCCTTTAATGAGGACTAATCTGCACGCATTTCTTTTCCTCCTTGTAATGAGCTCCTTTCTGCACGTGCAGGCACAGGAAGATGCCATTCCGCGTCTATCGGGCAAGCGCCTCGTTTACGATTTTGCGGATATGCTCAGTGACAACGAGGAGGAAGCATTAAATCAAAAGCTGATTGCCTACAACGACAGCACATCCAATGAGTTTGCGATTGTCATTGTAGAAGACCTCAAGGGCTATGACGTGGGCGACTTTGCCCAGCGGCTGGGCGAACTGAATAAAATCGGAAAAGCCGGGAAAGACAACGGGGCACTTATCCTCATCTCGCGTGACGACCGCAAAATATCCATTCAGGTGGGCTACGGCCTCGAACCGGTCATCCCCGATGGGAAAGCAGGATTTATTATCCGCAATATCATTACGCCTGCTTTCAAAGAGAAAAAATATTACGAAGGTCTCGACAAAGCCACGGATGCCATGATGGAAATGGCGGCCGGAGAGTTTGATGCCGAAAAATACAAAGAGGATGAACCCTGGTTTGTCCCCATGCTCGTGTTCCTTGGAATCTTCATACTCATGATGTTCTTTGCTTCAAAGAATAAGAACAAGTCGAGTACATACAGCAGCAGGGGAAGAAATGCAGGCGCATGGCCCTTCTGGGGCGGTGGCTTCGGTGGGGGCGGCTTTGGTGGCGGTTCCGGAGGCGGAGGCGGTTTCGGTGGATTCGGAGGCGGAGGTTTTGGCGGAGGCGGTGCCAGCGGGGGCTGGTAATCCATTGCCTTGATTTAGCATTTCCTTGCCTCACGAAATTTAAAATTAGCATAGACATACAGTTAACAAAGAACCAGGAGACGGGATGGAAGTAAGGAGTTTAAAAGTGGATGAGGGGATAAGTTTATAAGTTGAAAAAAGCCGCGGGCCGGCTGTTAAAATCGGCCTCGTGCTTTGAAAGCAAAGATATGCGGTATGTTTATGAGGCTCACTTCTCTTTTCTCCTTCTACTTTTTTTAAAAA
>WFPF01000107.1 GCA_015487695.1 Chitinophagales bacterium
TGGCGGATTCAGATAAATCTTGTCGTATTTAATTGTCCTAAACCATCTTTCGATTTGTGCATTGTCAGTGGCTCTTCCCTTTCCGTCCATCGATATCTTAACCGTTCTAAGGCTTTTTATATAATTCACATATTCATTACTTGTAAATTGAACACCCTGATCAGAGTTGATAATGTCCGGTTTTCCGTAATTCCTGATTGCTTCCTGAACAGTTTGCACTACCCACGCGGCCTCCATGGAGTTGGAGATGCTCCAGCCTACAATATACCTGCTGTGAAGATCAATGATGGCACATAAGTACATAAACCCGTTTTTCATCGGAATGTAGCTAATATCTATTCCCCATGCCTGGTTTGGACGGTCAATGATCCGGTTCCTGAGTAAATATGGATATTTATACTTGCCCGGATCTATTACTGTTGTCCTTGCCTTACAATAAACGGCCATTATGCACATAATCCGCATCAGGCTCCGGGCTTTGTCCCTGCCTATTTTTATGCCTTCAAGCGCAAGATCAGCGCAATATCTGCGAGTTCCGCGCGTAGGGTCTTCCTGGTACATCCGGTCCATTAACTCCATGATTTGCATATCTTTCTTGCTTACTTCTTTTGGCTTATAATACAAAGCACTTCTATGGATTGACAGTATTTCACACTGCTGTGAAACACTGAAATCCGGATCCTCTTTGTTGACCAACCCTTTTCTTTGCTTTAGAGGAATCATAAGACCTTTTTTTTTAACCACTCATTCTCCATTTTCAGCCGCCCTATCTGTTTGTAAAGCTCATCCTTCTCCTTTTCCATTTCAAACGCTTCTTTGGGGCTTTTCTCTTTAAAAACCTTGTCTGCATTCTCCAAAAATTCCTTCTTCCATTTTGTGATTTGATTCGGATGAAGCTCGAATTTTGAAGCAATTTCACCAATGGTCTTACGCTCTTTTAACGCTTCAAGCACAACCCTTGTCTTAAAGGCTGAACTGAATTTCCTTCTCGTTTTTTTCATATTGACAGCAATTTAAAAATTCGTAAATTCCTGTCCTAATTTTGCCTACCACTACAGGGTGACACCCATTGGAAGATCCTAATCAAGGGAAACTAGTATCGGGATTTGCTTACTTTATGATCAAGCAAGAAGTAAGAGCGACAGGAAAAGGGAGCTCAGAAGTTCAAGCATGTTTCGACAGGCTCAACATGACAGCTTTTGTAAAAACACAGTCCATTGGTGCGAGCTTTGGGAATGGCGCTGCCGTTGACCGGGTAAAAGGTCCGGGAAGAAGTAAGAAAAGAAAAGTAAAAAAGAGAAATAAAGCCTATACCTGTTCCAGGTGCAATTCCTGCACACCGTCATTGCATTCTTTCATCAGTTTGATGAGCTTCCGGCCATTTCTGACAATCTTCCAGCGGTTACTTAGTATGAAAGTAAACCAGTTGCCGGGCAGACGAATGTCCAGTGTGTGGTCTCTTTTGTTTAGGCCCCAGCTGCCTTCGTATCTTTTTCCGCCCGAGACCACCGCCAGGTGGCCATTGGAGCAGAGTTGCAGAAGGTGCCCTTCCACGAGGGTGAAATCATATCCGGGAGAGCCCCGGAAGAAGGCGACTTTCCAGATTCCTTTGAGAAACTGTTCATGAATTTTTTGGGACTTTTCGGATTCCCGGTATCTTGCTACTGATAAGAGTGTATTGGGCATCATGGCGGTTTGCTTTGCTACCCTACTCTCTACGGTAATGATTAAGAAAGGTTCTTTTTTCCACTTTTCAGCCCTATTGTAAGCCAACATGCGCAAATTCATCAACATCCGGCAACTTCTCTTTTTGCTGATTATCATAACGATGCTTCTGATTGCTCAAAGCCGGCAAAAGCGGAAAAGTGAATCCCGTGAAAAAAGCATACAAAGCTCGCTGCTCGAACCGCAGCGCAGCATGCCGGCAGCCTACAGTCCCCTCTTCTCCTGCCTGATGAAGTGCAGGCAGATGCATGAGGAAGATGTGCAGAATATTATGAAATACGGGCAGCTCCGCATACGCAAGGATTCCCTCTTTTTTACGGGCCGTGCTTCCGATGGCCGGCTCCTGGAAATAATCGGCATTCTCCGTGCGGATCACATTCTTTTTCTGAGCATGAATGCAACCCCGGACGATTGCCCCTGCCCGGAAACCGCTAAAGCAGAAGATAAAGCAGGAGAAAAATGAATATCGGTATGGCATCGAGCAGGATCAGGTAGAAATAATCCGGGCGGGCTTTTTGCGATTTGCGGAGTAGAAACAGGGTGCAGACACTGCCCGCGAAGAATGCCAGGAGGAAGGGCAGATCGTCCGGCCCGGGCGGCATCAGGCGCAGCCCCTCGAGAAGGAAAGTCATCATGACCATCGCTGCCGCCAGGCGAAGGGTTTTTTTCTTGCCCAGGCGCTGTGCCACATTCGAAAAGTGGTAGGCCTCGTCAATGGCAATGTCTCTGATCTCAAACGGCAGAATCAACGCGAGAATCAGGAGGAACCTTTCGAGGAAGGGGATCATCCATTGCTTCGGGGGCAAATGCATTTCGTAATAGTAGTAAGGAAGAATGACGCTGACAACCGCCCAGACAAAGGCCACGGTGCCGATTTTCAGCCAGGCACTTTCGCGAAGCCGGAAGGACTGGGTTTTGAAAACCAGGGGAAAGGCATAGAGCAGTGCGGGCAGGGCCACGATGAGGAGCGGAAAATACATGCGCACGGGAAAACGCAGAAAGAGAATCAAGGCAGCAAGACCGCTGGCAACGAGGAGGATGATCTCTGTGGGCAAATGGCTCTGCATCCAGGCCATGAGAGGCGTGGGAATCTCTTCTTCGATCTTGCGGGTTGAGACCATGCGTTGCAGGGTATAATCAAAAACAGTTGCTGAAAAGACAAAAAGCGCCAAAGTGTCAAGTTTTACCGGCAGGCCCCACTGAAGAGAAGTCAGCCAGAGGGCAGAGAGCACACTCGCTGCGACAAAGAGATTGCCGTAAATAATAAAATCGAGTATTTTTTTCAGCACCCTGATCATGAGCCGTCTGCAATTTACAATAAAGCGGCTGCACACCCCCGCTCCCCGCCATAAAGTAAAAGGGCGCCTCCCCCGCACGGGAAGCGCCCTTTCTGATTCTTCTCCGCGGTCGACTATGGGAAAATACCCATGGCCACATAGGCATCGGCCACCTTGTTGATGGCAGTCACAAATGCAGCCGTTCGCATGTCTTCAATCTTGCGGTGTTTTTTCCAAACATCCCGGATTCCGTAGAAGGCCGTCACCATGGTCTCTTCCAGTCCGGAGTCCACCAGGTCAATCTCCTCGGCTCCCCGTGCGATGATGCTTTTTTCTTTCTTGCTGATCGACTTGTTGGTCAGTTTCTCGATCACATCCACCACATTCTCGAAAGCATATTGAGTAAATCGCTTGTCCATTCGTCCGAAGCGCACATGCGAGAGGTTTTTCAGCCATTCAAAATAAGAAACCGTCACACCACCCGCGTTGAGATAGAGATCGGGGATGATATACACGCCTTTTTTCAGCAAAATTTCCTGTGCCTCGGCCGTTACCGGTCCGTTGGCCGCCTCACCGATGATCTTGGCCTTGATGCGCGGGGCATTGTCCTTGGTGATCACATTTTCAAGTGCAGCCGGAATGAGAATATCACACTCCTGCTCCAGGCCTTCCCACGATGAATTCAGGTTTTTGGCTTTCGGGAAATCCATGATCGAGCCGGTTTCCTTTCTCCATTTCGTGAGTTCGGCCAGGTCGATGCCGTTTTTGTTGTAAATAGCTCCTTCAATTTCGCAGAAACCTACCAGTATGGCTCCGGCTTCCTGAAAGAAGTTGGCACTGTGATAGCCCACATTTCCCAGTCCCTGAATGATGATCCGTTTTCCTTCAAGGCCGGTGCTGAGGCCTATCTCATTCATGTCTTTTTTAATATTGACCGCTTCGCGGACTCCGAAAAAGACACCGCGGCCGGTGGCCTCTCTTCGTCCGCGGATACCGTTGAGGCTCACGGGTTTGCCCGTCACACATCCGTATCCGTCAATCGACTCGGGGTGGAATGCCAGGTAGGTATCCAGAATCCAGGCCATCTCGCGCTCGCCCGTTCCGTAGTCGGGAGCCGGCACATCAATGGCCGGGCCGATGAAATTCTTCTTGATCAGTTCGGCCGTATAGCGCCTTGTAATGCGCTGCAGCTGGGCTTCATTGTAGTCCCTCGGGTTGATCTTAATTCCTCCTTTTGCACCACCGAAGGGCACATCCACAATGGCACATTTGTAGGTCATCAGGGCAGCAAGTGCCATCACCTCATCCTGGTTGACGCCTTCGCTGTAGCGAATTCCGCCTTTGGTAGGTACACGGTGGTGGCTATGCTGTACACGATAGGCTTCGAGCACCTGGTACTCATTGCCCACCTTCACCGGAAACTTCATTTTATACACGCTGTTGCAAACCTTGATCTGGTTAAGCAATCCCGAAGGGATCTTGGTGAATTGTCCGGCATGGTCGAAATACTTCTCTACGTTTTTAAAGAAGCTTTCGTGCTTAACGCCTTTTGAGTTACTCATTAATCGGGTGTTTTATTTGTTTTTCAAGTTTGGAAATCTTTTTATCCAGAATCATCATATAAATAAACAAGCCGCTGAAAATGATCAGCAGCACCGCAATGACTATAAAGAGCAGTCCGTTTCCCCGCATCCAGTCCGGATTTTCACCGGGCGAAACCATGCCTGCCGCCATGCCCGGCAAATTTAAGGAGAGCATGATTGCAGTAAGCATTATTCGAAGACTAATTTTCCTGATCATAAAGCTTTTCTTTTAGTAATTGATAGCGAACCTGCAGGGAAGAAATCCAGAGGCCAATCAGCATCCAGCCGATCACAGCCGGGTAAAAAACCATGCGCAGGTGGCTGTCGAGATCGTAGCTGCTGAAAGCCGGATTTCCGCCATTTCCGGGATGCAGGGTTTGGGTCATCCGGGGGGTCACATAGATGAAGACGATGAACATCACCCATGCAAAAATGTTATACACACTGCTGATGCGGGCCCGCTTCTCGTCATCGCCCAGCGCGCCCCGCAAGACGAAGTAGGCCATGTAGAGGAGAATGCCGATCAGGGCTCCCAGTATTTTGGTATCCTGAAGGAGCCATTTGTTGAGTGCCCCCCAGGCAAAATTGCCCCAGAGTGCCCCGGTCACAAAGCCCAGCAGCCCAAAGAGAATGCCCGCATGGGCCGTTGCCGCGGCAATGGCATCGTAGACCGGATTAAAGGTTCGGAGGTAGGCGATGGCATAGGCAAACGAGAAAGTAAGCAGCAGGGTCATGGCAAACCACATGGGCACATGAAAAAGGAGATTGCGAATGGTCTCGTAGAGGACCACGCGGTGCGGGAAGTTGAACCATTGCGGATCATTATTTTTCACACTTTCCACCGCGGGAAGCTCAAACGCTTCCCCGCTCGTTTCTCCGCTCAGTACCGAAAAAGCCCTCGGGAGGATGAAAGTGCCGTCTTCATCGTCATTGACAATGACATCATAGACCTGGTCGCGATAGGCTTCGGGCAGGTTGGCAGGGATATGAAAGCGGGCAAGCACATGCCAGTCGCTGCTGCTGTGAATCTGATCGGCCTGCAGGTAAAGATCTTTGTGGCGCAGCCACACGCGAAGCGAGGAGCCGGCTTCTCTGAAATGAGTATTGTAGCCCTGCAGCCGGACGAGTACCTCTTCCCCCGTTTTTGCTTCTTTCGGACTCAGATTGCTTAGTCCGGGACCGACCGGAACGGCCAGCCCGATAAGGATGGAATAAAGCACCAGCAAGGCTCCGGTCACCTTCCACCAACGCTTATACATTTGCTTGATCATAAGCCCCCGTTAATCGCGCCAAATATAAGGAAATAAAAGCAAGGAGATACTGACAATCACGAGCTCCAGCAAAAATAAAAGTGTGAAATTTTGCAGAATTGCCGCTCCTTCCATCGGTACCAGACCGGCCCTCGAAACCGTGAGTAGAATGATCAGCATCGGGATGAAAAGCGGGAAGCTCAGAATGGCCATCAGAGCCGCACTGTTCTCAGCCCGCGAGGCCATGGCAGCCAGCATGGTGAAGAGGGTGGCAAAGCCCGCGGCACCCAGAAAGAGGGCTGCGAAATAGCGCAGAGGATAAAGTACGGGAAAACCCAGAACGAGGGAATAGACAGCCAGGGCGATGCCCGCAATGAGCAGCATCAGAAAGAGGTTGTAGATAATCTTCGAAAGGATGACCGCCTGGGGCCGGGCGACATTGTAATAGTAGAGGTGCCGGGCAGACGATTCTCCGAGGAAACTCTTGGCTACGGCATTGATGGAGGAAAAAAGCAGAATGAGCCAAAGCAGGGCATTCCAGGTGATAAAGTCCACCTTCTCGAAGCTGAGATAAACCAGAACCACCATCAGTACCACATAGAGCAGGAGGCCGTTGAGCGCATGGCGGTTGCGCCATTCCAGCTTCAGTTCTTTCCACAGCAGCGTTTTCAGCTCTTTGAGCATTCTGTCTTACTTTGTTTTCAAAGGTAGTGTATAAGCGCAAAAAGTGTCTTGCTTATTGCGGAGAAAGCATTCTCCGCAAGGCGTTGAATTTTCTGTGTTATTGAGCATCTTTGTATAAGCTAAAAATCAAATCCAATGAATCCGGAAATCCTTGAAAAAAAGAGGAAAAAGGCGGCCGCCTTCGACCCCAACGGCCATGCCCTCGACAACGGGCAACTCTTCGGCCTTCCCTTCGCTTTCGAAGAGTCTGCGGTAGCCATTCTGCCTGTCCCCTGGGAAGTGACGGTCTCCTACCACCACGGCACTTCACTCGGGCCGCAAGCCGTGTTGCAGGCATCAGGGCAGGTCGACCTTTACGACCCCGACCTGAAGGATGCGTGGAAATACGGGATCTACATGCTGGAAATATCAAAGGAATGGATCAACAGAAACAACCGGCTCAGGCCGCGGGCACTCGAGATCCAAAGGCTGCGCGAGAAAGGAGAGATCAGAAGTGTGCAGATAAAAAACTCGCTTTCTACCATCAACCAGATATGCCATGAGCTCGAAGACTGGGTCTATAGCCAAAGCGAACGCCTCGTAAACCACGGCAAGCTGGTGGGCCTTTTGGGCGGTGAGCACAGCGTGTCGCTCGGATTCATGAAAGTGCTCGCCAACAAATACAAAGACTTCGGCATTTTACAGATTGATGCACATGCCGACCTCAGGAAATCATTTGAAGGCTTTGAGCACAGCCATGCTTCCATCATGTTCAATGCCCTCGGCATCCAGCAGATCAGCAAAATCGTGCAGGTGGGCATCCGCGACTATTGCGAGGAAGAGGCGGCACGCACGGCCCAAAGCGGAGGACGTGTTCTCCCCTTCAGCAATCAGGCAATCCGGCACCGCCTCTACGGGGGCGAAAGCTGGGCATCCATCTGCGATGAAATCATTGAAGCCCTGCCCGAAAAGGTGTACATCAGTTTTGACATTGACGGCCTCGACCCCAAACTCTGCCCGAATACCGGAACACCGGTCCCCGGGGGCTTCGAACTGCAGGAGACCTTCTTCCTGATTCGCAGGCTTATCGAATCGGGGCGCAAGATCATCGGTTTCGACCTGGTGGAAGTGGCTCCGGGAGACGATGACTGGGACGGAAATGTAGGGGCACGTGTGCTCTTCAAACTTTCGAATCTCATGATACAGTCCAATCCGGAACATGCCGCTGCCTATCGGGTATGAACATTAATCCATCCGGCCCGTAACACGTCCAACAGAGTATTATTTTCAAACCAAAGTGATAGATATGCTGCCCAATCTCTACAAACTCGTTCTTCTTACATTCTTCTCAACGGCTCCGTTCGCCCTCTTCCCGCAACTGCTGATAAATACGGATTCGATACCTGCGGGACAGCCCCTTCCAGCGGAATGGCGCGGCCACAATCATTCGGCCAACAGCCTCGTTAGCTGGTACAGCAATCCTGATTACGAGCGGGAATACGGCAAACTGCATGTCGGCATAGAAAGGTGGCCCGGAGGCAACAGCGGCAACAGCTATCGCTGGCAGACGGAGTTGAAATATCCAAACCGCTTCAACCTGAAAAATGTGGCCGCTTACATGGATCGTTTCGACACCCGGCTTCAGATGGTGGTCAATTTCGGTAACGGCTCTCCGGCCGAAACGGCTCATCTTCTGCGCCTCTGCAACAGCAATCTGCCCCGCTATCGCCAGCTTCGCGACAGCCTTCTCGATCATCCCGATGCGCTGGATGTAAAAATATGGGAGATCGGCAACGAGTCTACCGATGCATGGACCTTTGCCTGGTCGTGGCTGGGCTATCAGAAGAAAATTCATTTCCGCAGCGGGGAGCCTTCGCTGAAGCTTTCAGAGAAAAAAGTGGATAGCATGTACTATTATGGCGGTGAATTTTATCGCCAGGGCTGGGTGGAAATTATCGGTGGTCTCGATCTGCAAACGGCCATTCTGGGAGACCTGCACTTTTATGCCAATGCCCGGGCATCGGATACGGTCAAGGCAGAGTTTCCGGCCCTGGATACCGGTGATCCCTCTGCCATTCGCATCTTCCGCACTTCCGGCTTTGATCTTTCCTGGGCCTCCACACTCAGCAGTCCGGGCACCCTTTACGACAGTATTGCACAGTTGCACAATCTCCTTTCTGCCAACGAATTTGACTACAGCAGCGAAAAGATTTTTTTACATCCAAACGGAGGAATAAAAAGCAATGATCTGATTCTCATAGAATATCTCAGCACGGGGCATTCGGGGGCTTTCGAGTTTCGCGACAGCATCAAAGCCAATGACCCCGCCTCGCAGGTCGGATATACGGTAAATATCTCTCCGGAATTGGAAAGCATCCCCGGCTTTATTGACGATTTCCGCCAGAGTCCGCCCGATTTTATGATAAAACACCCCTATGCCACGCGAATCACCAAGCCTCTACTTGACAGTGCCTATTATGCCGAGGCCGCCTATGCTGCCCAGTTTAAGGTTCAGCAGTTAATTCATTTTCGGGAAGAATGGAGCCAGCGAAAAAGCGACTGGAACCTTGCGCAGGCTCCGGGCCTGGGTATCAGCGAATGGAATATTGCGCTCTGCGATGAATGCCCCGCAGATCATCCCCTTGACGGCATTGCAGGCGCCCTCTTTGTGGCCGATTTCTGGGGACGCATGATTGAAAAAGCCATTCAGGATTCTGTTGACCTCTCGGTATTCAATCATTTCGGATTGGTGGCCAGCGGATATAATTTCATTCATCTGCTGCATCCCAACAAGAAATTCAGCGTAAGCCCGGAGGGCATAGCCGTTCAAATGCTCATGCAGGCAATTGCCGAAGGCTATTTCGATGTGAAGGTTCAGCAGATGCCGACTCTTACAATACTATGGGAAGGGGGCAACAGCAAAGAGATAGACGCGCTTTCCGTCTATGGCGGTGTGTCGGCCGGGCGCGATCGCATACAGCTTCTGATAATCAATCGCGATGACCGGAATGCGCATCAATTGGAATGGCCCATTCCGGATTCATGGGTCTGCGACAGTCTGCTTATCGAAACTTTTACGGGAAGCATGTCTGACAGTCAGACGAGCCACATGATACAAAGGCAGGCTTTCAGCGATACCTTACTCTCGCTCAGCATCCCTCGCTATTCGCTGCTTCGTCTGGAGCTGAAACTTGCTTTTCCCGTGGGAGGCATCCGCGATGAGACCGCGGAGCAAATGTCGTTGCAGCTTTATCCCAATCCGGCCGGTGACAGGCTCACTCTCGTATCGGGGGAAGAGCTGGAAAGGGTGGAACTCTACGACCTTTCGGGCCATCTTCTGCTGCAGAGTGCAGCTCAAGGCAGGCATTTCGAGCTCCCGCTGAACGATCGCCCGGGGGGCATGTACCTGCTTCGCATCCGGACGGAGAAAGGAACGGCCACGCGTACTTTTATCCGGCAATAACTCAGATGAGGCGGTTGCGCATGGCCAGCTGAAGGGCTTCTACTTTGTTGTGCACCTGCAGCTTTTTGTAGATATTTTCGATGTGCTTGCGTACCGTGCCGCTGCTGATAAAGAGATTGCCTGCAATCTGATCATAACTGAGGCCCTTGCTGAGATGTTTGAGTATTTCAAGTTCGCGCGGAGTGAGCCCGAAATCCTCCTGCTCATCAAAAGAAGAAGGTTGCAGGCGAATCAGATTCAGCACTTTGCTTGCGATGCCGGCCGACATGGGTGCTCCGCCCTGCATGACCATCTCAATGGAGTGGTGTATCTTCCCGGGACTTTCGTCTTTCAGCAAATATCCCGAAGCGCCCGCCATGATGGCCCTGAACAAATTCTCATCATCATCGAAGACCGTACTCATAATCACTTTGATCTGCGGATAGCGTTCTTTCAGTTTCCTCGTGGCTTCAATGCCGTCCATCACAGGCATCTGAATGTCCATCAGGACCACGTCCAGGTTCTTATGGTGCCGGGCAAAGTCGAGCAATTCTTCACCGTTTCCCGCTATGTGGACGACCTGAAACCCGGGCGAAAGCAGGATTTTTTTCCGAAGCGCTTCGGCCAGCCTGGGGATGTCCTCGCTGATTGCTATGTGAATTTGTGACATGAAAAATTATTTTTACTAAATAAGACTTTTTTCCAAAGCCATGAAATACGCATTAGATCGTAGATTCTGCGAGCGGCAGTGTGGCCACGATGCTCGTGCCTTCCCCCACCCGGCTTCTGATCTCGCAACGGCCATTGAGTTCTTCCATGCGCTCACACATATGAGAGAGGCCATATCCCTTCTTGATCTTCTCCGGATCGAAGCCCACCCCGTTGTCAGTAAT
Organism: Chitinophagales bacterium; assembly: GCA_015487695.1. GTDB lineage: Bacteria > Bacteroidota > Bacteroidia > Chitinophagales > S012-47 > S012-47. Next base: position 10,834 of record WFPF01000107.1, read on the forward strand.
GGCCACACAGAGCTGCCCCGATTCCCACTTTATTTCCCAGCATATCTTCTTGCCATTGGCATATTTGACGGCATTCTGCAGCGCTTCCTGACTGATGCGATATAGATTGATCACCTGGCCGGGGGTAAGGCGGATATCCTCCGACACATCGTCTTTTGTTTCTATTTCAATACCCGTCATACTGCTGATCTTGCCGGTAAACGCTCTGACCCGGGCCACCAACTCGTGCACGGGCATGTTGTCTGACTTAAATGCCCAGATGGTCTCTCTTAAATCGCTCATCGCCTGGCGGGCATAATCGCTCACATCATTCAGCCATTCTTTTTCTCTTTCATCCCGGGTTTCATAGGCTTTGCTGTCCAGGGCCGAGGTGATAAGCGTAAGCTCTGCCCCGATATTGTCATGGAGGTCGCGGGAAATACGCAGGCGCTCGTTTTTTATCCGGTTTTGCATTTCCTTTCGGGCCAGTTCTTCCTTCAGAACTGCTTCTTTCTTCAGAAATTCCTGCTTTTTCCTGTTGTAGATTCCGAGGTACACCAGAGAAACAACGAGGAGGAAGAAACCCCCACCGAACAAACCCAGCCAGATATTCCGTTTCTTGACGGCCAGTTCCTTTTCGGCTATCAGCCGGTCTTTTTCGGCCGTGTCGTATTTCGTCTGCAGCTCGAGCAACTGTTCGGACCGGGCCTTGTTGAAAATGCTGTCTTTCAGCTCTCCGTAGCGTTTGTAATAGAGCAGCGCGCTGTCGCTCATCCCCTCTCCTTCATAAAGCCCTGACAATGTCCGATAGATGTGTTTTGTCAGATCTTTGTATTGAATTGAGCGGCTAATGTCCAAAGCCGTATCCAGGTATGCCACGGCTTTCTCAAATTGCCCGTCTCCTGCCGCCACTTCTCCCATATTGGCGTAAGCCATGGCCAGCCCGTGCCGGTCGGCATTCTTTTTCCTGATGGCAAGCGATTTTTTCAGATAATAAAGCGAACTGTCTATCTGTCCCAGCTCCGCGAAGTTGATGCCCAGATTCACATAATCATAGCTGAGGCCTATCTCATCATTGAGTTTTTTCTTGATTCGCGATGAATTATGTACATATTGAATGGCCTTTTCAAACTCACCTTTCATCGTGTAGATTACACTGATGTTATTGTAAGCATTGGCCATTTGCTCCAAATCCCCCGATTTGGCCGAAAGATCCAATGCTTTTTCCAAAGCTTCCAGGGCTTTGTCCATATCGCCCTGCTTGCGATAGAGCACACCTATTTCATTCCACGAGTACGCCTCTCCGGGTTCATCCCCGGCCGAGCGATAGAGCTCTGCCGCCCTGAAATAGAGGGCCAATGAGGAATCGTGCACACCTTTGAAATACCAGGCATTTCCTTCCAGCATCAAACTCTTAGCGGAAAGAGATAGTAAATCCGATTCCGAGCTCAGAGATCGCGCCCGCTGTGCCCAGAAAATAGCCGAATCATAATCTGATTTCATAAATTCTCCTGCCCTGGACAGATAGCGCTCCGCGCGAATGCTGTCTTCTTCAGATTCCGTTTGAATGCCTTCGTTTGAATCGGGAGACGGCAGCCCCGCCCACAAAAGCAGGGGCAATAAACAGAGGATTAAAGTCAGGATTCCGGATAAGCTCTTACGCACTTCCTAAAGATACGCAAGTCCGAAAAAAAGAAGATTATTTCCTCAGATTTCCGGAGAAACTATAAATCTGCACTCAGCCCAAGACGCAGTATTCGCGGGGCTCCCGGACGAACACCGGCCGGCCTGCGGGCTGCAATGTATAGCGAATTTGTCAGGTTGTTGCCCGAAAGATAAATGGTGAAATGCTTGTTGAGCCGCTGATGAACAGACGCATCGAGTGTATAGTGGGCCTCGGTGGCATGGTCGGGCATTAGCGGCCCCGAACCGGCTCTGCTGCGCATGGCACTTTGATAGTTGAAGCGCAGTTCTACTTGTGTTGTGGCACTTTGCCAGGCGCTTTGCAGGGTGAGCGTGTGTTTTGGTATGTAGGGCAGTTCATCCCCGGCCTGCACCACTCCCCACGGTTCGTAGTCACTCTCGAAATTGTTGAGAAAATTGGCTTTGGTAAAGGCATAGATGAGCGAAACGGGAAGGGCGGCACCATGACTGGAACGGCCCCGGAGATCATAGCTGATCTTGAATTCCGTGCCCCTTGCAAGTACGGCTCCTCCGTTGTAGAGCAGCCCGCTGCCGCTGCCACCTGATGCCGCCAGGTCCGAACCCAGCAGATTGCTGAAATCATGCAGCCAAAAGGTCAGTTGCGACTGGAAAAGGCCCTCGGATTTGCGAAGCCCCAACTCATAATTGACACTGGACTCGGGTCGCGCCCCTGCCTGCGTTCCCGGTGGCGAATAACCCCGGTGCACTCCCGCAAAGAGCGAATAACCCCGTTTCATCTGATAGTCCGCACCAATGCCCGGAATCAGAGCAAATGCATGATTGTGACTAAGCACGAGGTCTTCACCGCTGCGATCGGGGTCCGAGGGTCCGTAGTCCAGCTTTTGGTTTCTTGACGACTCCAGCCGCAATCCCGGTACGAGGGTCAGGCCCTTGACCTCCAATGTGTATTGCATAAAACCGGACCACGCCAGGGCCGAAACAATGCGGTTGCTCTCCGATCCCGGAGCCCCCTTTTCCGTCAGGTATAAAACGTATTGATCGATGCGATAGCGGTCGCGCTGCTGAAAACGATCCATGCGATCGTAATGCAGGCGGCTGCCGAGAAGCCATTTGTGCCGGAATGCTCCCCTGCGGAAAGAAAAAGCAGCATTGGCCTGAATGCCCTGACTCACATAGCTTCGGTTGTTGGCCTTCAGGAGGAGCTCCCCGCTGCTGTCGCCCCGGGCAATGGCGAGGGCCTGCATGCCCCGGCTGCTTCCGTCAAAAATATTTGAAATCGAAAGCGCATCACCGTCCGCAATGATTTTGTCCAGCTTGTACCAGTTTCGTGAGAAATCGTTTCGATACACGGTAGCTGCCAGCTCCGCATTCCTGGAGAGAATCAGTTTATACAATGCCGACAACTGGCGCTGCCCGGCCTGCATCAGGTCGCGGGCACTTGCCGCATAGCGCTGGAAAGGATCGCTCCGGAAGTCTGCTTCACTCAGTCCGAGATAGCTTTCGTTCGAGTTTTCGCTCATCCAGGCTGCCTTCAGTGTGATCGACTGATAGACCTTGCGGTCGGGTGCCGTATTGAATCGCAGCTTGGCCAGAAAATCCGATTTTTCGAAGCCCGTAGACTCGGCTCCGGGAAGACGCTTAAAGCCATTGCTGCCCATAAAGTGGCCTTCCACCAGGTACGCCACGTTTTTGTGGCTGTTGCCCGCGAAGGAATGGAGCCGGTGAAAACCATAGCTTCCGCCTTCCATGCTCAGGCCTGCTTTCATCACAGCCGGAATGGGAGTGCTTATCAGATTGATGGCTCCGCCCGTGGTGTAGGGCCCGAAGCGTATCTGACTGCTGCCGCGAAGCAATTCCATAGAGTACATGCGGCCGAAAGTCGGGAAATAATAAGCGGCCGGAGCACTGTAAGGAGCCGGAGCTGCCAGTATGCCGTCTTCCATGATGGTGATCTTCTGACTGCGCTCGCTGCCGGTTCCCCGCAATCCGATATTGGGACGCAGTCCAAAACCGTCTTCCTCCTGAAAATATACGCCCGGTATCTCCTTGAGCTGATTGTTGATATCAAAATCACGGAAAGCCTTCAGGCGCCTGGGCGAAAGGTAAAAGCCGTTGCCCGGCAAGGCATAGCTCCCGGTCATGCCGCTGGTCAGGGAAATGCCGCTGACCTCAAGGCCCGGTAATTTGTAAATGTCTTCATTCAAACGCAAAAGCAGCTTTTGCTCCTCCCCTTCCTTTAGCTGAAGATCGGCATTGTAGCTTTCAAATCCCAAAGCCGTTACGGCCAGATGATATTTCCCCGCTTTCAGATGATGAAATTCAAAACTGCCATCGGCTGCCGTCACGGCCCAGTTTTCGCCCGGAGTGAGGAAAAGGGTCACGCCCGGAATGCCTTCTCCGCTGCCTTCATTTTGTACGCTCCCGATAATCGAAGATTCCTGCGCCCCGAGGGCGATCTGCAGGATCAGAAAAACAAAGAGTAATAAATGCTTCATTTGGATGTGTGCTTATTTAGAATCATTCTAAATTGCAAATGTATAAAAAGCTTTCGGATAGCAGCGCTTTCTTTCAAAAAAAAGCAGTATAAAAAATCTTTGCCGGCATCAGGCAGACGCATCATTTCAACCATAAATTCACGGGGTAAAATAGAGCGTCTTTTCGTTGTTTCCTACCCGATTTTATAAGAAAACAAGCCCTCCTTCCAGAAAAGATATTTCCCTATCTTTGCGGGCAAATGAAAATCATTTTCGCCATAGCTGCTTCCCTGCTCTTATATCTCACGGCAACTCCTTGCTATGATTATACGGAATTGAGCACTTGGCAAAATCATGAGCATAAAAGCCAGGAAGATCATTCCGATCTTCCCGTTCCCGATGATTGTTCCCCGTTTTGTATCTGCCAGTGCTGTCACATTCCCATCAACATTGACATTCATGTCTGCGAGTTGATGCCGCTTTCGAATACAGTCCTCAGTGAAGATATGACCGGAGAAGACCTCATTCCTCAAAACATCATCCATTCCATCTGGCATCCGCCCCGGTTCGTCTAATCCTTCCTTTTCTTTTCCGGGTTCCGGCCTGTTTTTCAGGCGCTGTGTGACTTCTGCCGGCCTTTATTCAAAGCCGGATACGTTAAGAATTCAGGCAAGTCTTTTGCCGGGCTTCCATAAGCATTTAAAACAGGTACCCACCGGAATATTCCTTCACGGATGAGTTTCATTTTCTTCTTGCTATTGTAAAAAATTAAATATGATCAATAAAATAATATTGTTCTCTATCCGGAACAAATTGATTGTTGGACTGATGACACTTGCGATGATCGGTGTCGGCATCTATTCCATGTCAACGGTCAATCTGGGCTCGGTTCCGGATATTACCAACAATCAGATACAGGTAATCACCGTATCGCCCAACCTGGCTACCGAGGACATCGAGCAATTTGTAACCTACCCAATTGAGATGGCTATGGGCAACCTGCCCGGGGTAGAGGAGATTCGCTCCATTTCACGCTTCGGGCTCTCGGTTGTGACCATCATTTTCGAGGACCGCCTGGGCACCTATCTGCCCCGGCAACTGGTACAGGAAAAGCTGAACGAATTGCAGGAAAGCATTCCTCAGAAGTTTGGCAGTCCCATGATGGGGCCCATTTCCACCGGTCTGGGTCAGATATACGAATACACCATACAGCCGCAGCCCGGCTACGACAGTCTTTACACCGCCATGGACCTCCGAACCATTCAGGACTGGATTGTCAAGCGACAGCTCACCCTTCTGGACGGAGTTGTTGAGGTTAACTCCTTCGGGGGGTATATCAAACAATACGAAGTGGCGCTCAATCCTGACAAGCTCAAGGCCATGAGCATTTCCATTTCGGAAGTATTTCGTGCAATCGAAGAAAATAATCTGAATACCGGAGGAGCCTATATTGAACGAAATCATATGGCCACCTTTATCCGGGGCGAAGGGCTGGTGCGTTCGCTGAACGACATTCGTAAGATTGTCATCCGTAACGAGAACGGCCTTCCCATCACCATCGGGGATGTAGCCGAGCGTGTACATTTCGGGTATTCCGTTCGTTACGGTTCCTTTTCCCGCGATGGCCGCGAAGCGGTAGGCGGCATCATTATGATGCTCAAGGGCTCCAACCCCAATACGGTAATTAAGAACGTTAAAAGACGCATCGAGGAAATTCAGAAATCACTGCCCGAGGGGCTGAGGATTGACGCCTACCTCGACCGCAGCGACCTGATAGCCCGTACCACTTCCACAGTGACAAAAAACCTGATGGAAGGAGCCCTCATTGTGGTATTTGTGCTGGTTATCCTTCTGGGAAGCCTGCGGGGCGGCATTCTTACGGCCACGGTCATCCCCCTTTCCCTCTTGTTTGCCTTCATCCTGATGAAATTCACGGGCGTATGGGCCAACCTGATGAGCCTGGGGGCCATCGATTTCGGAATCATTGTAGACGGAGCCGTGATCATCGTAGAAGGCACCGTGCACGAAATTGAGAAGCAAATAAAAAAAGGAACGAAGAAATTCACGATGGACAGCATGAATGAGCTGGCCTACAAGGCCGGAAGCACCATGATGAATTCCGCTTTCTTCGGTCAGCTGATCATTCTCATTGTTTTTTCTCCCATTTTGTTTCTCACCGGTGTCGAAGGCAAAATGTTCCGCCCCATGGCCTTCACCTTTGGCTATGCCGTGCTGGGGGCTATTTTCCTTTCGCTCACCTACGTGCCCATGATGGCCTCGCTGATGCTGCGGCCTATTGCCAATAAGCGCAACTTCTTTGCCCGCTTCGAACAGCGCATCGGCCTCTTCAGTCAGCGCCTGCTCGGGGGCATTCAGCGAGCCTATCGCCCGCTGCTTAGCGGAGCCCTGCGCATTCGGGCTGTGGTCATCGTACTTGCTATCTTACTGCTCGGAAGCAGTCTTTACACTTTTTCGCGCATGGGAGGCGAGTTTATTCCTCAACTCGATGAGGGAGACCTGGCCATGCAGGCGCTAATCAGGCCGGGAAGTTCTTTGACCGAAGCCACCGAAATTTCAAAAAAGATCGAGCGATTTCTTCTGGATCATTTTCCGGAAATTGTCACCGTCACCTCCCGTGTCGGGGTGGCCGACATACCGACCGATCCCATGCCCATGGATATTGCCGACATGTATATCATCCTTGAGAAAGACAAATCGAAATGGGTGAGTGCGGGAAGCAAGGATGAATTGATTGAAAAGATCAGCGAGCGTCTGAATCGCGAGTTTACAGGTATCAACCTGCTTTTCACACAACCTGTGGAGTTGCGCTTCAATGAGTTGCTCGAAGGGGTGCGCGAAGACATAGCCGTGAAACTTTATGGCGAAGACCTGGCCATTCTGGAAGAGAAGAAAAAGGAAATGGAAGCTATTATCCGCACCGTTCCCGGAGTGGGCGATGTAAGCTCTGAGCGTACCTCGGGACTGCAGCAGATTACCATCATTTATAACCGCGATAAAGTCGCGCAATATGGACTGAACATTGAAAAACTCAATGAATATGTAAGTACTGCCTTTGCCGGGGGCAAGGCAGGGGTAGTATTTGAAGGGGAAAAGCGCTTCGACATGGTAGTACGATTTGACAAGGCCCACCACCAAAGCATTGACGACATAAAGCTGCTCTACATCGATCTGCCCGATGGTACGCAAATACCGATCAAGGAAGTGGCTGAGATTCGTTTTGTCTCGGGCCCCATGCAGATCTCCCGCGAAAACACTTTCCGCAGAACCTATGTGGGAATCAATACCCGCGGGCGCGATATCGAATCGATCATCAACGATATTGAGGAACGGCTCAATGCCTCTCTCGAACTGCCTCCGGGTTATTACATCACCTATGGCGGGGCTTTTGAGAATCTGCAACGAGCCAAAAAGCGCCTTGGTCTGGTCGTTCCCATCGCCCTGGCCCTCATTTTTATTCTGCTCTATTTCGCCCTGAAATCGCTGAAACAGTCGCTCATGATTTATATGGCCATTCCGCTGGCAGCCATCGGGGGTATATTCTTCCTCTCCATCCGCGGCATGCCTTTCAGCATTTCGGCAGGCGTAGGTTTTGTGGTTCTTTTCGGTGTAGCCGTTCTCAACGGACTCGTGCTGATCAGCCGTTTCAATTCGCTGAAGCGGGAAGGAATCACGAATCTCAGGGAAAGAATATTTATAGCTACCGAAGAACGTCTGCGGCCCATCCTGCTGACCGCCATTGCGGCCATCATGGGGTTTATTCCCATGGCCTTCTCCCATTCGGCCGGTGCCGAGGTGCAGCGTCCCCTTGCCACGGTCGTTATCGGTGGGCTCATTTCGGCCACCCTTCTGACACTTATCGTGCTGCCGGTGCTTTATTCTATCGTTGAAAGCCGGAACGAGCGACAGGGAAGAAAGCCGGGGCTCGGGCAAGGTGCGGCACTCATCCTGATACTGATATCGGGGCTTTTCTTTTCTTCCGAGATCCGGGCGCAGTCCCCGGCCGCAGAAGCGCTGACCCTCGAGCAATCGAGAAGCATGGCCCTGCAGCGATATCCGAATATCGAGATGGCCCGCCTTGAAGTGGAGCGACAAAAAGCACTTCGCAGAACGGCCTGGCAAATGGGAAGCACCGGATTATATACCGGAAAGGAAGAAGCCGGTCAGGGAACAGCTGCCATATACAACACCATCGGCATACAGCAACAGGGCGTGGCTCCCTTTGCCATCGGTCCGGGGCTGAAACTCAGGGATGCACAGACGGCCCTGGCGGGCGAGTCGCTGGGCCTGCAAACTCTCTCGCTGACCCTTCAGGTGAGCAATGCCTGGAGCGATGTCTATACGAGCCTGGAGATATACCGGGTATATACGGCCCTTGATTCCATGTTCTCGGGAATTCGCGAAGCCGCTGAGATTCGTTATCAGACGGAAGCCATTTCCAAACTGGAATACCTGGCCACTGTCAACGAGGCCAACGAAGTGCAAAACCGAAAGGAACAGGCTTACCGCGATTATCTCGGTGCACTCCAGCGCTTCAATCGCTGGTTTGACAGCGATACCCTCTACACCGTAGCTCCAGAGGCGGTGGATGAACTTGCCCGCCCCCTTTCGCTCCTTCCCGATTCGATCCGGCAGCATCCGCTGCTGAGACGCTCGGAGCAGGAAATGGCCGTGGCACGTGCCAGACTGCGGGTAAACAAAGCCCAATACCTGCCACAGCTAAGCGGACAATACAACCGCCAGATTGTGGATGGGCAGGGTGGTTTTTATCTCTATCAGCTGGGTATCAGCATCCCACTCTTTTACGGGCCTACAGCCGGCCGGGTAAAAGCAGCCGGGGTGAACGTACGGATTAAAGAAGAGCAGTACCGCCAGACCCGCATCGAGATCGAATCCGGCTATTTCAGCGTGCGCGAACAATATCTGAAGTGGCTCGAATCATGGTCTTATTATCGCGATCATGCACTACCACTGGCAAGGGAGCAACGCAAAGCCGCAGTGACGGCCTATCGCGAAGGCCAGATTGACTACACGGGGTTTTTGCAAAACATACGCTTTGCCATGCGAATGGAATCCGAGGCCTGGACGGTGCTCAATCAGTATCTGAAAAGCCGTTTCCAGCTGGAGTACTTTCTTTCAAACAATTATTAATAGTAAATCATAAAGCATTATATAATGAAAAAGTTATTGAATTGGACCCTCATTCTGACCCTGAGCCTATTCCTCGCTGCCTGTGGCAAGAGCGAAAAAACGGAAAGCGGGGAAACGGGCCACAGCGAAGAAACAGGCAACATGGCCGCTCATGAAGAGCATGAAGATGAAAACCCGGGCACGCTGCACCTGCCCGCTTATAAAGTTGAGAAAATGAAAATCGAGGTGGATACCCTGCCCCTGCGCAATCTCCATAGTTATGTAGTATCCAACGGTACCCTCGAGGTGCCACCGCAGCACGAGGCTACCGTGACAGCCATCCTCGGGGCCAATATCCTCGAGATACTGGTCATGGAAGGCGATAAGGTGAGCAAAGGCGAAGTGCTGGCCTATGTGCAGCATCCCCGCCTCAGTGAGTTACAAACCCGCTATCTGCAGAACTATCACCAGTTGCAGTATCTCCAAAAAGAGTATGAGCGGCAAAAGGCCCTCTACAGCGCCCATGTGGGATCGGGGAAAGACTTCCAGAAAACAGAGTCGGAATATGAATCGCTGAAGGCCGGACTCACGGGCCTCGAATCCCAGCTTCGGCAGCTCAACCTCGATCCGGAAAGGATCAGGTCAGAGCAGATCTACGAAAAAGTACCGGTAATCAGTCCCATCAACGGATATATCGAAAAAGTATTCGTTCAGCTCGGGCAGTACGTCAATCCGCAGGATCGCCTCTTTATGGTCGTAAATACGGACTATATCCATGCCGACCTGATGGTCTTTGAAAAAGACGTACACCTGATTCGGGCCGGTCAGGAACTCAGCTTTACCGTGCAGTCGCTGCCCGATGAGGAAATTACCGCCCGCATTTACTCCGTGGGACGCACCTTTGAGCAGAATCCGAAAGCAGTGCACATTCACGCCCGCATCGACAGGAAAAACGAATTCCTCATCCCCGGCATGTACATCAGTGCCCGTA
>WFPF01000108.1 GCA_015487695.1 Chitinophagales bacterium
AAAAAAATGAAGGGGAAAAGGCTTTCGACTCAAATACGAAGCCTGCAATCCCAATAACAGGAGAAGAAAAGTTTAAAAGTTTAAAAGTTGATGAGTTGAAAAGTTAAGAAATTTAGATAAGTCGCTATCGGATGTCCGGAAACAGGCCTCCTGCGGAGCAAAGGAGCTCAGAAGTTCAAGCATGCTTTCGAAGATCCCGACAAAACACTGCCCTGACCGATCCGGAGGGGACAGAGCGAAACGGAAAAAGAAAAAGAAAAAGAAAAAGAAAAATCACCCGCCAATCCCCGGCATCCAAAACACGCAAAAACATTAAAAGCAACACCTTGCATAAAACGCAAAAAGAAGATTGGGACATCGTCATTGAGCCGAAGCGATCGCTCTTTGCGCTCAATCTGAAGGAAGTGTGGCAATACCGCGACCTGCTGACCCTCATCGTAAGGCGCGACATCGTGGCCCAGTACAAGCAGACCATCCTCGGCCCCGCCTGGTACTTTATCCAGCCCGTTTTTACCACCCTGGTATTTACCGTCATTTTCGGGCGGCTGGCCGGCCTTTCCACCGACTCGGTGCCGCCCCTGCTCTTTTATCTGGCGGGCATCACCAACTGGAACTACTTTGCCAGTGTGTTGAACAAAACCGGGGTGACCTTCCGCGACAACCAGCAGATCTTCGGAAAGGTCTATTTCCCCCGTCTTGTTATGCCTTTTTCTGTAGTCATCACTGGTTTGGTAAGGTATGGAATTCAATTCCTCCTTTTTGCCGGCTTCTACCTCTACTTCCTCTTTTCGGGCGCCCCCCTGGCACCCAATGCCCATGCCCTCCTCTTTCCTTTTCTCGTCCTCATCCTGGCGGGGCTCGGACTGGGCTTCGGATTGATCATTACCTCTTTTACGACCAAATACCGCGACCTGATCTTTCTCCTGCAGTTTGGTGTGCAACTGCTCATGTATGCCACGCCCGTCATCTATCCGCTGAGCACCGTCCCCGAAAACTACCGCTGGCTCATCGCCCTGAATCCCATGACCTCGGTGATTGAAACCTTTAAATACGGATTCCTCGGCAAAGGCACCTTCGAGTGGGCCTACCTGGCCTACAGCTTTGGCTTTATGGCAGTGCTGCTGCTCTTGGGCATTGTGATATTCAACAAAACGGAGAAGAATTTTATGGATACGGTGTGATTGAGTTGATGAGTTGATAAGTGTAATAGTTGATAAGTGTAATAGTTTAGAAGTGGAAGAGTTTAAAAGTGAAGAGAGATAATGTCACCAATTAAACCTCCTGATATGTCGTATGAATTTTCGTTTGAGAAATTGATTGTTTGGCAAAAGGCCAAGGATTTAGCCGTACAGTTATACAGAGAGACACAGGACTTCCCCAAGGCGGAACAGTTTGGACTGACCTCCCAGATCAGAAGGGCCGGTGTATCAATTCCTTCTAATTTGGCAGAGGGTTCTGCTCGTCAAACAGCAAAGGACAAGGCACACTTCAGTACAATGGCTTTTGGCAGTTTGTCTGAGATCACGAATCACATTATCATTGCCAAGGAATTGGAACTCCTCAAAGAGGAAAACTACATCCGGCTAAGACAAGAAATCGCAGAAGTATCACGCCTCCTCACTGCCTACAGAAATTCCCAACTCCGCTAAACTCTTAAACCTTTAAACTCTTAAACTTTTAAACTTTTGTCAACAGTCATTAAAGTAGAAAACCTTTCCAAACAATACCGCCTCGGGGTCATTGGCACGGGCACGCTGAGCCACGACCTCAACCGATGGTGGCACCGGGTACGCGGCAAGGAAGACCCTTATCTGAAGATCGGTGAGAGCAACGTCCGCGACAAAAAAGGCGAGAGCGATCTGGTCTGGGCCCTCCGCGACATCAATTTTGAAGTGGAGCAGGGCGAAGTACTCGGCATCATCGGGAAAAACGGTGCGGGCAAGAGCACGCTGCTCAAGATCCTGAGCAAGGTCACCGGCCCCACGACCGGCCGCATTATGGCCAAAGGCCGCATTGCCTCGCTGCTCGAAGTAGGCACCGGCTTCCATCCCGAACTGACGGGTCGCGAGAACATCTATCTCAACGGCACCATCCTGGGCATGAGCAAGGCCGAAGTGCGCAAGAAGCTGGACGAGATCGTGGACTTTGCAGGCGTGGAGCGCTACCTCGACACCCCCGTGAAGCGCTACAGCTCGGGGATGAAGGTCCGTCTCGGCTTTGCCGTGGCCGCCCACCTCGAACCCGATATATTGATTGTGGACGAAGTGCTGGCCGTGGGCGATGCCGAATTTCAGAAAAAAGCCATCGGTAAGATGCAGGAAGTGAGCCGCGAAGGAGGGCGCACGGTCCTCTTTGTGAGTCATAATATGAGAAGTGTGAAGCAGCTATGCTCAAAAGCTGTGATATTAATTGAAGGAGTTTGTAGTGAGCTGTTAAATGTAGAAAAAGCGATAGAGAAGTATCTTGATGATGGAAACAGTTTAACATTACCAGTTTTGCGTCAATTTCAGAACAATCAAAGTACGAGAGCCTTTGTTTATGGGGTTCGTATAGTTACGGATAATCACTATGCTGAATTCCAATCATCACATTCTTTGCTGTTTGAGATTGAATTATGGTTGTCTGACGATTATAATAACATTGATTTAAATTTTGCCCTTTTTAAGGGAGAGGTAAAAGTATTAATGATGTTTGCAAGCCTCCATGGAATTCTAAATGATGGACTTACAGGGTTGAAGAAAGGTAACAATAAAATATTGTTTAAACTACCACAGGGTTTATTAAATGAAGGTATGTATCATATAAATATTAGTG
>WFPF01000109.1 GCA_015487695.1 Chitinophagales bacterium
GCAAAAGAAACAGGTCGGTGAATCGATTCGCGACCTCGGCCTCGAAGGACAGAATGAAAAAGCAGGTACACCGACCATGGGCGGACTCATCATCCTGGCTGCCGTGATTGTCCCGATCCTCCTCTTTGCCCGCCTCAGCAATATTTACATCCTTCTCATGCTGGCGGTCACCGTGATCCTTGGGATGATCGGTTTTATGGACGACTACATCAAAGTCTTTCGAAAAAACAAAAAGGGCCTTGCCGGGCGATTTAAAATCATGGGGCAGGTACTTGTGGGTATTCTGGTTGGGGCTACCATCTATTTTCACCCGGATGTTCAGATCAGGGATTTCTCGACCATCTACAAATATGAAGTGAATGACGGCATTATTGCCTCGCAACCCGCGGAGTCGTACCCTGCCAGCGGGGAGAATCTCGGAAACGGACGCTACAGTGATGACGGGCACTATTTCCTGAGCCACGATGTGCACAGCAACAAAACCACCATTCCGTTTCTGAAGAACAATGAATTCGATTACAACAGCCTGCTCTTCTTTCTCGGGGGTGATGCCTACCGTTGGGGATGGTTGATTTATATTCCGATCGTTATTCTCATTATCACCGCGGTGAGCAACGGAGCCAACCTCACGGACGGGCTTGACGGCCTGGCTACAGGGGTTTCGGCTGTGGTCATCTTTACCCTGCTGGTCTTTGCCTATGTATCGGGCAACGTTCTTTTTGCCGATTACCTCAACATTATCTACATCCCCCATTCGGGCGAGCTGGTCATCTTTGCCGCTGCCTTTGTGGGGGCGTGTGTCGGCTTTCTCTGGTACAACAGCTACCCGGCTTCGGTCTTTATGGGCGATACGGGAAGTCTGGCCATCGGAGGCATCATCGCCACGCTGGCCATCGTAGTTCGCAAAGAGCTTCTGCTGCCTCTATTGTGCGGAATTTTTCTCATCGAGAGTCTTTCGGTGATCATACAGGTGGCCTGGTTCAAATATACCAGACGCAAATACGGGGAAGGGCGAAGAATTTTTCTCATGTCGCCATTGCATCATCACTATCAGAAAAAAGGCCTGGCAGAACCAAAAATCGTAGTGCGTTTCTGGATTGTAAGCATCATGCTGGCCGTGCTCAGTGTCATAACCCTAAAAGTGCGTTGATGAAGAAGCGTCTCGTCATACTCGGAGCCGGTGAAAGCGGCACAGGAGCTGCCATTCTGGGCAGGAAGCAGGGCTATGATGTTTTCGTTTCCGACAGCGGAACTCCGCGGGCGCGTTTTCTTGATGAACTCAGGAAAGAGGGCATTGGATTCGAAACCGGGCAACACAGCGAAGAGCGTATTCTGGAGGCAGATCTCCTCATCAAAAGTCCCGGCATTCCCGATGTGGCGGAGATCGTGCGCAGCGTCCGGTCAAAGGGCATTCCCGTTGTTTCCGAAATCGAATTTGCCTCTTGGTTTACAGACAAAAAGATCATCGCCATTACGGGGACAAACGGTAAAACGACCACAACATCCCTTATGCATCACATCCTTGTGAAAGCCGGGAAAAAGGCGGCCAAAGGAGGAAACATAGGAACCAGTTTTGCACGCCTCGTAGCAGAAGGCGGATACGATTATTACGTGCTGGAAATCAGCAGTTATCAGTTGGACGGAATTGACCGGTTTCGTCCGCATATATCCATATTACTCAATATCACTCCTGATCATCTTGACCGGTACGATCAGGATTTTGAGAAATATATCGATTCAAAATTTTTAATCATCAAAAACCAAAAAGGAGGAGACTATTTCATTTACAACCTGGACGATGAAGTAATTACAGAAAGGATGAAGGGCATGCTATTTAGCGCAAAAACGGTGCCCATTTCCATCCGTCAAACTGTAGACTTTGGAGCATGGGCAAATGACGAAGAAATCCATTTAGAAACAGGAAAAACATCATTTGCCATGAAAATCAACGATTTAGGAATTCAGGGAAAACACAACACCTACAATTCAATGGCTGCGGGCATCGCAGCGCGTATTCTCGAAATCAGAAAGGAGGACATTCGTGACAGCCTTTCGGATTTCAAAGCCGAACCACACCGCCTTGAGAAAGTGGGCTGCGTCAGTGGCGTGGAATTCATCAACGACTCGAAAGCCACCAATGTGAATGCCACCTGGTATGCACTGGAAAGCATGGAGCGTCCCGTAATCTGGATTGCGGGCGGAGTGGACAAAGGCAACGACTATTCCGTACTCGAACCGCTGGTGAGCAAAAGGGTGAAAGCCATTGTCTGCCTCGGTATCGATAATATGAGCATCCATCAGGCCTTTGGCAAGACGGTGGATATCATTGTAAATACCCAAAGCATGGAAGAGGCTGTGAAAATGGCCCACCACCTGGCCGACAAAGAGGAAATTGTTCTTCTTTCCCCGGCCTGTGCCAGTTTCGATCTTTTTGAGAACTATGAAGATCGGGGCAGGCAGTTTAAAATGGCAGTAAGAGAACTTTAAAATAAGGCATGCCATGATCCGGAAATTGCTCAGCAAAGTAGAAGGTGATCGCTATATCTGGCTGATAATGATCTGTCTGGCCATCTTTTCGATATTGTCGGTATACAGCGCAAGCGGTACCCTGGCTTTTCGAAATCACAGCGGTCAGACGGAGATTTATCTCTTTCGTCACAGCGTGCTCATCCTGATGGGGCTGGGCCTCATGGTTTTGGCCAGCAAGGCCAATTACCGGATCTACTCACGGCTGGCGCAGATTCTTCTCTGGGTATCCATCCCCCTGCTGCTTATCACCCTGATATTCGGTTCGGATATCAACGATGCCCGGAGGTGGATTACCGTACCTGTCATTCATATTTCTTTCCAGACTTCTGACCTGGCAAAGGTCGCGCTGATCATGTATGTAGCCCGTTTCCTTTCGCGAAGGCAGGAAGATGTGAAAGATTTTTACCGGGGGTATTTGCCCATCATCCTGATTATCACACTGGTTACCCTTTTGATTGCCATTGCCGACCTTTCGAGTGCGGCCGTACTTTTTGCCACCTCCCTGCTTCTCTTGTTTATCGGACGGGTTCGCCTGCGATACATTGCGGCAACCGTGGTGGTGGCAAGTTTTGCTTTTGCATTTATGGTTTTGCTTGCCTACCAGTTTCCGCATGTCGGAAGACTGGGAACCTGGAAGTCGCGTATCGAGTCTTTCGTTTCGTCCGACCAGGAGCCGGCCTACCACGTACAGCAATCGAAAATTGCAATTGCCGAAGGCGGGATACTTGGAAAAGGGCCGGGAAACAGCATTCAAAAGAATTTTCTGCCCAACTCCTTTTCGGACTATATTTTTTCGGTCATCATAGAAGAGTACGGATTGCTTGGAGCGGGATTTTTAATCTTTCTCTATCTCGCCTTTTTGTATCGCTCGGTGAAGATTGTCATCCGCAGCCCCGGCACATTCGGGGCACTTCTGGCAGCCGGCCTTGCTTTTAGCCTGGTCATTCAGGCCCTGGTCAACATGGCTGTGGCGGTCGATCTGCTGCCCTCTACGGGTCTGCCTTTGCCCTTGGTGAGCATGGGCGGCACCTCCCTCTGGTTTACGGGCCTGGCCGTGGGCATTATTTTGAGCGTGAGCCGGCAATCGGACAAGGAGCGGGCCGCAGAGGCGGAAGAAGCGCTGACGGATCTTGCAGAAGAAAAAGAAAGCAGCAATTATCAAACAAGAGGAGTGTGGCAATGAAAAGCGGGGAATACAGAATCCTTATCAGTGGCGGAGGCACCGGAGGCCATATCTTTCCGGCTATTTCCATTGCCGATGCCATCCGAAAAAAGGCTCCCGAAGCGAAAATAAAATTTATCGGTGCCCTCGGCCGCATGGAGATGGAACGCGTACCCGATGCCGGCTATGAAATTGAAGGGCTGCCCATCCGGGGCATCGACCGGAAAAATATGCTGAAGAACCTCGGTCTTCCGTTTCGCCTTTTGGGCAGCATTCTCAAAGCGCGTGGCATTATCCGAAAATTTGACCCCCAGGTAGTGATCGGGGTGGGCGGATATGCCAGCGGCCCCACACTCTGGGTGGCATCACGCAGAAAAATACCCACGGTGATTCAGGAGCAGAACTCTTATCCCGGTATTACG
>WFPF01000110.1 GCA_015487695.1 Chitinophagales bacterium
AAAGGCGGATGCGGAAGCTTTTCAGTCCCTCGTCATCCAGTTGCAGCATGGGCGCCTCGTGGTAAAATTTATTATAACTTTTTGCCAGTGTAAATACGTAATTGGCTATTTGCGAAGGATCGTAAGTGGTGGCCGCTTCGCTGATCACATCACCGTAGCGGTTGATGTGGATAAGCAATTCCCGCTCTAAATCCAATACCGACTTATTCAGATTACAAGTTCTATTATTATTGTCTTCAACCCTTTTTTTAAACTCATCATAATTGTGCTCTAACATCCCATCTGCATCTATATATAATCTATTCCATTTGCGCAACACCGAGCGGATGCGGGCATGGGTATATTGAATAAAGGGGCCCGTATCGCCCTGAAACTCTATGGATGCCAGCGGGTCGAAGAGGATACGCTTTTTGGCATTGACCCTTAGCAGGAAATATTTCAGTGCCCCCAGCCCCAACATGCGATAGAGCTTTTCTTTACCGCTTTCGTCCATCCCTTCGAGTTTTCCCAGTTTCTCGGAGTTCTCGCGGGCAATGGATATCATGCGTTCGTAAAGGTCATCGGCATCCACGGTCGTTCCTTCGCGTGATTTCATTTTGCCCGTGGGCAGGTCGACCATGCCGTAGGAAAGATGATAAATTCCTTCCCAATAGGGCATGCCCAGCTTTTTGAGCGTGAGCCGCAGGGCCTTGAAGTGATAATCCTGCTCATTCGCAACGGTATAGACAGAACGGTCCATGTGATAATCTTCCCAGCGTGCTTCGGCCGTCCCGAGGTCCTGGGTGAGATACACCGAGGTGCCGTCTCTGCGGATGAGCAGCTTTTCGTCCAGCCCTTCATTGCTCAGGTCGATCCACACCGAGCCGTCTTCTTTTCGGTAGCAGACACCCTTTTCGAGGCCTTCCAGCACCATCTCCTTGCCTTTCAGGTAGGTTTGCGACTCGAAGTAGTCCTTTTCAAAATCAACACCCAGCTTGCGATAGGTCTCTTCAAAACCTTTATAAACCCAGCCGTTCATGGTTTTCCACAGTTTCAGCGTTTCCTCATCACCGGCTTCCCACTTGCGAAGCATCTCGCGCGCTTCCTTCATCACGGGAGCTTCCTCTGCCGCTTTTTCGGCATCCATGCCTTTGGCTTTCAGTGCCTTGGTCTGTTCGCGGTGCATGCGGGCAAATTCCACATAGAAATGACCTACGAAATGGTCTCCTTTCTCGCCCGCTTCCTCCGGTGTCTGTCCCTTGCCAAGATGCAGCCAGGCCACCATCGACTTGCAGATGGCTATGCCGCGGTCGTTGTAGATATTCACTTTATGCACTTCCTCTCCGGCCGCTTTCAGGATATTGGCCATCGAATATCCAATGACCATATTGCGTACATGTCCCAGATGCAGCGGCTTGTTGGTATTGGGCCCGCAGTATTCCAGCACGGTGCGTGTGCTCCTGTTCTCTCCGGCAGCCGGCAGGCCCTCACCAAGGCCCGCAAGATTGGCCACCCAATAGCTGTCACTCAGCCTGAGGTTGAGAAATCCCTTAACCACATTGAAACGCTCCACAGCCGGGAAAAGATCGCGAATCTTCTCACCCAGTTCGCGGGCCGTTTCTACGGGTCCCTTGCGCGAATATCGTGTAAAGGGAAAGACCACCACCGTCAGGTCTCCTTCAAATTCTTTGCGCGTCACCTGTACCAATATATCGCTGAGCTCCAGGGCTTGTCCGTAGAGCTGCAAAACGGCCTCACGTGTATATTCTTTCAGTTCGTTAAAGGGATTTGACATCTGACTCTTCATCGTTTTTATTTGAATCAGCAAAGTTAGCATTTTCGACTGCTTCCCGGCCCTGCTTTACGGAACTTTCGGACGTCCGTGCGAATTTGCATTCCGTATGAAGCCATGGATCAGACCTCTTTTGTTAATCACTTGTTAAAGATTTTACAAAAGTGTGATCCGGCACTATTTTTAGGCTGTCAAACAGAAATCTTAAACCAAAAAATCGATAGCATTATGAAGAAAGTACTGACCCTTCTGGCAATCTTTTCACTTTTTGCCACCTCAAGCGTTTTTGCCCAGAATACGGATCCCGAGTCTGCTGACGGACCCAAAATGGAAGTAAGCGAAACGACTTTCAATTTCGGCAAAATACCTCAGGGCATACCGGCCAAACACAAATTTGAAATCACAAACATTGGCAACGAACCGCTCATCATTCAGAACGTACAAAAAGTATGTGGATGTACGGTAACGAGCTGGACCAAAGACCCCATCATGCCGGGTGAAAAAGGATACGTCACGGCTCAGTACAATGCGGCACGCATGGGCAATTTCAAAAAGCCCATTACCGTGGTTTCCAATGCCGTCAACTCTCCGATGCGCCTCTACTTCCAGGGTGAAGTGGTTAAAAAAGAGGACCTCGAAGGAGCTCCTAAAAATGAAAACGTAATCAACCAGGACAAATAGGAAGCTTTTCATGGGATATATAAAGGGGCTGTCTGCATTGCAGGCAGCCTCTTTTTTAGTGCTTAACCGGTCGTAGTCTCTCTGCTCACCGTTCCTTCTTTCCGGGCTGATCTTTCACCGCTCCTCCGTGATGTTTCTGCACATTCGGTCTTTTGCATTAAGTTTACTTTGTCAAAAGAAGCGGATTCATGAACATCAATCCCATCGTTCTGTCCATCCCGGTTTTTTTTGTGTTGATTGGTATTGAACTGCTCTTTGAACACTTCAGCCGCAAGAAAAACTACCGCCTTCCCGATGCCCTCAGCAATCTCAGTTGCGGCATTACCCAGCAGGTATCGGGGGTCTTTCTGAAACTTTTCGGCATCGGCCTCTACGTGTTGGTCTATGAATACCTGCGCATCTGGCAGATACCATCCAATGCCTACAGTTTTGCACTGCTTTTCATACTGGTAGATCTCGCCTACTACTGGGCCCATCGCATGAGCCACGAGATCAATCTTTTCTGGAGTGCCCACGTGGTGCATCATCAGAGCGAAGATTACAATCTCACCGTGGCACTGAGGCAGAGCTCGCTTCAGGTCCTCTGGACCTCCGTATTTTACCTTCCGCTTGCCCTTGCCGGTTTCGATCCCTTTGATTTTCTGCTGGCCGCTGCCTTTACCACCCTCTACCAGTTTTGGGTGCACACACAACATATCGGCAGGCTGGGCTGGCTGGAATACCTCCTGGTAACCCCCTCGCTCCACCGCGTACACCACGGCCGCGATCCCAAATATATCGACAAGAATCACGGAGGCGTCTTTATTATCTGGGACATGCTCTTCGGCAGCTATCAAAAAGAGGAAGAGCCCCCTGTCTACGGCATCACTACCCCGCTGCACAGCTGGGACCCCATACGTGCCAATTTCAGCCACCTTGCCCTCATGTGGAAAGAGCTGCGGCAGATTCCCCGCTGGAGTGACCGCCTGCGATACCTCTTCTACAAACCCGGCTGGCTGCCCGATTATATGGGTGGCTACCGTCCCCCTCCGGCCGTTAACCGGAAAGAGTATTCCAAATTCGATACGCCCGTACCCAAAAAGATAAAAATCTATGTGCTCTTGCAGTATCCCCTGCTGACGGGCCTTGCGGCCGGCTTTCTCTACTACGAGGGCAGTCTGGATATGCCTGTTAAGGTCGGGATCGCCCTGCTCATTGCCTTTGCAGTGCTGAGCATCGGCCGCCTGCTCGAACGGCAGCCCCATGCCGGACGTGTCGAGCTTCTGAGATTGGCAGCCTTTGCCCTGATGGCTGCCTGGCTGGGCCTGGCAGGCGATTGGCCACCCGTTGTCTTCTATGCAGGTGCAGCCTATTCCTTGCTCTCTGCATTAATGATATTCTTCATTCTCAGGGCAGAAAAGAAAGAACGGCTGACGGACGGGTATTTCTTCCGGGAAGAAGAGAGCAGGAAAGCCTAAACGGAATGCCACGTGAGAAGGAAAGTTAAAAAGGAAAAGTAAGCCATCAAATTTCTATTTTTGCGCCATGCCGAAACTATCACTGCGCGGGCACGATATGCCTGCCTCTCCCATAAGAAAGCTCGTCCCCTATGCCGATGAGGCAAAAAAGAGAGGGACCCGGGTATATCACCTCAACATCGGGCAGCCCGACATTGAAACACCGGAAACGGCCCTGCAGGCCATCCGCAAGCTTGATCGCAGGGTGATCGAATACAGCCCCTCCAACGGATACGCCTCATATCGCGAGAAACTTAGCGGCTATTACGCGCGTTTCGGGCTGGAGGTCAGCCCTGATGAGATCCTCATTACGACCGGGGGTTCGGAGGCGATTCTCTTCGGACTTTTATCCTGCCTCGATCCGGGCGATGAGGTGATCATTCCGGAGCCCTTTTATGCCAATTACAACGGCTTTGCCACTGCCGGCAACATCCGGGTGAGGCCCGTCACGGCCCGCATCGAAGACGGATTTTCCCTGCCTTCGGTTTCGGACTTCGAAGCACTGATCAACGAACGAAGCAAAGCCATTATCATTTGCAACCCCAACAATCCCACGGGCTACATCTACTCGGACGAGGAGCTGGAATCGCTGCGCAAACTCATTCTGAAGTACGACCTTTTTCTTTTTGCCGATGAAGTCTACCGCGAATTTGCCTATGACGGGCAGGTGCATAAGTCGGTATTGGAGCTGGAAGGCTGCGAAGATCACGTGGTGATGGTCGATTCCATCAGCAAGCGCTACAGTGCCTGCGGAGCGCGCGTAGGGGCCCTGGTGACAAAAAACCGGGCCCTCTACAACACGGCCATGAAATTTGCCCAGGCACGCCTGAGTCCGCCCACCCTTGGTCAGGTACTGGCCGAGGCAGCCGTGGATACGGATGATCGTTATTTTCAAAAAGTGAATGCCGAATATGTGCAGCGGAGGAATGTAGTA
The DNA here is from genome assembly GCA_015487695.1 of Chitinophagales bacterium. Classification (GTDB taxonomy): domain Bacteria; phylum Bacteroidota; class Bacteroidia; order Chitinophagales; family S012-47; genus S012-47. The sequence goes on from WFPF01000110.1 coordinate 4,883, forward strand.
GTCGAAGCGCTCAACCGCATGGAAGGTGTGGTCTGCCCCAATCCCCGGGGAGCTTTTTATGCCATGGCGCAGTTGCCGGTAGACGACAGCGACCGCTTCTGCCGCTGGCTGCTCGAGTCATTTTCTTACGAAGGCGAGACCGTCATGCTGGCCCCGGCATCCGGTTTTTATTTCAACAGCGAGCTCGGCAGGAAGCAGGTACGCATTGCATATGTTCTCTGCGAAGAAGACCTGCGCAGAGCCCTGAAATGCCTTGAAATTGCATTGAAAGAATATCCGGGCCGCACCTAGACCCGCCTAATCGAGGTCTGCGACATAATCTTCAAGATAGCTGTAATAGGAAGTCAGGCTGCCACCTGCGGCAATACTGGCCCGGTCGAGCATTTCACTTTTTGACTTCATCAGTTCCGGGATAACCTGCCCTATCAGCATAGACCCGAAATCTTCGGAGGCATCGCGGGGCAACTCATTGGGCAGATTGTCCACAGCCATCACATCCACCACATGATCGCTGTACGGAGCCTCTTCCTCACCTGTCATCGGGTTGTATCCGTAAACCGGATCTTCGATGGTACTCGGCCGGATGGTGGCCGGCACCGATCCGTTGATGTCGCAGGTAATATCTGCGATGGTGCGGATGCGAAATCCCGATTCACGCATTTCCTCGCGGGTAAAGAGCACCGGAGCCCTCGGGTCCCAGAACATGCCGTTGATCAGCATATCCGCTGCACGTGTAAAGGGCCTGAACTTGCTTCGATAACCCACGGGGTCTTTGTAAAATTCACTGCTCCGGAAAGTCCCATCGGCTTTTTCATAGAGATCGGCAGAATGCAGCTGGGTGAAGACGGGATACTGAAATTCTTCTTCGATAAAGAGTTGGGGACTGACAGGATGAATGCGAAGGTATTCCAACACCTCGACCACACCCGAAGAAACCCTTCCTCCTCCCGTGACCACAATTTTGACAGGCGGCAGGGTATAGTGATTGTAAATGGCCTTCAGCTCGGCATAGTTGCGGGTCTTGTACACCCTCGGGAAATGAAATGCGCCCGTACGTTTGCCCCGGGCCATCAGGCCGTTGTGGGCGCCCACTATGCCTGCCCAGCGGCCGAATGCGATGATGCGCTCTCCGTTGGCATCGCGCAGGCACTCGTAGTCGATGAGGCGGATCTTCTTTTCGAGGATGCTGCGCAGCAAGCTGCGGTTGTAAGGTTGTTTCTTGATGGTGTGCGAAAAGAAAAAGTAGCTTTTTCCGGGTATCAACCGGTCAATGGGCACCTCCTTGACCCCGAATAATATCTCGCGATCACCCATATCTTCGACCACGGGAATCCCCATCTCGCGGTATTCATCATCCGTAAAACATCGATCGGGGGAGGACTGCACGGCAATATCAAGTCCGGCATATTCATTCATCAGGGCTTTGCATTGCATGGGCGTAAGCGGGACCCGCGTGTCGGGGGGTATTTTGCCTTCCCGGATGATACCTATCTTCATATTGCTTCTTTTGATTAAGAGCTACAAATTTAGCTCATGAAGCAGGCATTTTTTATCCTGGCGGAAAAAAGCCAGTGCCGGAGCAGACACTGCAGGCATACATCGCCCGGGCGATGTACCTTTGCCCTATGAAAATATTTTCTCTCCTTTTTCTGCTTCTCTTTGCCGCACGCTCCGAGGCCCAGGTCACCTTTATCGTTGATCAGTTGCCGGCTTCCACACCGGCCGGAACCAGCATTTATATTGCTGGCAATTTCAACAACTGGAACCCCGGACTTCCGGCTTACAAATTGCAGGCCGACAGCCTCGGCCGCCACCTGATTCGGCTGAACCTGGCAGACGGAGCCATTGAGTTTAAGTTTACCCGCGGCAGCTGGGCGAGTGTGGAAGGAAGTGCCTCGGGCGGCTATATTCCCAACCGCAAAGCCAGCGTAAAGTCGGGAGACACCCTGTACCTGCAAATTGCAGGATGGGAAAACAACACGGGCGGACAATCCACGGCTGCATGGAATGTGAGCGTGCTGACGGATTCTTTCTACATGCCCCAGCTGAAACGCTTCAGGCGCATATGGGTTTATCTGCCTCCTGATTACGACAGCAGCCATCGTTCGTACCCGGTGCTTTATATGCATGACGGGCAAAACCTCTTCGACCGCATGAGCAGCTTTCTGGAAGAATGGAAAGTGGATGAACGGCTCAACAATCTTTTCGCCAATGGCGACCCGGGCATTATTGTGGTCGGCATCGACAATGGCGGAAGCAGGCGCCTCGATGAATATTCCCCCTGGAAAAACAAACAGTACGGTGGCGGAGAAGGCGAAGCTTACATGGATTTTATTGTAAATACTCTCAGGCCCCGCATCGACTCACTCTATCGCAGCCAGAAAGGGCCGCAAAATACGGGCATCATGGGCAGCTCAATGGGCGGACTGATTTCTCTCTATGGCGGATTAAGTTACCCGGATGTTTTCGGAAGGATCGGTGTTTTCAGCCCTTCCCTCTGGTTTTCAGATAAGGTCTGGGACTGGATGGACACGCTGCAACCGGGCGACTCCACCCGCATCTACCTGCTGGCAGGCGGGCAGGAAAGTCTTTCCATGCTCGAAAATCTTCGTAAATGCGACAGTGTATTGCTCAGCCGCGGCATGGCGCGGGAGCGGCTTGGCTTCAGGATCGAAGCGAACGGCACACACTCCGAGACTTTCTGGGGGCCGGCCTTCCCGGCAGCTTATTCCTTTTTGTTTGCCCCCGAAAGCACCAGCGGCATCGAAGCGCGGTATTCAAATACAAAGCTGCATCTCTATCCCAATCCGGCCGGTGATTACCTCGAATTCGATCTCCCGCTACCCGGCAGCGATTCACTCAGTATTGTAGTGTATAATGCGAAAGGAGAAGCCGTGCTGCAATTGACACAGCGCAGCGCTGAGCGAATCGACATCCACCAACTCCCCAGCGGCCTCTATTACCTGCTTCTTGTTTCGGGGCCCAATACCTTTTGGGGCCGGTTTATGAAACAATAAATAACAGCCGCCCTCCCCCGCAGGCACTCGCTTCACAGATGAGGGAAGTGGAGCGGCCGAATGCTCCATTTACCATTCCAGCACCCGGTAGCCATAAGCCGGCAACTGCAGACGGATTAGGTCTTCAGCCGCCTCCACCTCTTCACCGGTAAATGCATCGCGAAAACGAGGCAAAGCGCTTTGGCCTTCCCTCGCAATGTGATAATTCAGATCGACTGTCTGCCCGCTGAAATTGCAGAAGAAAAAGAGGGTCTGCCCGAAAGACTTGCGTGCAAAACAGATGACACGATCGGCAGCTTCATCGGGTATTTCCATGGCGGGAGTAAGATCGACAAAGGTGCCAAAACGGATGGCCTCAGATTCCTGGCAGAGCTTCAGGATTTTGCCGTACTCCCTCCGCAGTTTCTTCTGAGCGGAGCTCAGTCTCCCCCCGTCAAAACGGCCGTCATTCATCCACTTCTGATGTTCGGGCACCCCCCAGTAATCGAAGATGGTGGTTCGGCCGTCATCGCCCTGAAAGCCCTCGGCACCGAGGGCCGGCTCTCCCACTTCCTGTCCGAAATAGATCATCACGGGGCCCATTCCCGAGGCCGCACTGAAGAGCATTCCCGGCAGGCCGATGCGGGCATCCCCGGCAAAGTGAGCCGAGGCAATGCGCTGCTCATCGTGGTTTTCCAGAAAGCGCAGCATATGCGGATCAATGTCCTGTGTTTCTTCGCTGGCAGCAATCACTTCCCGTGCCGAACCGTGGCCCTCCATGAGCGCCCGGAGGGCATCATAACAGCCCACCTTGTCGTAGAGATAATCGAAGCCGCCTTTGCGCAAATAGCTGCGATAAAGGGCGGGCTGGTAGATTTCGGCAATGAACTGCAGATGGGGGTATTCTTTTTTCACTTCGCCAATTGCCCAGGCCCAGAATTCTACCGGAACCATCCCGGCCATGTCGCAACGAAAAGCATCCACTCCTTTGCCGGCCCAATAGAGCAAAATATCTTTCATCTTCAGCCAGGTATCGGGCATGGGATCAAAGTACTTCTTCATGCTGTCTTCGTAGTCGATGCCATAGTTGAGCTTGACGGTCTCAAACCAATCGCCCGATGTAGGACTTGCCGAGAAGACATTGTTGCCACTGGCCCTGGCCGGCATCTCATCAAAAAAACCATCTTCCTGCGGCCCTTTGAGCTCCGGTCCGAGGGGATCGTAGTCGGGTGGTACCCGGAAGGCCTCTCCCGGGAGATAATAAAAATTATTCTGGGGCGAAAAGCGCCTGCTGCGGTCATCGCGGACACCAAAATCCTCCACACCCTCCGGACTGGCATCCGAGGCATAGGCCCGTGCCACGTGATTGGGTACAAAATCCATGATGACACCGAGGCCGGCCCGGTGGCTGCGCTCAATGAGGGCTTCCCACTCTTTCATGCGCTTTTCCACGTCCACGGCAAGGTCAGGGTCCACATCGTAGTAATCCTTGATGGCATATGGCGATCCCGCGCGTCCTTTGACCACATCGGCATCATCCACGGCTATGCCGTAGTCGCTGTAATCACTCATGCCGGCATGCTCGAGCACACCCGTAAACCAGACATGCGTCACTCCCAGCTTCCTGATCTCTTCGAGGGCCTTCTCGCTGATGTCCTCAAACTTCCCGACTCCGTTCTCCTCGCGGCTGCCGTACTTGCGGTTATTCGTCACCTTATTCCCAAAGAGCCGGGTCATCATCTGATAAATCACCCATTTGTTTCCGGCCGGTCTGCGCACTTCGTCCATTGCCTTTTTTTCGCTTTGCTGGCAGGAAAAAAAGATTCCTGCAAGTAAAATTAATGTGATTGCTTTTCGCACTCTGTGTCCCTTTTAAATGTAAAGATAGGGGGCTGCCCGGATTTCACGCAAAAGAAGATTTCCCTTCAAAACGGAGATATTTCTTACATGGGTGATAACATTTTTCTTCTAATATTTTTAAGCAGGTCATGGCCTCACGAGGCTTCCGCCACCCTTTCTCTTCTTTTTTCTTACACTAACTCTTGCCCTGCCGCGCACAGGGCTTTTTATTTGAAGGGTGCCACAAAGCTTTGTTCCACAAAACCTTATCAACCCATTTCGTAATCCAAAATTAATTAGCCATGAAAAATTTAATTTACGTTTTCGCCTTCAGCTTCGCGCTCTTCGTTTCCATGAATCTCTCCGCTCTCTGTATAGGGTGCGGGTGCTACAAAACATACAACAGCTGCATTGAATGCAATCAAATAGCATGCTGTACTTCAGGAATTGTAGATGGTGATTGCTGTAAGGCAGCACGAAAAAAATGCAATAAATGTGACGGAGTCCCAGTCTGCTTCCGAATCGGCTTTCTTAATGGACATGCCGTCATCGGTGCCGGAGATATGTATATTTCATGGGATGAACTTGATGACTACCCGGATATCAAAGAAGACCTTCTGGCACAGATCGAGCCCTATCGCTACTTAGTTGATAAAGTGCTCAACGGTCAGGAACTAACCGAGGAAGAATACGCAAGGATACCATAAGCAGAATATCTATATTTATGGGTTAAGCCCAATTTTAATCAATGACAAAAGGTCTTTTACTTTTTCTTATCATTTTCCAATGGATAATCCTTTATTCACAAGAAGAGCAAGAGATCAGGCTCTTTGCCCCAAAGGCTAAAACGGTAGAACTACGTGTTCCGGAAGATCCTATAACTACCCTTTCAAGACAGTTATTTTACTCCAAGGATTCGGTTCAGTTTCAAAGGATACAGGTGCCCCTAAAAAAAGGGCACCTGTATTACTTTATTATTAATGATTTTGTCACTCCATCAAATTGGATTTTTGATAAAAAAAGCTCCCTTGAGGTCAACGAGTCTTCCGTCTTTTATCCTTTAAAATGGATGGGATGTAAAAAAGGAAATACCATAAATGACTCCATTGTAGATTTTGAGAAAAAGATGTACTCGCTCTTCTTGAAGTATCGAAGGACAGAACTTGGATACTTATTACACAACTTTAATGATAAAAAATCTTATAGTTTACATCTTTCAAAGAATCTCTATACATCCTTCTCCGACACAGAAACATCTGAAACTCTAAGGTTCTATAAATGCTTCAGATACCTACAGGAACTCTATTATGAACCTAAGTATCTCAGCAAAGATTTTGATCCTCTTCCGATCATTGGGCAAAACGACTCTTTCCCCCTGGCATCCGATTTTTTTCGCTACCGATTTATCTGGGGACTTGCCCAGCTGGAATGGAGCCGCGATTATCTGAAAAAGAACATGCAGGTAATGAGCGACCGGGAGCCGGACTTCCAGGCTTTGTACCGGACTTTCCCTTCCCGCTATTTCGAAGATTCGATTCTCGGCAAGAGCTGCATGGTCCATGCCCTGCTTAAAAACCGCAGGTATCTTGAAAAAGATCATTTTCTGGAGGAACTGGAACGCCTTGGGGCGCTTGCTGCCAACCCATGGACCCGCAAGATCATCGAAAACATGATCCGGGACGAATATTATCTCAAAGCCGGCAGCCCGGTTGCAGGCATTGCGCTCTACAGCAGCGATGGCGACACGGTGGATCTGGCCGAATTCAGGGGTACGCCCCTTTTGCTCGATTTCTGGGCGACCTGGTGCCGCCCCTGCCGCAAGGAAGATCCGTATCTGAAAGCGCTGGAAGAGGAGTTTTCCGGATTGAAGGTGCTCAAAATCTCCCTTGACTCAGATGATGAGACGGTGAAAAAATACTTTCGGAAAAACGGAATTGAAGGGCCCAACTATGTGTCCTATAAAAAGCTGGCTGATCTCTTCGGAGTCTACGGGCTGCCCACTTATGTGCTCATCGGCCGGGACGGCCTGATTTATTCCAATCCGGCACCCGTGCCTTCCGATCCGGCCTTCCGCGAGATGCTGCAGCATCTTTTTAATGAATAGCCACCTTGGCGATATTCAGATAGTAATTTACCAATCCTTCCACGGGCTGTTTCATGATTTTGCCCATCTCTATTCCTCTTCGCTCACAATTTTCCTCCAGGATTTCATCAAAGAAGTAGGCTATCGATCCTACAAAATGCACCGGCACTTCGCGGTAATTCTCAAAACGGCAGACATGAATATCAAGAAATTCGAGCAAGCCCTGTTTTACCAGGCGCCTGATATAGTAGTTCTCCTGATTGCTGCTCAGAAAACGGGCAAAAGAAGCCAGATAGACATTGGCATGCGGTTTAAAATAGACCTGCTCAAAGATCGATTCTTTGTCCAGCTGATATTCCTCTTTCAGCTTGTCGTGCATTTGCGGTGGCAGGTTGCCATACAAAAAATCGGCCAGCAGTTTCTTGCCCAAATAGCTTCCGCCTCCTTCATCGCCCAGGATATATCCCAGCGCATGCACATCATCCTGCAGTTTTTTTCCATCGAAATAGGCCGCATTGGAGCCCGTGCCCAAAATGCAGGCAATGCCGGGTTCCATGCCACAGGTTGCCAGAGCAGCCCCCAGCATGTCATGTTCCACCTTCACTTCCGCATTGCGAAAAACGAGCTGCATGGCATCTTCTACCACTTTCTTTCGCTTTGCTGAAGAACAACCCGCCCCGAAATAATAGACCCGGGTTACCTCATCCACTATTTTTTGCATCTCATCGTGGTCGTTCAGAACATCGAAAATCTCACGCGTAGTGTGAAAAAAGGGATTGAAACCCATGGTGGAGAATTCACCCGCTTTTTTTCTTTTTTTGTCAATGAGTATCCAGTCACACTTGGTTGATCCGCTGTCGGCAATTATGATCATCGCATCGTTTTTTTGGTATGATTTATTCTTCTTTATCTCTGTATGAGGAATTTGGCACTTCTGCTTCTTCCGTTTTCCGTTATTTGCAAAATATAGCTTCCATCGGAAACCGGAATGCCGGAGAAATTACGGGTATCCCATCGCAATTCATAGGTTCCGCCATTTATTTTTTGCACCTGCCGGTGCACACATTTCCCTGCCAGGTCGTAGATCTCCATGCGCAGATTGCCGGCAGAGCTCAGCTTTCCTTTCACCACCAGGAGATTGCTTGCGGGATTGGGAAAGAGCAGAAGCTCTCCGTCCCTCCGGTCGGGCGATTCTATCCCCACCGCCACTTTCGTATCCGGCACAGGCAGTCTCTTGTCGGTGTAAATATGGTATTCTCCCGGGGCCAGTGTGATGCCGGCTCCCGGATCGCTTACATTCATGCTGTCGCCCGAGAAATAATCGTACCACCAGCCGCTGTGCTGAAAATCGGGGATTCCTTCTTTGCTCACCACATCGGCATTGGCAATGGCTACCACATTCATGCTGGCATGCTGAATCCTGATGCGCTTGATGGCTCCTCCCGTAAAGAGGTCGAAATCGTTGCTTTCAAAGGCCGGCTCGCTGATGCGCAGCTTGATCATGGCCGACCAAACTTTGAAAAGTTTCTCTCTCCTCGGATCATCGAGGTAATACCAACGAATCGGTTTATTGCCCGTGCGCCCGTTGAATTCGATACTCAGATCATAGCCCAGTTCTCCGAATTGCCAGATCATTTTGGGCCCGGGGATGGTAAAAAACACGGCCCCCGCCATTTCCATGCGCTTCAGTGCCGTAGGCAGTTCACGCACATCGTATCCACTGACCTGCTTGCCATAGCTAAGGTTCTTGTACATCAGCCGCTCTTCGTCATGGCTTTCCATGTAGGTAATGAGGCCCGGCTGGCTCCAGCCCCGGTTTTTGTACGATGCCCAGAAGAGGCTGCTTTGATTGAGATAGCCCATGGTCATCTCATTGTAGTTGTGATTCATATTGCCCCAGAGGAGCATTCCGTCTGCGGCCAGCACCTTTTCCTCCGAATTATCGGCAAAGTGTTCGAGGATGACAAAGGCCCGGCTGTCCTGATTCCAGATATGATTGGCATAGTCCCTTAAGATGTCAATGCGGCTCTGATCGTACTGCCCCCATGCACTCACATTGCCGAGGGTGTTTTTTTGTGTAAAGCCCTTGCTCAGATCAAAGCGATAACCATCCACACGATACTCATTGATCCAGTATGCGAGCACGTCTTTTGCAAATGCCCGCGTGTAGGGACTTTCATGATTGAAGTCAAATCCCACGTTGAAATCGTGGCGGGGCACCTCGTTGAAATAGGGATTGTCCGCTGCCGGCCTGTTGCGCGTTCCATCCCACCACATGCGCACCAGCGGACACTGTCCGAAGGCATGATTCAGCGCAATATCGAGAACCACGGCAATGCCCCTCTGATGGCAGGCATCCACAAAGCGCTTGAGTTCCTCCCGGGTGCCGTAATACTTGTCGGGTGCGAAATAAAAGACCGGATTGTAGCCCCAGCTCAGATTCCCCTCGAACTCCATTATCGGCATGAGCTCGATGCAATTGACACCCAGGCGCTGCAAATAGTCCAGGGTATCGATCAGGGTGGCATAATCATGACGGTGAATGAAATCCCGGATCAGCAGTTCGTATATCACCAGGTCCTTTTTATCCGGTTTTACAAAACTACCGCTGCTCCATTGATAGGGAGCCCGGGCGGTCTGAAGAACGGAAACGTATTGCGTGGTCTTTCCATACGGATAGGGAATCAGATCGGGATAGGTGGTCTGGCTAATATATTTGTCGTTGTTCGGGTCCAGCACCTTATCGGCATAGGGATCGCCAATGCGGATATTCCCGTCCACGGCATACTGAAAGCGGTATTCCTTTCCGGGTGTCAGTCCGTCAATCTGCAGCCAGAACGAATTGCTGTCGCTGCTTGCATTCATAAAATATCCCGCATCAAATATCCAGTCGTTGAAGTCGCCAATAACATAAACAAATGACTTATGCGGTGCTGTCAGCTTCAGGATGACGGTGCTGTCGTTGACGTAATTGATGCCGTTGCGGGTACCGGCAGGCGGGTCGAGATATTGCAGGACGGGATTGACCGAATAGTAGAGCGTATCGCGCACAATTTGGCTGCCGTCATTAGCCTGCAACTCAACGAGGTGTGTGCCCGCCAGAGCGGCCTGTATGGTCACTCCGAGCGAGTCGCCCTGTTGCAGGGCAATAAGCTGTCCGTCTTCGTAGAGCGAAAGTTCCACACTCTTGTTTGCTGCAGAAATGATGGTCAGGGTCTCTCCGCTCTGATAAATCGTGCCCGACCCGGGAGACAGGATTTTTGCGAACAATCCGCTTTTGGGATAGACCGGATAATAGATGTCGCTACCGTCAGCGGCCCGGCCCACTGCCGATCCATCGGCATTGCGAAAAACAAATGCCAGGGAGATGACCGAATCGGCACCAGGGATGCCATAAAAGCTCCTGATATGGTAGCGCTTGCGGTGCCGGTTATTTCCGATATCGGTCATTTTCACCTTGTTGTCGGCTGTACCCCAGTTGCCCTGCACGTATTTCCAGTCGCTAGGGCTGCTGCTCTTATCCGTGATCACTCCCGTGTGCATGTACACCGGGCTGATGCCCGTAAGCGCTCCGTTGCCCTGGCTTGCATCAAATATCAGGGTGATGGTATCATCCACGGAAGGGAAGACCGGGCGGATGCTAACGACCTGTGAAACGAGTAGCGAAGAGCTGAGCAGCAGGGACCAGAGGGAAAAAATTAACTTAATCATGTGTTTTAATTATCCGTTGCAACGAGTAAAATTAAGGAGCATCTAAATTTAGGCGCTTTTGCCCACTTTTTTTAATTACGAATAGCAATAATTCCGGGCGTCTCCATATTTTACGTTTCCATGATTCCGATGAGGAGGCGGTTGGCCCGGGCAGGCAGCATGCGGGTATTGGGGAAAACACCGGTAAATGTACCCGCCAGCCTGCTCTCAGGGCTGAAGTTTTCTCCTGCGGCAGGCAGCTTGTTGTAGATCACATAGGCCCCCGGATTCATCGCCCCGGCCACTAGCCGGAAGAAGGCTTCTTCTTCGAATTGCGGGGGAGTGAGTTCATCTTCAAAAAGATCAATACAAACCAGATCAAAGCGCTCCTTGTTTTCTTTCAGAAATTCCATGGCATCCATGTTGTGCAGCTCAATGTCTTCGAAATCATAGTACTTGTGGAATTGCCGTGTCACCCAGGGATCGAGTTCCACCCCGACAATCCTCACGGGACTTTCGTATTCATTCCTGAGCATCCATGCCACACTGCCCATGCCAAAACCCAGGATTAGTACATTTCTGAACTCCGGAATTCTGTCTCCGACAAAATGCAGACCCACGGAAAGAGAGGTATAGAGGTCTTCGTAAGAATAGATGGCATTTTTCGTAGAGAGACAGATACGCCCCATGTTCAGTGTCAGCTTCAAGCCTCCGGTAATTTCGGAGTCGCCTCTTTCGAGCGGATAGTCCACAAAGAAGCTCAGGAATTTCTTCCACCGTTTGATGCCACGGTGCTTCATTTTCCGGAATAGTATTTCAATGCTTCGGGAAGGTAATCGTTTTCTATGGCGGCTATTCTTTCTTCATAGCTCGGGTGCGTGCTCAGGAAGGTCAGTTCTTTGGGTATTCCGCCCTTTCCCATTTTCGCCATTCGCTTCCAGAAGCTGACAGCTATCCGGGGGTCATATCCGGCCATGGCCATAAAGATCAATCCCATGCGGTCGGCCTCGAGCTCGTGTTTTCTTGAAAAAGGGAGCACCAGTCCCACCTGCACACCCAGGCCGTAGGCCCCCATGAAGAGGCGTTGCGTTTCTGCCGCACGGGTCTGCAGAGCCACCGAGAGGGCAATGCCGCCCATCTGCAGAGCCAAAGCCTGACTCAGACGTTCATTGCCATGGCGTGCCACGGCATGAGCAATCTCATGACCCATCACCACGGCCATGCCGCTCTTATTTTTAGTAATCGGCAATATTCCCGTGTAAAAGGCAATTTTCCCACCGGGCATGCACCAGGCATTCGCAATCGTATCGATCTTCACGAGGTGATATTCCCAGCTGAATTCGGCACTCAGCTTTTCATATCCGTTGTTTTTAAGATAGGTCTCAACCGCCCGGCTGATCTTTCGGCCCACCGTGTGCAGGTCGGCATAATCGCTCCCGGTTTTTACCTGGGGCCAGACCTGCATGAGGCTGTCGTACTGATGCCGGGCCATGTCAATCAGTTCATCCTCAGGCAGGAGATTGAGTTGCTTGCGACCGGTAATCGGCACCTTGTGGCAGGAAGAAATGAAAAAAAACAGCCCGATGGCGAAGAGGGTGATCTCTTGGAGTTTATACTTGCTTGCTGAACTCATCTGTGGATGCTAAGATAAAGAGATTAAAAAAACCGACCCTGGCCATGAAGCACGAATGCCATTAATAATTTAACTCCGGCAACTCAATAATCTTGCCCTCACGGAAATCAAAAAGTGTGATTTTGCGGATGTTGTAGTAATTCACCCAGAAGTTGCGCAAAGAGGAGAGATAGTCGCGCCTGGCCAGGTCTCTCTCCGTATTGGCCAGGTTGAGATCGGTGACCGATATTTTTCCCGCAATATATCGCTGCCGTGCGACCTCGTAGCGCTTCCGGGCAATGGTGTCGGCCTTTTCGGCAATTTTCAGGTTATCTTTCTGCAATTCATATTGCGAAACCTGAAGAATAACCTCCTCATCAAAGTTGATCGTCTGTTGTTCGATGGAATTTCTGACGAGCTCATTGTTTGAGCGGGCAATGCTGATCTGCGCCCTCGACTTGCCCCAGTCGAGAATGGGCAAGGAAAGATTGAGCGAAAAGCGCTCATAATCCACCGGATTGCTATAGAGTTGCCCGAGTTGATTCGAGGTGTTGGTAAGTCCGAAAGTAGCTGTCAGGTCGGCATTAAATCCCGTGTTTTTTCTCACCTGTTCCATGTTCCGCTCTGCTTCCAGCAGTTGTTTTCTGAAAGCCACCTGATCGCTGCGGTTGGTCCGGGCATATTGCAAGGCCCGGTCGATATCGATGTTCATGACGGGCACTTCGCGCGGAGGGACAATGCGTATTATGACATGCTCATCGAGCCTCAGAAATCGCTTGAGGCGAAAGGAATAGATGCGCACATCGAGGAGGGCCCGCGAAAGCGAAGAACGTGCATTGTAGAGCTGCAACTCCATTTGCAGGAGGTCATTTTCTCCGATTTTTCCCAGGTTGTAGCGCCCCCGTGTGATTTTCATCAGCTCTTCATTGTTGGCTACATTTTGCTCGGCAATCGAGACGTTTATCTCTGCCAGGTAAAGATCAAAAAATTGCTGTACCGCATCAATACTCAACTGCTCCAGACTCTCCAGATATCTTTTTCTGGCTTCTTCATATTCGAGCGGAGCAATGCGGCCTTCCCATTTATAGGGGTTGAACTGAAAAAGAGGCTGGCGAATGCCGATGTTGAGGGGGCTCACCAGATAAGATGTGGATGCGGGATCGGAGAAAAGATCGATGCGCTCGATGTCTGACCCGACAAATACCTGTCCACCGGTCCATGGTACTCTTTGCGTGAGGTTGATCCCCGTACGTGAGGAGGCCAGACTCCGGTTGACGAAGACATCAGAGCCATCGGGCAGGGTAATGGACTGGATGGAGCGATTAACACTTGGAAGGGTGGCATCGAGGGCCAGTGTTGGCCTGTAGTTGGCTTTGAAGAGCCGATATTGCCAATAGGCCGTTTGCATCTGGTTTTCGGCCGACATGGCCTGGATGGAATTTTCGCGGGCCAGCTGAACCACCTCTTCGAGATGCAGTTCAAGGGTATCGTTTTGTGCCCGGATCAGCGAAGTGAAGCCCGGGCCAAAAAGCAACAAGAGGATGGTAATTCTCATTTTATTCATGTCGTAGCGATTCTATGGGGTCTTGCATGGCTGCTTTTCGTGCGGGGGAGATGCCGAAGACCAGACCAATAATAAATGCAATAAAAAAGGAAAGGACGATGGACCAGCCCGATACAATGGTGAGAATATCGGTAAATCGCGAAACCAGAACGGCCCCGCTCACCCCGAGGATGATCCCGATGATGCCGCCCGTCAGACTGATGAGTACGGCCTCCATGAGAAACTGTCCGATAATATCGCCCTTGCGCGCACCCAGTGCCCTTCGGATACCTATTTCGCGGATGCGTTCCATCACCGATGCGAGCATGATGTTCATAATGCCGATGCCGCCCACAAGCAGCGAGATGCCCGCAATGGCTCCCAATACCAGATTAAATACACTCTTGGCCCGCTGCTGCTGTTCGAGCAGCAAGATGGGCACGGTAATTTCAAAGTCCTCCACTCCGTTGTGTCTGCGTTTGAGCATGCGCCTGATCACCTGCGAGATGCTTTTCAGATCGCCCGTCTCCGCCACCTGTATGACGATTCGGTCAATCTGGTTAATGTTCCCGTCTCCGCTGCTGCCCCCCGAAAAACGAAAGATCGCCATGCCTGCACCAAACATGGCCATGCTTGAGCTATTCGTGCTCACGGTCGAACGGTCGTTGACCCGCAGAAGAATGGTCTTAAGCGGAGTATAAATATCCATGTTGTAATCGCGAAGTCCGAGATTCTCTTCGGCCTCTTTGCTCACCTGCCTCGGTGCCAGCACTCCGATGACGGTCAGCCATATTTCACCGGCTTTCAGCCGCTTGCCTATGGGGTTTTGCCGGCCGAAAAATTTCTCGCGTATGGCCTCTCCGATGATGCAAACCTGCTCACCATAGCGCAGATGCAAATCCGAGAAATTGCTGCCTTCGATGATTTTAAAGTTGTTGATCTCAAAGTAGGCCCGGTTGACCCCGATTAGTCGGCTGTCTTCATAAATCCCCTTGCGAAGAATCTGACACTCGACCACCACTTCGGGACTGACATGCCGTATGCCGGGAAGGGTGTTTTCAATGGCCTGCACATCGAGCAGGGTCATCCCGCCCGATACTTTTTTGCGACCGCTTTCCTTTTTCTTTCCCTCTCCTTCCTGCTGATTTTTGTCCGAATTTTTCAGTTCCGATTGCTCTTTGGCATCGACCACAATGTTGTTGACACCCACCAGCTCCAGTTGGTCAAGGATTTCCTGCTTGGCCCCGCGGCCAATGGCCAACATGGTGATGACAGCAGCCACACCGAAAATAATACCGAGCGCAGTCAGGGTAGAACGCAGCCGGTTGGAAACCAGAGCCTGGAGTGCAATGCGCAGATTAAACAGATGACGCTCCATGGGCTTACTCTCCTTTTGATCTGATGATGATCATCTGTCTTCCTTTCCTGGGGGCAGCGCCCCCTGTATCGGCTTCCGGTTCAATCTTCTGCGGCTTATACTTGTATTTTTCCTTTATCTCGGGAGCAATGGCCTGAAAAGGGATTGATGTCTCATCATCCGGAAAATCAAAACTTACCTCATCGCCTTCTTCAAGGCCATATTCCACAATGCCGTAATTCTCGCTCATGGGTCCTTTTATTATTTCCTTTCGCAGCAGCGACTTTCCGTCTTTTACAAAGACATAGTATCCTGTATCATTTTCAGCTATGCACTCGAGCGGAACATACAAGACACTGTCGTAGCTGGCCACCGAGATAATATTGGCCGTGGTCATCGAAGGGCGCAGGCTGGTATCCGACTCGTTGAGCAGTATTTCCACTTCGAAGACTTTGGCGCTGGAGTTGGCCTTTGACTGGCCCACATTGGCCACCGAGCGCACCACTCCGCTGTATTTTCTGTCCGGAAAGGCATCCACGGTTATTTCGGCCTTCTGTTTTACTTTCACCTTGCTGATGTCCACTTCGTTGACATAGGTTCTGGAAAGCATGCGGCTGAGGTCGGGGAGGGTGGCCACCACCGGATTCCACGCACTGATACTGCTTCCTACCGTCAGTTTATCGCCTCCCCATCCCCGGGCATAAATCACCATCCCCCCCTTGGGTGCATAGATGGTAAACTCTTTAATGGTTTGCTTCAGGCGATTGTACTCGGTAAGTTTCAGGTTCAGCGTGGTTTGTATTTCGTATATACGGGCAGCCGCCTTGCGCTTTCGCAGCTGATAATTTGACAGCGCTTCTTTGTAGGCTCTCCGGGCTTTGTCAAGGGCAATTTCAGCCTGTTTCTGCACGGCAGGCGGTTCAAACTGGGACTGATTGACTTCCAGCTCCGCCTCTTCCACCGCATAGCGAAGATCGATAATCTGATTGCGGGCACCGCTGAGCTCGATGGATGTATCGAGTTGTGCCTGTTCCAGCTTGGAACGTTCGAGCTGCAACTGGGTTTCCAACTCGTTCAATTTATTGGCTGCCTCGGTCTTGTCCAGGGAGGCTACATAATCGCCTTCAGCCACTACCGTTCCCTCCGGAACCAGATCGGTGATATTCACCTGATAGATACCGATCTTGCGCAAATTCTGAGGGCCCATAATCTCCTCGCTGCGCGCGGCCCTGAGTTCACCGGTCGTGCTCACCTTTACATCGAGCGGACCCCGCTGCACGGTGAAGTACAGATTGGAACTTGTAACGGCTTTGACGGACCAGATGCGATATAGAAAGAAAGAAAGGATCACTGCGGCTGCGATGCCAAGAAATACAATATTGCGTTTGCTCATGGGCGTATTTTCTGCTAAAATGATAAAAATTGACCTGAAGTTTTCTCTTCCTCCGGCAAAAAGAACTTAAAAATGCAAAAAATCATCTAATGCCGCATCTCCGTTACTGTCAATAATTCAGGCAAAGAACGCATTATCGTTCAAAATCTTGTCAAAATGACCTGAATAACAAGGAAAAAGATGTAAAAAAGTCGATGGCATATGAATTGATATCTCATAGGGTGAAACGAATTGTTGAACTTTAAAAACTTAAATATTATGGCAATCTTAAAAGCAAGCAACGAACCCAATATCGTCAATTTTTTTGATGATGTCTTTGGCGATTTTTTTGTTCCCAAAAGCACTATCCGAAAAGGATTTAACGTGCCCGCTGTCAATGTAGCGGAAGGGGAAAAAGGATTTGAAATTGAGGTAGCAGCACCGGGATATGAAAAAGGCGATTTCAATATCAGCCTTGACAACAATGTGTTGCTGATCAAAGCGGAAAAAGAGGTGAAGAAGGAAGAGAAAAAGATGCACCGAAAAGAATTTGAATATGCTTCTTTTGAACGAGCCTTCACGCTTCCTGAAAATGTGGATGCAGAGAAAATCGAAGCATCGTACAAAAACGGCATTCTGAAACTTTTCATCCCTTTCAAAGATCAAAAGGAAGTGGAAGCCAGAAAAACGATCAAGATCAAATAGGACCATTGATCCGAAACAATGAAGAAACCCGGTTTTTAGGCCGGGTTTTTTTATTTCAAAGGCCTGTCAGAATGCTTTTCTTCCAAAAGAAGGCCCGAGAAAAGGTAAGATTTGATTCCTGTTAGCGAAATTTGCCCGAAATCAGGACAGCGAATGAAGAACTTGTTGGAAAAATTAAAAGATACGGTCGGGTTTATTCAGGAACGAACAGACCTCGTCCCGGAGTTCGGGATTGTACTGGGCACGGGCCTGGGCCGGCTTAGCGATGAAATTGAAGTGGAGCTTGAACTCCCCTACTCCGAGATTCCGAATTTTCCGGTCTCTACGGTATGGGGCCACAGCGGTAAACTTATTTTCGGCTATCTTAAGGGAAAGAAGGTGGTAGCCATGTCGGGGCGCTTTCATTACTACGAAGGATACAGCATGATCGAAGTTACCTTTCCCATTCGCGTCATGCGCTTGCTGGGTATTCGTCTGCTTTGTGTTTCGAATGCAGCCGGAAGCCTCAATCCGGACATACAAACGGGCGACCTTATGATCATCCGCGACCACATCAACCTGCAACCCGACCACCCCCTGCGAGGTCATAACTATGAGGAGCTCGGGCCGCGTTTCCCGGATATGCTGCATACTTACAGAAAAGACCTCATCGAGCAGGGACTGGAAATTGCAGCGGAAAACGGCATCCGGTGCCACACTGGAGTCTATGTGGGTGTACCGGGACCGACACTGGAGACACCGGCCGAATACAATTATATGCACATCATCGGTGGCGATGCGGTGGGCATGTCAACGGTCCCCGAGGTAATTGTGGCCCGGCATATGGACCTGGACGTTTTTGCCGTTTCGGTTGCGACTGATATGGGATATCCTCCTGAGATTATCCGGGTAACCACCCATGAAGAAGTGGTCAAAGTAGCCGATGAAGCAGCTCCCAAGGTGACCACGCTGATTAAAGAACTTATTTCGAGACAATAATGCGTATCGCGCCCTTTCTGCTCTTCTTCGTCATAGCATGCCCGGCCTGGGCACAGCAGGCGGACAGCAGCAAGGGCAATCCAAGGGGCAGTGCGGCCGAGGTGCGATACTACGATTACTTTTTTCAGCAGGAGAAGAGGGGCATCGATACCTCTCTGAAGGATTTTTCGGTATTTATGCCGGGCGAACTAAGCGAGGTGCCCTATGGCCATCTCGGCCCTGCCGGCAGTGCTGCCTATCCCCTCCTGTTCGGGGCTTCCCCCCGGCCGGGTATTCAACCCGGATGGAACGCCTTCGGCCTTTACCGGAAAGAAAAAGAAGATCTGCGTTATTACAATCCGGACTTTCCGCTAAGCGACCTCTACTATGCCCAGGGCATTTACGGGTTGCAGCTATTTAAGGTGGCTTTCGGCCTGGGTTCGCATCCCGATTTTGATCTCGGTTTCAATTTCAACGCAATAGCCGACAACGGCTTCTTCAACAATCAGACACACCGCGACAACAACCTGGACCTTCATTTCAGGTATAAATGGAACGGTGGTCAGCAGGTGACCCTGGCGGGATATCTCTGGAACGACATCAAAGCAAGCCAGAACGGTGGCCTCGACAGCCTCCTCAATCCGGTGGATCAGGTTTTCCGGCTCGCCAGGGCTCCACAGGATGCCATCACACGGCTGAATGCCGGCAACCGCGATCAGAGCCACGAATTATATCTGCATCACCGATTCCTTTTCGGAGTCCGCCATCCGGCAGACAGCAGCGGGGAAAAACGCTATGATGCCGGTGGTCATGAACTCTTTTTCGATATCAGTGCAAGCACAAGGAAATACGAGTACATTGACCAGGCCCCGAGTGAAGAAGATTATCCGCGCTTTCTGCTTTCCACTGACAGTACGCACGATGTCAGCGAATGGAGGCGCTGGCAGAGCAGGGCAGGATGGAAGTATCGCTCAGATGATTCAGGGTCGCAGTGGCAGTTGGCCCTTTTCGAAAGCATTGAACGGAACGACTTCCTTCAGCAAAAAAGGAGATATCTCTATGCGGATATCAGCACTCATGCCATTGCAAATGCGGTCTTAAGAAATGGTTTTCGTTTTGAAGGCCGGGGAACATGGTACAGTCTTGGGGCCGCTGTGGGCGATTGGCAACTAAAGGCATCCCTCAGAACGCCCCGGTCGAAGAAGCTGCAACTGGGAGTGGAGGCCGATCTGGGCAACAGTGCCGTACCTCTTGTTTACCGTTACTATCTCTCCAATCATTACTACTGGGACCGGGAAGGTCAGTTTGAAAAAAGCAAGTCCCGCAGTCTGCGCTTTTTTATACGTTTCGCTCCAATGCACCTGGAAGCAGGCGCCCGTTTGACGCGCAGCGATGCCTACCTCTATTTTGACGAAGAGGGCAATCCCCGTCAATATCCCGCTTCCTTCTCCGTCTGGCAAATATCTGCTGCACACATGCTTCGGTGGGGACATTTCCGCTTTGAAAACAGGGCCTGGGTACAATTCTTTCCCGATGAAGCTCCCCTCGCGCTGCCCCGCCTCATTCTACGCAGCAAGGCCTACTTTGATCTGGCGCTTTTCGAAGCCGGGGTGCCCACACAAGTCGGAGTGGAACTGCGATACCACAGCCCTTTTCTCGTACCGCTCTATTTTCCCGTACTCAATCAATTCGGGATACAGAGCAGCTACAATGCCTCATCCTATCCGGTCATTGAACCTTATGCCAGCATGAAAATTAAGAGTGCACGGATTTTTGTCCGGATAAGCAATGCCGACCAGCTTTATCCATATATCGACAGTTATGAGTGGGTAAAAGATTATCCGCAATTTCCCGTTTCCTTCACCTTCGGGGTGAGCTGGCGCTTTTTCAACTAGCTGTTTCCATACATTTTGATAATTGCCTCACGCTGATCGCGGGCACGATCGCTGCAGATAAATGCAATATTCTCTGCAATCGACTCGGGTGTCACCCATTTCGAGAAATCGGCATCGGGCATAGCCGCCCGGTTGGGTGCCGTGTCGATAATGGACGGAACCACAACGGATGCCGTCACATCGTGTCCCTTGCCCTCTTCGTTGATTATCTCGGCCAGGCGGAAGATCAGGGACTTGGAGAGGGCATAAGCAAGCACATTTTTCCCGGCAGCCGGATCGAGTGCAGGCCGTGCACCGACCAGCACCAGGCGGCCAAATCCCGTTTTCTTCATCCACGAGAGCAAGGGCCTGCACATGAAATAAGCTGTTTCGAAGTTCAATCTGTACATTTTCATCAAAGCTTCGGCATCGGTATCTTCTATCGAGCCCATGGCAAAACCACCCACCAAGAGCACTGCCGAATGGAGCGAAGGAAGACGTCTTTTCAGTGATTCCACAAAAGCTTTCGTTTCCGCTTCGTCCATCAGATTCAGCTCTGTGGCATTCACTTCCCCGAGGGTCCCGAGCAGCTGGGCCTCCTCGCGATTTCGTGCACTGGCTTCCACATGATAGCCTTCTTCCAGGAATTTCCGGGTAACGGCTCTGCCCAGATTTCCGGCAGCTCCGGTAATTAATACCGTCTTTTTCATTGTTTTATAATTTGTCTGGCTCGTTCAATGATGTCATCCCGGCCCGAAAGCAGGCTCCCGGCCCGCAGAAACTCGTAGACATCGGGGGCAATGCCAAGTTCCACATGTCTCTTTTGCGGATCAAAGAGTTGTGTGCTCGAGAAGCGGTATGTCCAACCGTTTGGCAGCTGGGCATAATAGGGCAGGCCCCCTCCGCCCCCTGTGGTATCTCCTACGATGCTGACGTTGGGCAGGGATTTCATTTGCAAGGTAAAAAGATTCGTTGCGCTGTAGGAGCTGCGGTTGGTCAGCACCACGACTTTTCCCGTGAATTGTGTATCTCCTGACGCTTCGATATAGCGTTCATAGTAGTCGCTGAAGTCATCATGACCGGGGCCGGTCTTAAAGCGCTCATATCCATACAAAACCCGTTTCGTGGTAAAACGGCCGGCCAGCTTGTCGGCATTTAAGATGAGGCCTCCGCCATTGTTGCGCACATCAATGATGATGCCTTTGGCATTGATAAATTTACGCATCACGTAGTCGATGGCTCCGTCAGAGATGTTGTTCATAAAACTGCCGTAGTAGATATATCCGATGGTATCGGGAAGCCAGGTGTTGCGCAGGGCTCCGGTGATTTCATAGTGTTCTCCGAGATAATTCCTTTCGATCACATTCCAGTCGAAATTGGGCGGGGAATTAAGGTACCAGGTCCAGTTGCGGCTGACATCAAAGGAAGTGATCAGGTTGACATGCCCGTCACGCAGTGTGAAGAGCAAATCAGCCAGCACCTCGAACAGTTCGCGCGAATCCATCTCATCATTCACTTTGACCCTAAAGGTATCGTACACCAGATCCCAGTTGATCTCTTTCAGTCCGAAATAGCTGTATTTGCGATCAACGGTGTGCCACATGCTGTCGAAAGTTGCTACCGGGCCATCGGCCGGGTGCCGGTCAATAAGCAGACGTTCGCAGGAAGACCCCGATATGAGCAGAATGAAACTGGCGAGAAAAATCAGAGTGCGCATGACTTAAAAATTGAATTTCAGAAAAAGAGTAAAGCCGTGGCCGGCAGCCCGTGCACTGTTGATGCGTTCGGAAGGCCTGCCTTTGATGCTGCTGTAGTACCAGTCGTAGTTTGCACCGATCCTGTTTCCGTTTTTCAGGAGGTAACAGAGTTCTGCTCCTGTTTTGATCCGGAGCCAGCGGGGCGGATAGACCGGCATGCTGCTTTCGCGAATGGCCTCGAGGGGCTTGTCGGGGAAGATGTAAAACCCCCGCGGTGCCAGATAGGCATAATCGGGACGCATGGCCAGACCAAGCACCGGCAGTGAGGCCCGCAGCGCCAGTTCCCATTTTCGTTTGAACAAATAGAAAGGACGGCTTGCCCGTGCCCCTGCCGCAAGGTTGACATCCCAAAAGGGATGTACCACATTGTTGGAATAGGAAGTCTGAATTACCTGATTGATATAAAGTGAAGCTTCGGGGCCCACGCTCAGCTGCCATGGTTCGGGCATCAGTCCGGTATGAAAAAGCTGTGCATACCCGGCATCAACAAGGGTATGGATTCCCAGGCCGGAATGCTGCACCGGAGAGAGATATCCAAGTTGGGTATTCAACCCCAGACGATGCCATGCCGAAGGGCTCTCCCACTCAAATGCAGCTGTCAGATATGCGCCAAAACCCTCGTAAGGCAGGTCAGACAATCCTTCATCGGCAAAAAGATTATAGGCCAACCCGGCACCAAAGTTCAGATATCTTGGTTGGGATTGAACTTTACCCCCCAATATCAGGAAAAGAAAAAACCAGATTATACGTTTATTCATGTCTTAACGAATGAGTTTGGAATGAATGAACAACTACACTTTGTAGATTTGTCATTGAACAAAAAGACTTTTCTGCAAAAATCTTAAACGTTATTTGAAGTTATGGTATTTGACCAATTAAGTATGCAGACCATTAAGGATTTAGACTTCCCACCCATTATTTTGTACGCCATCCCCGTCATGCTGTCGCTGGTTTTCCTCGAATGGTTTATCGGAAACTACCAAAAAAAGAAACTGTATGACGGAAAGGATTTTTTAAGCAGCGCAGCCATCGGTGTCGGAAATTTGCTGGTCGATTTGGTCATCAAAGCCGGTATTCTCGGATTGTTTATCATCTTCTACAACCTTTCGCCCCTGCGCATTCCCTACACCTGGTGGTCACTGGTTCTTGCATTTGTGGTGATCGATTTTCTGCGCTATTGGGCCCATCGCTGGGGGCACGAGTGGAGAATGTTCTGGGCTACGCATGTGACGCACCACAGTTCGGAAAACTATAATTTTTCGGTCTCCTTCCGGCTCTCGTGGACTCAGCACATCAAATTTATTTTTTACATCCCGGCCATCATGCTGGGCTTTCATCCCGTCATATTTTTTATTGCCAACCAACTGGAGGTGCTCTATCAGTTTTGGATACACACGGAGCTGATCCGCAAACTGCCCGCACCCATTGAATTCATTTTTGTAACCCCCTCCCACCACCGGGTTCACCACGGACGAAATCCCAAGTATATTGACAAGAACTACGGTTCGACCTTTATAATCTGGGACCGAATCTTCGGCACATTCCAAAAAGAGGAAGAGCAGGTCGACTACGGCATAACGACTCCACCCAACTCCTACAACCCGGTTTACCTCAACTTCCACGAATGGAAAGCCATTTTTCAGGATCTGAAAAAAGCCCGCAGAGCCGGAGATGTAGTGAAAATTCTTTTTGGCTATCCCGGCTCGTGGAAAGGCTGATCTGAAAGCCGTCAGAAAGGGCCCGGAGAGCCTGCTACTGAAAAAATGCAAAACACACACAGCACAATGTCCTTCTCTATTTTTGCCTCATGATTAAAAAAAGACTGCAACTGCTTGCGGTGGTAGGTGCATTGATAGCTACCCTCCTCTTTTTCATGGCAGGGCAATGGCTGGCAGCCGGGGGCTCTCTGCTTTTAACGGTATTTCTGGCTTACGGGCTCTACCGCTTTGGGCCTGTCTATCACGCACTTCGCCATCTCTACCGGGGCGATCTGGAGAAGTGTGAAGCAGCATTAAAGAAGATTCCCTCCCCGGATAATCTTCGCAAAGAAGATCAGGCCTATTACTACTTCTGCCAGGGTTACCTTTTGAGTTCCGCCAGGAAAAGCGGAGCAGCACAAAAAAGTTTTGAACAGGCACTGGAAGCCGGATTGCGGCTGCCCAACGACCGGGCCGTGGCACACGTCAGCCTGGCCGATATTTATCTGAAAAAAGGACAAAAGGAAAAAGCTCTCGCACATCTGGAAGAGGCCAAAAAGCTAAAACACAATAACGTAGTGGAAGAAGCCATCCAAAAGCTGGAGAAAGCCTTTATTCATTAAGCCTTTATCAGACGTTTTCGTGTCCCTGAATCTTTCCCTCAAGCACCCCCATTAAAAAAGCATAGTAAAGCGCTATTTCGCGATAGGCTTCATAGCGGCCCGAGGCACCTCCGTGGCCGGCCTCAAAGTTGACATGCAGGAGGATCGGAGACGACCCTTGCTGATGGGCGCGCAAGCGCGCCACCCATTTCGCTGGCTCCCAGTATTGCACCTGAGAATCGTAGTAGCCGGTGCTGGCCAACACGGCCGGATAGTCCCGGTCTTTGATATTGTCGTAAGGAGAATACCGAAGGATGTAGTCGTAATACTCCTTTTCCTCCGGATTGCCCCATTCTTCATATTCCTGTGTGGTGAGGGGGATGCGGTCATCGAGCATGGTCGTCAGTACATCGACAAAAGGCACCGCTGCCACCACTCCGCGAAATAGATCGGGCCGGAGATTGATTACAGCTCCGATCAGCAGACCGCCTGCGCTTCCTCCCATGGCAAAGAGGCGTTCTTTCGAAGTGTATCCCTGATCGCACAGGTGCGAGGCGCAGGCAATAAAGTCATAGAAAGTATTCATCTTCTTTAATAAGCGGCCCTCAAGCTCGTACCAGGCTCTGCCCATCTCTTCGCCTCCCCGTACATGCGCAATGGCATAAATCCATCCCCGGTCGATCAGGCTGAGCCGTGCATGATTAAAGGCCGCGTCTATGCTGATTCCATATGATCCGTAGCCGTAGAGCAGGAGGGGTGCCGTGGCATCAAGGGGCGTATCTTTTCTGCGTACCAGTGACACGGGTACCCGGGTTCCGTCATGTGAGCGGGCCCATATTCGTTCGCTGATATAATTTCCGGGATCATAATCCGGGACCTCCTGCACCTTCCGTATTTTTTTCTCCCTGCTTTTCATGTCGTAATCTATGATGGTGGCGGGAGTTGTCAGCGAGGAGTAGTAATAACGAAGCACGCTGGTATCCGGCTCCGGATTAATGTAAATATTGGCAAGATAGGCTGCCTCATCAAAGGAGATTTGATGATCGATGCTTCCGTCCGGCTTTCGAATGAGCAGGGTCAGAAGACCTTCGCTGCGCTCTTCGGTGACGATAAAGTCATTGAACAACTCAAAATCTTCGAGCAACACATCGCTCCTGTGGGGAATGATCTCTTTCCAGTGCTCAGGCTCAAAACGGTCTTCCGCAGCGATGAGGAGTCTGAAGTTAATCGCATCCCGGTTGCTCAGTATGAAAAAGTGCCCATTGAAATGATCCAGAGAATAGAGATGCCCCTCCCCGCGACTGTGAAAGAGTAATGGCCGGGCATCGGGATCGGCCCGGTCGATCAACTGTACTTCAGAACTGTTCTTGCTTTCCGAGTGGATGAAGAGGTATTTCTCTGACCGGGCCATCTCAATCTCCACTTCAAACGCTTCGTTTTCCTCAGAAAATACAAGCTGCTTTTCGGAAGTGGATAGCCGGAAGCGCCAGACCTTGTCGTTGCGCAGTGTTTCGGGATCAATGCTGACATAATACAGGCAGGAAGCCGAGCGATCCCATTCCATGTCTCCGGCCGTATTTTCGATTTCGAAATCCTGGTCAACACCCTGCTCCATATCCCTGACCCGGATAATGTATTGCCTTCTTCCAACCCGGTCAAGCGCATAGGCCATGAGACGATTATCGGGTGAAATGGAAAATCCGGCCAATTCGCAGTACGATGCTCCCTCCGCCAGCTTGTTCACATCCAGCATCAACTCCTCTTTTGCATCTGCCGTATCTTTTCTGCGGTAATACAAGGGATATTCCCTGCCCTTCTCGAATTGAGTAAAATACCAATAACCCCTGTAGCGGTAAGGCACACTGCGATCGTCTTCCCTGATGCGGGCTGTCAATTCCGCAAAGAGATCCTCTTTCAGCTTACTGACGGGCTCCATGACCTCCTCGGTGTAGCGGTTCTCTTCCTTCAAATAGTCCAGCACTTTCTTGTCATCCCGCTGCTTCAGCCAGTAATAAGGATCTTCTCTCAGATGTCCGTGTTTGAGCAGTTTTTTCCTGATCTTCTCCGCAATTGGGGCTTTACTCTTTTTCAAGTTCAATTTTCTTTTTCTGTGCGCAAATGTATCGCAGAAGACCTTTCTTTTATAAAATACCTGTCCTTTGCCTCTGGCAATTGTTTATCCCGGCAGGGGCACTTATTTTCACAGCATGCGGATTATCCTGTTTTTGCTTTTCAACGCGCAGCTGCTTGCAGGAGCAACACCGCATTACAGCTTCAGCGAAAACTGCAAAAGAGCCACTGCGGAAATATTCAAACTTCGGCTCGACCTTGCCCGGGATATACTGGAGCGGGAAAAGAAAAGCGACCCGGACAATCTTATTCCCCTCCTGCTGGAAGACTACATTGACTTTTTTAAAGTCTATATTTCGGAAGATGAACTGCTTTACTTCGAACTCTCTGACAGACGCAACGAGCGGTTGAAGAAGCTGATCAGAGGGCCGAAGGAGAGTCCGTTCTATCGCTATTGCCTGGCCGAGGTTCAACTGCACTGGGGAATTGCACGCCTCAAATTTGAAGAGTATATCGGGGCGTTTATGAATGTAAAAAAAGCCTATACCCTGCTCGAGGCCAACCGGAAGGCCTTTCCTGACTTCGTCTACAATCTGAAAAGCCTGGCCGTCATGCATACGGTAGTAGGCGCCATTCCGAATGAATATCGCTGGGGAGTTGAGAAACTGGGCTTTGAAGGCTCTGTTGAGAGCGGCATGGCGGAAATGGAGAAAGTCGTAGAGTATTGCCGCCAAAATGACTTCCCCTTTCATCCGGAGGTGAAGATGCTGCAGGCATTTCTCAAACTTCATCTCCTTAAAGATGGTGCCGGTGCCTGGGCACTTGTTTCCGACACCGGTTTTGGCACACCGGATGACCTGCTGGCCTGTTTTACAAGGGCCTCGGTGGCTTCTTACACAGGACACAATGAAGCCGTCATCCGCATTGTCGAAGGACGGCCCGAAGGAAGCGCCTATTTTGATATTCCCTTTCTCGAATATCTTGAAGGCCTGGCTCTGGTGCACAAACTGGACCCGCGCGGAGAAAAATTGCTATTGCATTTTATCCAAAATTTCAAAGGCAGGAATTATATTAAATCCGCCTGGCAAAAGGTCGCCTGGCTACGCCTGACGGCCGGTGACCTCAAGGGGTATCACGATGCCATGTCAAGACTGCGGGACGATGGATTCCGGCAGATAGAAGAAGACCGGGCGGCACAGGAAGAAGCGGAAAGCGGTGTAGTTCCCCATCCCGAATTGCTGAGAGCCCGCCTCCTCTTTGACGGTGGCTATTACGAAGAGGCGCTGCAAACACTTTCCGCCTATCAGTCCTTTTCCTTTACCCTGCCTGCCCAGATCCTGGAGTTCAACTACCGGATGGGGCGCATTCATCAGAAATTAAGGCAGGAGGCCAAGGCCATCCTGTATTTCGAAAGGTGCATCCGGGCCTCTTCTCAAAACTGCCCGTTCTATTTTGCCGCCAATGCCTGTCTTCAGATTGCCTTTATGGCCGAAAAATCGGGAGACAGCGAAAAAGCAAGAAAATACTTTCGGCAGGCCATGCAGTATCACAATCACGCCTACCGGCAAAGCATTGAAAGCCAGGCAAGAGCGGGCCTCGAAAGATTAAAATCATAGTGCCGCGATCCGAAATCGCTCAAATTTTAACATTTTTTCAAAGTTTAATTATTTGTTAAAACGACTAATAAATATTTGTTCACGATCATTTTTTCCGGGGTGAAGTCTCCAAACGCTTTATAATTAAGGACTTTTAAACGTTTAGGCGTGGAAATAAGACAATATTATTGATGAATTATTAACAAGGTTTTTTATCTTTATTGCTAGAACAATTTTCAAACAAACAAAAAATTTCAGAGCCTATGAAAACACTTGTTACAAAATCATTTGCCACCTTCATTGTACTATTCTTTGCAGTGGTTGCGATGGCACAGCCTGCCGACAGTTTAAAAATTACCTATGACGCCAACAAAAGCGGTGCAAATTGCCAGCCTTTGGGTGCCAATAAGATCTACATGCACAGCGGTGTCGGAATTGGCGGAGCCAATGATGTATGGGAATCTGTAGTGGGCAACTGGGGCCAGGATGACGGAGTGGGCGAAATGAGCCCGACCGGCAATACCGATGAATGGACCATTACCATTCATATTTGGGATTATTATGGCGTGGATCACGACAGCACGCTGACCAACATTGGTATGGTTTTCAGAAATGAAGACGGATCGATGGAAGGAAAGAGCGACAGTTGTTCGGACATCTTCGTCAGAGGACTGGCAACCGGCAACCTGACGGTTGAAAATGCAGACGGAACACCTTTTGCCGGTGTCACGGTTTCATTCCTCGGTGTAGGTATTGAAGATATTGCTTCTTCTTTCAGCAGCATCAGTGCCTTCCCCAACCCGGTGAAAAATGTAACCAATATCCGATATATCACAACTGAAAATATCGACAATCTGCAAATCACGGTAATGGATGCATTGGGCCGTGAAATTGCTACTCTTTACAATGGCTCACAAACAGCCGGCATGCATACGGTAAGATGGGATGCCAGCAATGTAAACAGTGGTATTTACTTCTATAACTTCAGCAATGGTTCTTCTATCATCACCAAAAAACTTCTGGTGATCAAATAATTGGAAGCACACGAAAAGAAAAAAGGCCGTCTCATTTGAGCGGCCTTTTTTTATTGATCTCTTTTTCTCCTAAGCGCCTACTTCCGCAAAGCAGCCTCTCAGTACAAAGGCGGATAATCGCTCGGACTGGCTTCCGCCATGAGTTCATAAACCCGTTCGAATATCTGCTCGGCATTGGGTTTGCAAAAGTAATCGCCATCCGAAGCATAGGCAGCTCTATTCTCGGCCGCGGTGATGCTCAGAGGCTCGGAGTCGAGCCAGAAGTACGCATCCTGCTCTTCTATTACCTGTTGCATCATATAGGCCGTAGCGCCTCCGGGCACGTCTTCATCAATAAATACGACCCGATTCGTCTTCCTTACCGAATCGGCAATGAGATGATCCAGATCAAAAGGAATGAGGCTTTGCACATCTATCAACTCGCAAGAGATATTTTTCTCCTCAAGCATCTTCATGGCATCCTGCACCACGCGCAGCGTGGAGCCATAGGTCACCAGCGTGACATCGCTGCCTTCCTGCAATATCTCGGCATGGCCCGGCACTATCGTATAGTCGGCCAGGTTTTCGGGTTTGCGTTCTTTCAGGCGGTATCCGTTGAGGCATTCGATGATGATGCCGGGTTCGTCAGATTTTAGCAGGGCATTGTACATGCCCGCTGCCTGGGTCATATTGCGGGGCACACACACATGCACCCCTTTCACCGAATTGATAATCATGCCCATGGGCGATCCGGTATGCCAGATGCCCTCAAGCCGGTGTCCGCGCGTACGTATGATTACCGGGGCCTTCTGGCCTCCCCTGCTGCGGTATTGCAGTGTGGCCAGGTCGTCAACGATGGGCTGCAGACCGTAAATGAGATAGTCGAGATACTGAATCTCGGCTATGGGCCGCAGACCCCGCATGGCCATTCCTATTCCCTGTCCGACTATACTGGCCTCGCGAATGCCCGTATCAAAGACGCGGCTTTCGCCATACTTTGCCTGAAGGCCGGCAAAGCCCTGATTCACATCCCCTATCTTGCCCAGGTCCTCACCAAAGGCAAACACATCGGGATTGCGGGCGAGCATGCTGTCAAAATATTCATTCAGTATCTCATATCCGTTTTTCACTTCCGAGTTATCCGTATAAACAGCCGGTACCGCCTCCACACGAGAAAGGGATTCCTCTGATTCGCTGTATAATTTGCTGCGATAAGCCTCATTTGCAAAATCCTGTTTTTCTTTCAACCATTGCGTAAGGGCCTCGCGCTCAGCACTTCCCTCCCCGATACTTGCTCTGAGGGCTTTCTTTACCGCTGCGAAATAATCTCTTCGAATGGGTGTAATAGCGTTGCTGAGCTCATTGACGGCCTCGTTGATCTGCCCGGCATAAGCCGACACCGATGCCAGACTCTGCATCAGAGCCAGGGCCTCTTTGATTTCTGCATCGATGGGCTTTCGCATTTCCACCCAGGCCCGTTTTTGTGATTCCCTGGCTGCTTTGCGCGCTTCCTTTTCAATTTCATCCAACTCTTCGGAGGTGGCCAGCTTATTGCTTTCAATCCAGGAGCGCATCTTTCGATTGCAGTCAAATTCTTTTTCCCACTCCAGGCGCTCTTTCGACTTATATCGCTCGTGAGAGCCGGAGGTGCTGTGTCCCTGGGGCTGTGTGACGCCTTTCACATGAAATACAGCCGGAATATGCGTATCTCTTATTTTTTGAATTCCCTTTTGATAGGTTTCGATCAGGGCAGGATAATCCCATGCATCCAGTGTGTAAATATCGAGTCCCCCGTTTTCATCGCGCTTGAAACCTTTGAGGACTTCGGATATGCTCTTTTTGGTCGTCTGATAATCAATCGGCACACTAATGCCATATCCGTCATCCCAGATGGAAATGGCCAGAGGTATTTCCAGCACACCGGCTGCATTTAATGACTCCCAGAAGATGCCTTCGGAGGTGCTGGCATCCCCGATGGTGCAAAAGACCACCTCGTTGCCATTCATCGAAAATCGTTCGGCACCCGGGATATCCGGGTTTTCGCGGTATTTTTTTGAGGCAAGGGCAAGACCTACGGCCCGCGCCATCTGGCTGGCCGTGGGAGAAGTATCCGAGGCCGTATTCTTCATTTTGGAGAGGTACTTCCACTCCCCGTTGGGGTCAAGCGAACGCGTGGCAAAGTGATTGTTCATTTGCCGTCCTCCCGAGAAAGGCTCGCGTTCGAGGTCGGTATCGGCATAAAGCTGTGCGAACATATGTTCCACCGTGCCCATGCCGGTAGCCAATACAAAGGTCTGATCGCGATAGTATCCGCTTCTGAAATCGCCCGCCCTGAAAGCTTTGGCCATGGCCAGCTGCGGAACCTCCTTGCCATCCCCAAAAATGCCAAACTTCGCTTTGCCCGTCAGCACTTCTTTCCGGCCAATCAGGCTCGCCTCGCGGCTGAGCACAGCCAGGCGGTAGTCATTCAATACTTCCTTTCTGAATTCTTCGAATCCAATTCTTTCTTCCTGCGAAAACTCTGCATTTTGCTGCTCTTCCATAGCTCCTTGATTGATCGTTCCAAAATTACAAAAAATGCCTTCTTAAGAAGCAACATTGAGGCGAATGCCACTCATCCCGTGCCGCTGTCCGCAGGCTTGGCTGAAATTGAATCGGAATGCCGTGTAAAGAGATTAATTTTGCCCTCTCGCTTAACCGTCCATTGATCAGTAAAAGAAGCTATGAAACAACGATACATCGACCTCATCAAGCAGACTTTTGATTTCCCGATCGAAGGCTTTGACGTAAAAAACGGACATCTCCACTTTTACGGAGTAGACCTCATGGAGGAAATCGGGGAAGAAGAAACGCCTGTACGCCTTTTTTACCTTCCTAAAATCAGCATCCAGATAGACCGCGCCCGGGATTGCTTTAACGGAGCCATTGAAAGACAGGGATACAAGGGAAGTTACACCTACTGCTATTGTACGAAAAGCTCACAGTTTTCCTTTGTAATCAAAGAAGTGCTGAAGCACCAGGCCCAGCTCGAGACCTCCTCTGCGTATGACATGGACCTGATTGAAAAGACCTTCCGCAAAGGCTGGCTCGACAAGAAAACAGAAATTGTCTGCAACGGCTTCAAGCCGGAGGAATATATACAACGTATATCGGCCATGCACGACCGCGGCTTTGAGAATATTTATACCGTGCTGGACGATTATGAGGAAATTGACCGCTATCGCTTTGCACGGGAAGAAGCACTCAAAATCGGAATCAGAGTGGCAACGGAAGAAGAACCCAATTTCGAGTTTTATACCTCGCGACTGGGCGTTCGGTACAAAGATGTGCTCAAACTATACCGCGAGAAGATCAAAGACAATCCCCGCTTCCAACTGAAAATGCTGCACTTCTTCATTAATACGGGCATACAGGACAGCACCTATTACTGGAATGAACTGAACCGGATGATCAACAAATACACGGAACTCAAAAAAATAGCTCCTGAACTGAGCATCCTTAATATCGGTGGTGGCATGCCCATTCGTAATTCACTTTATACCGATTTCGACATGCCCTACATGGTCGAAGAAATTGTACGCATCATCAAGAAATCCTGCGATGAAGCGGGCGTGGACACTCCGGATATTTACAGCGAATTCGGGAAATATACGGTGGGAGAAAGCGGGGCCCTCATTTTTGAAGTGATCAAGGAAAAGAAACAAAATGACAAGGAGCGCTGGTACATGCTCAACAGTTCCTTCATGACCACCATGCCCGACATCTGGGGTATCGGTGAAAAGTTTATCATGCTCCCGCTCAACAAATGGGAAAATGAATATCAGCGGGTGAATCTCGGAGGTATCAGTTGCGACCAGCACGACTACTACAATTCGGAGATGCACATCAGCGAAGTGTGGCTTCCCAAACTGGACAAGAAAGAACCCCTTCTCATTGGTTTCTTTCATACCGGAGCCTACCAGGAGGCACTGAGCGGTTACGGAGGGATGAAACACTGCCTGATCCCTACGCCCAAGTATATGATCTTCGACCGCGACAGCAAGGGAAAACTAAAGACCCGTGTTTTCAGCGAACGTCAGAGCAGCGAACAGATGCTGCGTCTGCTTGGCTACTGATCTATCCGAATGCAGATAATTTCTTGTCGATAAAGGATTCCGGTGTTCCGTTTTCTTCGTGGAATTGCATGCTGACCGGCTGAACGAGCAAGTCGATCTCCTGCGCAGAAAGCAAATCGAGATAGGGAGCTATTCGCTGGGCATCTTTTTCGGTAGTGAGAATGGCCCGCGCTGCTTTTAAATCCTTCAACTTCCCGATCCATCGCTGAACATCCGAAGGAAGATAACGATGATGATCTGCATACGGAAGGACCTCTGCATCCCCGACCAGGCTGCGGACCTGATTTGCAAAGCCCCTGTTGTCAGCCAGGCCTGACACGGCCAAAACAGATGCATATTGCCTTATGTCCACAGGTATTTTGTCTTTCCACCGAAGAATCTCTCCATAACTCAGATCGGCAAAAAAAACAGCGGCCCCGCTGTAGCGCGATATATCCTTCTTCAGCTTCTCCTTTTCGTCCGGGGACGTATCGGCAGGGCAATTGCTGACAACAATCAAATCAGCAGCAGAAGCCCTGTGCCTGCCTTCGCGCAGGCGTCCGGCCGGCAGGAGGGAATCCCGTGTAAAAGGACGCGTCCAGCTCGTCATTAAAATAAGCAACGAAGGCTTTACCGCCAGATGCTGCATGCCATCGTCCATAATGACAAGGTCGGTTTTCGGATAACTCATCATTATTTGTGGAATTGCCACACTTCGGTTCTCTGCCACAGCTACGGGTATATCTTCAAAGTTGCGCTTGATCATAAGAGGCTCGTCTCCGCACTCCCGGGCCGAAGACCACTTCTGCACCCAGCGGAATCCACTACTCCTGCGTCCGTATCCCCGGCTTAGTACGGCCGGGTTGCGGTCCTGCAAATTCTTCAGCAACCAGGCTACCATCGGACTCTTACCGCTTCCGCCCACGCTGAGATTGCCCACACAGATGACCGGTACCTCAAAAGTAACCCTCCTGAAAATGCCCCTCTCATAAAGAAAATGACGAAGGAAGATAAGAGATCCGTAGAGGAGGGTGAAGGGAAAAAGAAGAACTTTCAGAATGTACGTCATTGATGCAAAACTAAGTTTCATCGGCCAATGCCCGGTCTTATGATTAAATTTATCGTCAAATACCGCCATGAAAAACTGTGTTTCCGCTTTTCTTCTTTTTTTCATCACGCTTGCACTTTCCGCTCAAAACCCACCTGCAATTCCCCCTGCTCTCGAAGGCAGTTGGAAAGGATCACTGAACACGGGCAGCATCGAACTGCCCCTTGTCGTTCACATTAAAAAAGGAAAAGACGGTGAAATGAATGCCCTGCTTGACAGTCCGCTTCAGAGTGCATTTGGAATAGATGCCGGGAGCGTGAGCACTGTGGGAGATAGTTTCCTGATTATCGTGAAATCGATACAGGGAACACTTCGTTTTCATTTCGATAGCATAAATGATGAGTTGCAGGGAACCTGGTTACAGGCCAGCAATCGCCTGCCAATCACACTGCAACGCCTGCCCGAAGGCGAACAGGGAATGCCTGATCGCCCGCAAGAACCCGATACTCCGCTGCCTTATTTGGTGAAGGAAGTAAGCTTTCGCAATGAAACAGCCGGCATCAGCCTCTCAGGCACACTTACCCTCCCCGACTCCACGGGACACTTTCCCGCGGTGGTGCTCGTCAGCGGATCGGGTCCGCAAGACCGGGACGAAAGCATTTTTGGCCACAGACCTTTTTATGTCCTTTCTGACTTCCTCACCCGGAACGGGATTGCCGTTTTGCGCTATGACGACCGGGGCACGGGCAAGTCGGAGGGTTTTTATCCCCCGGCCACTACGGCTGATCTTGCCGAAGATGCCCGTGCGGCACATGCCTTTCTGCAGCAACATCCAAATGTCCTGAAATACTGTACGGGCATTGTCGGACACAGCGAAGGCGGCCTTATCGCCCCGATGCTTGCCGGAAAGGACAGCACCGTTGATTTTATAATCCTGATAGCCGCGCCATCCATTCGCATGGACTCGCTGTTAATTCTGCAGTCGGGTCTCCTCTCCGAAAAAGCGGGCATGAGCCCCGAACTCATTGCCCTCAACAGGCGCCTGCTTCAGCGCGTTTTCTCGGTCCTCAGGGAAGCCGAAGATAAAGGCGAGGACATAACATTTATGCGCAAAGCCGTTGACAGCGTGATAAACGAACTGAGCCGGGCCGAAAAAGACAGCCTTCACCTTGACGACCGGAGCATCCTTCGTCAGATACAGTTTTTTATCAGTCCCTGGATGCGGTATGTGCTCACGCTCGATCCGGAGGAAGTATATTCCGGGCTGAACGTACCCACACTCGCTATTTACGGAGAAAAAGACCTGCAGGTGCCGGCAGCCATCAACGCACCGGCTCTGGAGAAATACCTGCGTCAATCTCCGCTGACGGATTACCGGGTACTTGTTTTTCCGGGTCTTAACCACCTCATGCAAAATGCCGGGAGCGGATTGCCTGCCGAATATGCGAGCATTGAAGAAACCATGGCTCCGGCCGTCATGGAGCTGATCTCAAAATGGATATTATTACATTGTAAAAAATGAAAGATATGGTCATTCACGATCTGATAAATTACCTGGAAGAATGGGCACCCCCAGCCCTGCAGGAATCCTACGACAATGCCGGGCTCATTGTGGGAGACCGCCAAAAGGTGATATCGGGAGTTTTGATTTGCCTGGATGTCACCGAGGAGGTGCTGGAAGAGGCAATATCCAAATCTTGCAACCTCATCGTTGCCCATCACCCGCTGATTTTTACGGGAATAAAAAAAATCACTGGCAGCCACTACACCGAACGCTGCCTGATCAAAGCGATAAAGCATGACATCGCAATATTTGCCATGCACACCAACCTCGACAGCATAGCTGATGGAGTGAGTGATGCTTTGGCAAAAGAACTGGGCCTGAAAGACACGCGAATACTGGAGCCCAAAAAGGAAGTGCTGGAAAAACTTTACACTTTTGTGCCGCTTGATCATGCGGATACGGTCAGGAAGGCGCTCTTTGATGCCGGAGCAGGACATATAGGGCAATATGACCATTGCAGTTTCAACAGCGAAGGCACGGGTACTTTCAGAGGCCTCGAAGGGAGTCAGCCTTTCGTGGGCAAAAAAGGGGAAGAACACCACGAAGCGGAAGTGAAAGTAGAGCTTATTTTTCCCGCATGGATCCGGGAAAAGGTACTTTCCGCCCTCTTTGAAAGCCATCCTTATGAGGAAGTGGCCTACGATATAGTTGCACTGCAGAACGAATATGCTAAGACGGGATTCGGGATGATCGGGCGCCTCGATCAGGAGATGAGTAGCCCGGAATTCCTGCAATTGCTCAAAGAACGACTAAATGTGCAGGTGATACGCTATACCTCCGTCTCACATTCTATACGCAGCGTAGCACTTTGCGGAGGATCGGGGAGTTTTCTGCTCTCCAGGGCACGCCAGGCCGGAGCCGATGCCTTTGTAAGCGGAGATTTCAAATACCATCAGTTTTTTGATGCCGATTCGCAAATCATGATCTGCGATATCGGACACTTTGAGAGTGAGCAATTTACGATGCAGTTCATTTATGAAAAAATAAGGAAGAAATTTGCTAATTTTGCACTTCATTTGACAAGCGTGGATACCAATCCTATCAAATATTACTACTGATTATGGCTAAGAAAGCGGAGAAAACAATTGAGGAAAAATTAAAGGACCTCGTTGCCCTTCAGAATATTTATTCCAAACTGGATGAAATCAACAAACTGAAAGGCGAATTGCCTCTGGAGGTCAGCGATTTGGAAGATGAAATCCTGGGACTTGAGAAGCGTGTAGCACGTTTAAAAGAAGACCGGGAAGACCTTGAGGACGTGATCACGACTCAGCGCATGAAGGTGAAAGAGTCTGAAGCCCTGACTGCCCGCTATGAGGAGCAACTCAACAATGTAAAAAACAGCCGGGAGTTTGATGCACTCAACAAGGAAATTGAGATGCAAAAACTGGAGCAGCAACTGGCCGAAAAACGAATCAGGGAAGCGGAAGAGCAAATCACTGCAAAAAATGCCGTGATTGAAGAGTCCGAGGAAATACTGAAAAGCAGGCAGGCCGATCTGGAAGTGAAGAAAAAAGAACTTGAAAAAATCAGTGCCGAAACACTGAAGGAAGAAAAGGCCCTTGCAAAAAAAGCCGAAAGCAAGAGAAAGGGAGTAGAAGAGCGCTACCTGAAAGCATTTGACCGCATCCGAAAAGCCTATGCCAACGGGCTGGCCGTTGTTATCTACGAAAGAGACAGCTGCGGTGGTTGTCATGCCAAGATTCCCACCCAAAAACAAGTGGAAATACGGCAGCACAAGAAAATTATCATTTGCGAGCACTGCGGACGTATTCTGGTAGATCCGGAACTGGCCGAAGCCATTGCATAAGCCCTCTGCTTCGACCGCGTTTTCTAGAATTTTGCAATTTTCATTGCATATCTTCTCCTGCCGTCTGAGACATGGAGAACATATATCCCTGAAGGCCACGAGCGCGTATCTATATCAAGCGACCGGCCTGTAATTGTCCTGCTCATATAAAGTCTGCCATCCATCGAATGGATGCTTATCTTTTTTCGCCCTGCTCCTTCCACGCTCAATATCCCCCCTTGTGAAAACGGATTGGGAAAGAAGCTGAAATTTAGCTCCGGCTTGTCTATCCCGAGATATCCCGAAAAGTCGAAAGGTTGGCCCCATTGCTCTATGGCTCTTTTGTAGTATTGCAGCCGCAGTGTTATTACGGTATCCATTCGCTCTTTCCGGCTGAAAATCAATCCCAGATTCTCTGCAAAAACAAGAGAGTCGGCACTCATTGCCGGCACGAGGCAGTTGGCACCGGGCATGCTTTTTTTATAAACCGTCCCCAGCGACTCCTGAAAGCGTGGCAGGGAATCCATAAAATGGCCTTCATGGGATACCCTGAAAAAGGTATCCTGAGGCACAGCCAGGGCATATAAAGAAAGCTCTCCCCCGGCAGCATCCAAAAATCGGTATTGTGAGAGCAGGATTTGCTCCGATGTGCTGTCCAATATGAAGCGGAACTCACCGCTGAGCAGGTCATGCAACTCTGCCACCCTCCTGTGTACGAGAAAGAGCGTATCTCCGGAAAGCCTGCGATCGATGGTCAGAAGAGAAATCTTTTCTTCCCGGATCGGAAGGCCTGAAAGAGAGTAGGTCTTTTTAAAATGCCGCTCATATCCGGGCCGGATATCGAAAATGGTCTGCGGATA
The DNA here is from genome assembly GCA_015487695.1 of Chitinophagales bacterium. Lineage (GTDB taxonomy): Bacteria > Bacteroidota > Bacteroidia > Chitinophagales > S012-47 > S012-47. Next base: position 43,000 of record WFPF01000110.1, read on the forward strand.
GAGGCCGCGCACATCGGGGCCAATGAAAGGAACCGTAGTTCCCTTCAGCATATATGAAAAAGTATCTGTGGGAAATTGGTAGATATTGAAGATATCGTAAAAGCCAAGAAACTGGGTGATGCTGAAAGTGCGGTCCTGGAAGGGATGGGCGACCCGGTTTCCGTTCAGGTCCTGCACTTCGATGCGCTGAGTAATCAGGTTTTGAGAAACGCCCAGGATAGGATTTTCAAAGATATAAGACAAATCCTCATTCGTTACCACAAAGCGAAGCGAATCATTTTGCATGAGTAAATAGCTGGAACCAATGCTGGCATTGACATCCACATGAAAACGCAGTGTATCGCCAAAGCGATTCAGATACCAATGATCCGTATAGGATTTTTTAATCATTTTGGCCCCGAGAAAAAAAGAATTTTGCTCGCTGAGCGCACAGCTGCTGTCTCCGCTTTTTTTCCACTGTCGGGGAAAATGGTAGACCGTGTCGCTGCCGCTTCCCTCAGTTATTTTAGTTGCATAGACACTGAAAAGCGTATCATTCCGTTCGTAAAATGCTTTATAGCCCGGGCGGTAGGTCTGAAAATTCTGTCCGGACAGAGATAGGAAAAAAGAGGAAAGGATTAAGACCAGAATCAAACGCATGGAAGGGGATTTTGCTTAAATTTAAAGAATAGGTGATAATTGGTACGCCCGATATCAGCCGGGAAATCATTTACTTTGCAGCGCATGAAGCCGCTTGAAAACTATTCACTTCGCAATTTAAATACATTTGGGCTGCATGCAAGTGCCCGTTACTATGCTTCTGCGGAATCGTTGGACGAATTGCAGGAGCTTGTCGAGTGGGCAAAAAAGCAGCAGCTCCCGCTCCTCCCTTTGGGAGGTGGCAGCAACATTTTACTCAAAGATGACTACCCCGGACTGGTTTTGTCGATAAATCTGGGCGGTATTGAATGCCTTCCATCCGGAGAAGGGAAAAAAATATTGCGGGCAGGAGCCGGAGTTGAGTGGCACGATCTCGTGCTCTTTGCAATAGCAAATGAGCTTGGCGGCATCGAGAACCTTTCTTTAATACCCGGAAAGGTCGGAGCCGCTCCTATCCAGAATATCGGAGCTTACGGTGTGGAACTCAAGGATGTATTTCACGAGCTGGAAGCGCTTGATATTGCGCAAAACAAAACCCTTCGTTTCAATGCATCGGATTGCCGCTTTGCCTATCGCGACAGTTATTTTAAAAATGAAGGCAAGGGACGATTTATCATTACTTCCGTTTCTCTCAAGCTGGCTTCAAAGGGCTACACACCCAATTTGTCTTATGGCGGCATACGGCAGAAACTCGATGAAATGGGTGTAAAGGATCCCGGAATCAAGGACGTGAGTGATACGGTCATTCGCATACGGAGAGAAAAACTGCCGGACCCTTCTGAAACGGGCAATGCAGGCAGTTTCTTCAAGAATCCTGAAATTCCGGTCACTGCTTTTGAAAAACTACACGCAGCGTACCCCGATATTCCTCATTTCAGGTTGGAAAACGGAATGATAAAAATACCGGCAGCCTGGCTGATCGATCGAAGCGGCTGGAAAGGCAGGAAGCTCGGACGTGCAGCCACACACCATCGTCAGCCACTTGTCTTGGTCAATCTGGGGGGTGCCAGCTCCGCTGAAATCCTGAATCTGGCTGCAAGGATCCAAAAGGATGTGGAAAAGAAGTTTGGAATTGCCCTCACTCCCGAGGTCAATATTATTTGAAAATGCTCTTTTAGAAATTCACACCGAGTGTAAAAATGAGATTGTAGCTGTTTTGGTCGACCAAAGCGCCACCGACAGTTTCATCCGGATTGTTCAGCGTATAGGGCACATAGGCATAATCCGTCACCGTGTTCTGAAAAGCGGCATCGGCAAAGAAGTATTTCGACCGGAAGCCCACACCCAAAGAATATCCGGCTCCCGCATAGTCAGCCTGATCAGAGGGCTTGTAAGCATCTGTAAATACACTGCTCTTCCAAAAAGCTCCTGCACGCAGCCTCAGCCCCTTTATTGAAGCCTCTGCGCCCACTTTTACCCGGTAGACCCGTTGGTACTTATCGGAGATACTCGTATTCAGTTCATTTTCGTACACCTTCGACCCGCCATCCGTAAAATAGTACCTCGTAGCGCCCGGATCGTAACTCTCCAATTCAGCGGCAATCAGTCCTTTCTTTCCAAACAACTTCGCTGCACTGAACATCATCTTCATGGGTGTGATAAGCGTATAGGAGAATCGTCCGGGCAGTGTCTCATACGTATATTGATCACTTTCAAGGTCGGATTGCATATCTGCATAAAAGCGGTCTTCGAAACTGAGATAGCCCGGTGAGTGAAGGGCAGCTCCGACACGCAAAGTGGGAGTGACCCAGTAAATCATTCCAAATTTCAGATTAACTCCGCTGGCTTCGGATGTCAGATACTGATTGAAAGTGTAGCTGCTGAAGTCCGCTATGCTATCCATGAAGTCTTCTTCGCTAAAACTTTTGGTCTCCTGATACTTAACCCCGGGAAAATTAAGACTGGCCCCGATGAAGAGCTTGTCGTTGTAATTGCCTCCTACTGCGAATACAAGTTCACGCATTCTGCCTTTGGTATTGATATTGACTGTCTGCCGTGCTCCACCATAAGGTATTTTGGATACAAAGCGGGTTGTATCATTCGGAGCGGGATCGAGCAGGTACGTTTCATATGCCAGGCCCGCATCGTAAGGGAAAGAAGAAAAGACATCTCCGGGCGGGGTGCCGCCATTGGCATTGAGTTTTTCCGTGAATTGCTCGAGCATCGAGTTGTACGGATTGACACCGGTAAAGGAAAGATTGTTGCGGTAATTTGCCAGACGATTCACACCAAAGCCATAGTTTACAAAGCGCCAGCCTTTTTCCTTTCCCTGTTTCTTTTTGCGTGCAATCACCAATCCCCCATTCGGAAAATAGAGGTAAGCCTTTCCTGAGCTGCTCTTTGTTCCGAAGAAAGATGCCGAGTTATCATATGCAAAAAAGCCTCCACTCGAAGTGATAGAGGAATGGCGATAGACGCCAATTCCACCCGGGTTGCTGCTCAGCGTGGTAAAATCAGCACCGAGGGCTCCAAATGCTCCTCCGATTCCCACATATCGTGCTGTACCCAAATTCTGGGTGCTTGCATATCTAAGGGCCTCCACATCGGACTGTGCCTGCATCAAAGCAGATACAGCAAGGGCTATGACAATGAATATTGACCGTCTCATTCTTAATCTTTTTTAGTGGTTATCTGGGACCTCTCAGGCGAGGGGACGAACTGCTCCGGCTTCCCGAGGAACCTGAACGAACCGAGCGGGAAGGCGATGAATAGTTCGATGAAGACCTGTTGCTTCCCGATCGCGAGGGAGAAGAATAACTGCGCGACTTTGAAGGAGGAGTATAACTTTTTGAGGGACTGCTGCTTCGCGGTGTGCTGCTTTCATTCCTTCTGATACTTCTCTTCGGAGAAGTTGTTGATCTTCCGGGCGATGACGACCTGCGCTCCTGCAACTGCCTGGGAGAAGATATGCTTCGGTCGCGTTTTCTTTCCGGGGTGCTGATATTTCGGCCCGGGGTGCTTCTTTCCTGACGAACGCCTGTTCTCCTGTTCACCCCTTCGCTTCTGCGAATTCTACGTTCCGGTCTGCTATTTCCCTTGCCCGAGACATTACCCGAAGGACTGTTGCTGCCATTTCTTTCATAGGAATGACGCACACTGTTGCCCGAAGGACTTTCCGTCCGTCTGTTCGAATTGTATTGTCGCGACTTATATCTTTTCCATTCATTCTGCCGACTGTTGCGGGGGCTCAGCTTGCCTGATTTGCTGCCGGTATTGGAACTGCCATTGATCAGTGATCCCTTGCTTCCGCGGGGAGCTTTCGTCTCACCCTGGCGATGCAATGTTTGCGTTGACCCACTTCCCGTAGGACTTACGGTGCGAATACCGCTGACGGATTCACCTCCGCGTTTCGACAGTTCGTTCCCTTTTCGATTGTCAAAGTAACTGTTTCCAACCCTGCCCGGGTTATCGGCTTTATTCATACTGACGTTGCGGTTCTCTGCTGTCAGTTGACCGCTGTTTGCACTCGCACTATTCACAGCGTTGCGATTCCCGCCTTTGCCGCTGCCGTCATTTTTACCGTACTGTATCGTTGAACGTTGTCCGCGCATGCCGCTGTTGCTGCCGCTATTATTGGCAAAGCGCGGGCCGTAATAATAATCCGTTGGGGTGTAGGTTTCAGAATACCCATAGTTGTTGTAGCCGTTATTATATCCATATCCGCTGTAACCTGTATAGAAATTCGAACCATAGAAAAAGCCGTCATTGAATCCATTCCAGTATCCGTAATTATATCCGGAGTAGAAAGAAGAGTAGTAAGGATCATACCATGGCCGGTAATACCAGGAGTTAAAAGGTCTGTAAGAGTAGAAGAAAGGATCGCGCCAGCCCCAGCCGGGATTGCCCCAACTCACATAGATACTCACGCCTGAGTAGTAGGGATCATACCATCTGTAATCGGTGTAGCATGAGCCGAAGTAACTGAAGCCGAGATACGGGCGGCTAAATCGTCTGATTCTTGAAGAGTAATAATAATCATACGGCTCATCGTAATAATCTCCGTAGTAATTATTAGTAATGTACGTATTGCCGCCTTCATTATATTCTTCACCGTCACCGCTGTAATCCTCATATCCATATTCCTCTTCAGACTCGTATTTGCTGCTTTGCTCATTGCCTTCATACCTGGCAGAAGTGCGTGCTTCCTCTTGCTTTATATCCTCGAGATAAACCTCGGAACCATCGTAATAAACATCGTCATAGGAGGTGCTGCTTCGGTAGGAACTGGAACATCCCGAAGCGATGAGCAGAAGCGCAGCGATAATGGTGTAGATAGCTTTCATTGTACGGTGTTTTTTTAATTACTTTTGTGGGCTGAGCCCATAATTATCAAGCGAACCGTTGTTTTTTTCGTTCGCATCAATATTACAACAAACACCATTCCAAAACGAAAAGATGGCTAAAGATTTAACAAGCAGAAATGAAGATTATGCCAAATGGTACAACGAGTTGGTAATAAAATCAGGCCTTGCAGACTATTCAGCGGTGAGGGGCTGTATGGTAATAAAACCCTACGGATATTCCATCTGGGAAGAGATGAAGCAATATCTGGACAGGCGCTTTAAGGAAACGGGACATCAAAATGCATCCTTTCCCCTTCTGATACCCAAAAGCTTTTTTGCACGGGAAGCCAAACATGTCGAAGGCTTTGCCAAAGAGTGTGCGGTAGTCACTCACTACCGGCTCAAGGAGTCGCCCGATGGCGAAGGTCTGATTGTAGACCCTGATGCCAAACTGGAAGAAGAGCTCATTGTACGTCCGACATCCGAAACCATCATCTGGAATACCTATAAAGACTGGATTCAGTCCTATCGCGATCTGCCTTTGCTGATCAATCAGTGGGCCAACGTGGTACGTTGGGAGATGCGCACAAGATTGTTTCTGCGCACTGCCGAATTTTTCTGGCAGGAAGGGCATACGGCCCACGAAAGCAAGAAGGAAGCCGTGGAGGAATCAAGGATGATTCTTGATCTCTATGCCGATTTCATGGAAAATATCATGGCGGTGCCGGTAATTAAAGGAGTAAAAACAGAGAGCGAACGATTTGCCGGAGCCGAAGACACCTTTACAGTCGAGGCCCTGATGCAGGATGGCAAAGCACTGCAAATGGGAACCTCACATTTTCTGGGTCAGAATTTTGCCAAAGCTTTTGATGTAAAATATCTGAGCAAAGAAGGCAAGGAGGAATATGTATGGGCAACTTCCTGGGGTGTATCCACTCGAATGATGGGCGCCCTCGTGATGGTTCATGGCGATGACAACGGCCTGATTATACCGCCCAAACTGGCTCCGGTGCATGTGGTCATGGTGCCTATTTACAGAAAGGAAGAACAGCTGGCGCAAATAAGGGAAGTGGCGGATAAACTGAAAGCCGAGCTGGATGCCATGGGCATCGTAATGAAATTTGACGATCGCGACAATTACCGGCCGGGCTGGAAATTCAACGAATATGAGTTGCAGGGCGTGCCTTTGCGAATTGCCATCGGACCGCGGGACCTTGAAAATGAGAGCGTGGAACTTGCCAGAAGAGATACACTGGAGAAAACAACTGTTTCGCTGGCCGGTTTGAGCACAAGGATTCAAACACTGCTTGATGAGATTCAGCAAAATATGTTTGAAAAAGCCCGTTCATTTCGAGAAAAGAACACCCACTATGCTGACAGCTACGAAGAGTTCAAGGAGATCATAAAAAACAAAGGCGGCTTTGTCTATGCCCATTGGGACGGCAGTGCCGAAACCGAGGAAAAAATCAAACAGGAAACAAAGGCCAGCATTCGTTGCATTCCGCTTGACGGAGAACCGGAAGAAGGCAGTTGCATGATAAGTGGCAAGCCTTCCAAACAGCGCGTGATCTTTGCCAAAGCGTATTAAATCGGGGGCATTATGAATAAGGAAGGAATTGACCGGATTGTTGAGGAACTGAAAGCGAGAAGCATTCCAAAGCAGGATGTGTTTCAAAATACGCAGACACACTTTTCGGCATTCAAAGAGAAGATCAAAGCTGTAGCCGGTGCCCTTCGTGAGAAGATGGAAAAGATCGATAAACGCATTGATGTGAAAGTGGTGGAGGAAGAAGCTTTCGCTATTTATCTGAAAATTGCCGGAGATACCATTGTATGCAGCATGCACTCCAATGTGTTTACCTTTCCCAAAGAGCATCCGCTCTTCAAGAAAAGCTACATAGAAGAAGACCCTACACGCATTTATTGCGGTATGATCACTTTTCATAATTTTCTTTCTGACAGCTTTCGCTACAAGCGCCTCAATGACCAGGGTATTCTGGTGGCCCGCATATTTATCAATCGGGAAAATCACTTTTTCGTGGAGGGACACAGGCAACTCGGATTCCTGTATAACGACATTGAGCACATGGAAATGAATGATGTATTTCTTGATGCCATCATCGAAAGTGCCATTCTCTATTCATTGGACTTTGAGTTGCAGGCTCCGCCCTTCGATAAAGAAAGTCAGATCAGCATTCAGGAGATGCGTTTCATGACGGCCCAGGCCGGTTTCAGAACAAATAAGATCCTTGGATACGAGTTTAGCTACATGAAAGAAGACAAAGAACCTCCCAAAGCTTAGACCCGCTCTAAAACAAGAAAGGTGAATGCATGGCGATGCCTTTCGTCCTCCGGGTGAAAATTTTTCTTCACTTCTTTCCATTCATTGGGATTCAACTCTGGGAAATACACCTCCGCCTCGGGAAAACGGGCGTGCACCATGGTCAGGTAGATTCGGTCTGCCAGATGCAGCGAGTGCTTATATATCTGTCCTCCTCCTGCAATGAAGATTTCATCCGGGCCGGTGGCTGCGGCCATCTTCAGTGCCTCTTCAATGCTTGCTGATCGCTCCGCACCTTCGGGCACATAATCCTGGCTTCTGCTTATTACAATATTTCGTCTCCCGGGCAATGGTCCTTTCAGAGATTCAAACGTTTTCCTGCCCATAATCAGAGGATGACCCATTGTCGTCTGCTTAAAAAAGCGAAAATCATCGGGCAGATGCCAGAGCATGCCATTGTTTTTCCCTATGGCACGGTCTTCTCCCGTAGCAACGATAAGTGATACCGGTATTTGATCAATCATGATAATTTATACGGCTACCTCCGCTTTTATGTGTGGATGCGGATCGTAATCAAGCAGTTCGAAATCCTCATATCTAAAAGAGAAAATATCTTTTACATCCGGATTTATTTTCATCACCGGCAGTGGCCTGGGTGAGCGCCTGATCTGCTCACGTGCCTGCTCTACATGATTGCTATACAGGTGTACATCCCCGAAAGTGTGAACAAAATCCCCGGGCTCATAGCCTGTTACGCTGGCCACCATCATCGTGAGCAGGGCGTAGGAAGCAATATTGAACGGCACTCCGAGAAAAGTATCTGCACTGCGCTGGTAAAGCTGACATGACAATTTTCCATCGGCAACATAGAACTGAAATAAGGTGTGGCATGGCGGCAGAGCCATGTGGTCCACATCTGCCACATTCCACGCGCTTACGATAAGTCTGCGGCTGTCGGGGTTCTTTTTTATCATCTCCAGCACCCGGCTGATCTGATCTATCTTCCGGCCATCGGGTGTAGGCCAGCTTCGCCACTGATGGCCGTAAACGGGCCCCAGGTTTCCCTCCTCATCGGCCCATTCGTCCCAGATTCTCACCCTGTTTTCCTTGAGATATGCAATATTTGTATCCCCTCGCAAAAACCACAAGAGCTCGTAAATAATGGACCGGAGGTGTAGTTTTTTTGTAGTAAGCAGGGGAAATCCTTCAGACAGGTCATGCCGCATCTGATGGCCGAAGAGGCTGAGGGTTCCGGTACCGGTGCGGTCGCTTTTAGGTGTTCCCTCCTCCAGGAGGCGCTTTAACAGGGCAATATACTGTTGATCGCTTTTATTCATTTTCCTCTGATTTCATAGTGAAAATACACCTGCCGGGCGCAAAGTGTAAATCTTTTTGTAAACATAGATGCGGTGCAATAGATTTACATAAAATTTGATGACTCCATTCCGGCCTTTGTTCTTTTCTCCGCATACCTTAAAGACAGCCCATGTTTAAACGATGGATAAACATTGCCATCATTGCAGTGTTTGCAGTGTTAAGTGCTGTTTCGGTTTTCTTTCTCCTGCGGCTTGAATTCAATTATGACTTCGAATCCTTCTTCCCGAAATCAAGTGCGGACATGGCCTTCTATAATCGCTATCGGGAGCAGTTCGGGCCGGATGACAATCACATCTTAATCGGCCTGGGCAATGGTACTTCGGGCAGTTTCGATCTGCCATTTCTTAAGAAGATAGATAGCTTTACGCGTGAAGCAGGCAGGCAACTGCCTCATATCATATCGGCCAGTTCATTGCCGGTACTCAAAATCCCCATTCTTGCAGCCGGCACCCTGATCAGGCAACCGCTGATTCACTTAAACGATCCCGGCAGGCTGAGAGATGACAGCCTTAATATTATTCAGGACGAAAGACTGCGAAACCGATACATCTCTTCGGATGGCTCGGTCATGGCAGTTGTCTTAAACACAAGCGGCACGCTAAACCTGAAACAGGCCAGGGAATTGGACGAAGGGCTCAACCGCATGCTTGAAGAATATCATTTTGAAGAATTCTTCATTGCCGGGCGGGCCTACTACCAGTCACTCTTCGCAAAAAGAGCCAAAGACGAATTTGTATTTTACTCCTCCCTCTCCACCGTCATCATTCTTATTATCCTCTTTTTGGTTTTCAGAAAACCCTGGGGCATTCTGGTGTCATTTTCCTCGGTGCTCGTAGGCATGTTGATTTTTATAGGATTTCTGGGCCTGCGGGGCAAATCGCTTGATCCCATGAGCAACCTCTTTCCCATCTTAATGATTATTGTCGGAGTTTCGGACGTGATTCATCTCCTTACCAAATACACTCTGGAACAGCGCAAAGGGATGAAACAGCGGGCCGCCATCAGGAAAACTATCCGGGAAGTGGGGCTTGCCACCTTTCTTACGTCACTGACGACCGCCATCGGATTCAGCAGCTTGTACACCAGTTCCGTGCCCCCGATCCGGAATTTCGGAGTCACCGCATCCATCGGGGTGTTTATTGCTTATTTCACCGTCCTGCTTTTCTCCTCGTCCCTCATGTCTTTATTCCCTGCCGAGAAGCTGATTCGCATCAACGTAAAAAAAAGCAACTGGGACCGCATCACATCCTGGTTTTACAGGGTCACTTTAAATCACCAGCGAAAGATTCTGCTCTTCAGTCTGCTGGCCATTGTTGTTTTTATTGCGGGCATCAGCAAGATATCAACCGACACACATATCGAAAACAATTTTCCGCGCGATGCGAAAATCCGTTCCGACTTCATATTGCTCGAAGAAGCCTTTGGAGGCGTCCGAAATTTCGAGATAGCTGTCTTGGCAGCACCGGGCAAGCTGATCAAACAAAGCGATATTCTGCGAAATATCGAGAAGGTGGAGCGCTACCTTGCCGGAATTCCCATTCTCTCCTCGCCCATCTCACCGGTATCGCTCTACAAATCGGTCAACCGGGCATTGCATGGCAACAGTGCCGATCATTATAAATTGCCCGAAGAAGACTATCGCCTTCGCAGGCTCGACCGCTATGTGAGAAAAATACCCGATCAGATTGGCAGTTCCATGATTTCAAAAGACGGCACCATGGGCCGGATGATGTTTCGCTTCAGAGATGTCGGGTCCGACAGCATTGCCGCCATCCGCCAGAATATCGATAACTGGGTTGCTCAAAATACCGACACTGCAATTGTAAAATTCAGACAGACGGGCACGGCATTGCTCTTTGACAACAACACGAAGAACGTACGTTCGAATATGTTCTTCGGCCTGGGTATTGCTTTTCTTCTGGTCAGCCTTCTTATGGTTCTGCTCTTCAAAAACTGGAAAATGGTCTTTATCTCGCTGGTCCCCAATATCTTCCCTCTTCTTCTGGGTGGTGCCTTGCTCGGTTTTCTGGGGATAGAGCTGGATGCGGCCACTTCCATCATTTTTGCTATCGCTTTTGGCATTGCCGTGGATGACACCATTCATTTTCTAAGCAAATTTCGCCTTGAGATTGATCAGGGAAAGAATATCAAGGAGAGCATACGCATCACCTTTCACGAGTCAGGCAAGGCCATTTGCCTGACCAGTATCATCCTCTTTTTCGGCTTTATCACACTTTCGAGCAGCTACTATCCTCCCACGTTTTATGTGGGTTTGCTGGTGAGCATCACCTTGTTGTCGGCCCTCCTTGCCGATCTCTTCCTCACACCCGTACTGATTTACCAATTGATGGGCACCGGTGAAATGAAACTCAAGAGCTGGTTCAGAAAGCTGTTGCGAATCAACGGAAAATCATAAGCCCCTGCGCGTCATCTCCGTCTTGTACAATTGCAGTTCACGGCTCATCTGGCCAGCTACCGAAGTATTCTCCTCTGCTCTGCGAGTCAGATAAGGCAGCACCTCCCTCACCGGGCCATAGGGCACATACTTTGCCGCCCTGAAACCTCTTTCGGCCAGATTGAAGGTAATGTGATCACTCATGCCGTATAGCTGACAGCACAGAAGGTGCGGATGCTGTTTGTCCAGTTTTTTATCTTCTATGAGATTAACAAAGAGTTTGCAACTGGCCTCGTTGTGGGTTGCAACACAGGTATAGACCTTCTCGTAGTGGTCAATGCAAAAGCGAACCGCCTCGTCAAAGTCGTGGTCACATTCCGACTTGGTTTCATGAATGGGTGAAGGGTACTTCATGGCACGGGCACGGGCACGTTCCTTATCCATATATGCTCCGCGCACCAGCTTGATTCCGTACAGATAGCCCTTGCGCAGGGCTTCAGCCACCGCGTCTTTAAGAAAGTCGAGCCGGTCTTTGCGATACATCTGAGCCGTATTCATCACCACCACTCTCCCCCTGTTAAATTTTTCCATCATCTCATGCGTTAGCTTGTCGACAGGCTCTTGAATCCATGATTCCTCCGCATCAATGGAAACGGAAACATTGTTTTCGGAAGCATGCCTGCAGACCTTCTCCAGCCGCTCACGAATCCTGTTGAATTCTTTCTCTTCTTCGGCTGTCAGCCGATCTCCCTGTTGCACTTTTTCATACAACTCGAAGCGGCCCAGGCCCGTCATCTTGCATGAAATCAGCGGGACGAAGTCATTTTCACTTGCAAAATCAATCTCGCGAATCATCTCTGCAGCCGTGTGGTCAAAGTCTGCTTCATTGTTTTTGGCTTCCACCCCATAGTCAAGGATGGAATACACACCTGATGCTGCCAGCTCGTCAATGGTCTTCTGACATTCGGCCAGGGTCTCGCCTCCGCAAAAATGCTCATAAATCGTTTTCCGGATGATGCCTGCCACCGGCAAGCCTGCCTTCAAAAGAACAGCAGTCATTTTAGCCCCGGTCCGGGCCAGCCACGGATAGCTCAAAAGTTTGAAAAGCCGGTAATCGCGCTTCAGCTCTTTGTCTGACTTGCTCTTAAAAGCTACTTCCGTATTGTCAAAAGATATTACATCTGCTATACTCATATGATTCGATTTATGCTCCCGGCACGAAGATAAATGCTAGCTCGAAATAGCGGGGTGATTTAAATCGCTAGTCTTTCTTTTTGGAGCCGAGCGACTCGAGCCATACAATCATGGCCAAAGCGGCCCCGGCAAGCAAGATAGCCGCCAGCAGCTGAGCTTTGCCTTCATATTGCCCGGGCAAAACATTCTTTTCGATGAGGGGAATCATCTTCCCGTGCCGGTCGGCATACCACTCCAGAACCGTTTTCCACGGCCATACCTTATTGAGCGAACCGATCATAAAGCCGGTAAGCAGAGCCACCGTGAAATCATGAAACTTACGGAACATCCAGGCAAGGATTCGCGAAAATGAGAGAAGACCCGCGACACAGCCAAGGATAAATATGATAATGGTCTTAATGTCAAAAGAAGCCACGGCATCGAGGATGTATTTATACTTCCCCAGAAGAAGGAGAATAAACGAGCCTGATATTCCCGGCAGGATCATAGCAGAGATGGCTATCATACCGCTTAAGAAAAGAAACCAGGCTGCATCGGGAGTATGTGTAGGTGCCATGGATGTGATGGCCCAGGCGATGGCGGCTCCTGCAAAGAGCGCCAGCCAGGTGCCGGCATTCCATTTTTTTACTTTCTTGCCCACCATGATGGCCGAGCCCACAATGAGGCCAAAAAAGAAGGACCATATCAGAACCGGATGCGCTGTAAGCAAATAGGAAATTAACCCGGCCAGGGAAAGTGCGCTGATGATGATGCCCGCAAACACGGAGAGTAAAAAGGATCCGTTGATATGCTTCCAGAATTCGGAAAAACGGCCACGGAAAAAGAGCGATACGGCCCGGGCATCAATCGATTTGAGCGAATAAATAAGCTCCTCATAAATCCCGGAAATAAAAGCAATGGTACCCCCCGAGACACCCGGAACTACATCTGCAGCTCCCATGCCCATGCCTTTCAATATTAAAAGCAGGTATTTTCTCATCTTAAACAGAAATTCGGCCTCAAAAGTAATTGTGCGAGCCCTAATCTCAAGATTTAATTTTCAGGAGGGTATCAATTTTCTTTGAAAAGATCAATCAGATCAAGCAAATCGCGGTCGTGGATGAGCGGAGAATGCATTTCAAAGAGCAGGGGATAATTCCTGAAATCTTTGTTCAGGGCTTCGGTGATTACCACCAATGCCTGCTGCCGCTTGCCTTCGGCCATCAGGATGGCTCCCAGCACATAGAGCAATCGGGGTTCCTCGCCCACGGTAGCTACCGCCTCATTAATTAACTCGGCCAGTTCGCTTCTTTCTTCGAGGTCCATCATCAGCCTCGAAAGGCGCAGATAGCCCTCAATGTCATGGGGTTCGAGACGAATGATCTTTTTGTAATTCTGGATAGCCTCTTCTTTGAATCCAAGCTCCAGCGAAACCTCCCCAAAGCGGGCAAGATATTCCACGTTGTCGCCTTCCAGTTTCAGGGCTTTTTTGTATGACTGCATCGCATCGGAGAGCCTTTTTTCCTTTCTGAAGTTTTCTCCGATTCTGAAAAACGCATCGCTGTAATAGGGGTCCAGATGAACCGCTTTGCGGAAGTAATAACGCGCCTTCCCGTAGTTGCCCATCAGTTCGTTGGCCTCGCCCATTCCAAAGTATATCTCTTCATACTCTTCGTCCATCTCTATGACCCTGCGAAAGCAATCCAATGCTTTTTGTGGTTCATCGAGGCGCAGCCATATTTCGGCCAGATCGCGAAAGGCCATGTCGTGGCCTTCATCGATCAGGGTAACATATTCCATGGCTTCCGCGGCTTTTTCGAAGAGTCCCAGGCCTTTGTATGCCTGCCCCAGATTGTACCAGGCCTGATAATTATACGGATCCTTGTCAATCAGTTTTTTGTGCAACTCAATGCTTTCTCCGTATTTTTCGGTGATATCCACGGCCAGCCATATGCGCTGGAGGGCTTCTTCATTGAGGGCCTCGAGCAACAAGACCTTCTTCAAGACGTGAAAAACCATCTCAAATTTTTCCCAGGCTTCGTACACGTCTGCCTGGGCTATCAATACCTCCGGCAGCTCTTCCTTCTCCACCTGCCGCTGGGCTTTCTTGAGTAAGTTGATCGCCTGGGAATATTGTCCGCGATAACTTAGCAAGTCTGCCTTCAGAAGCTGTATCTCAATCTCACCGGCATCCAGCACTTCCGCTCTTTTGAGCATTTCAAATGCCGCATCGATGTCCCTCGCCTCAAAGAGAAGCTCGGCTTTTTTTATCAGAAAGTAAGCACTGAAAGGATATTGAATAAATGCGTGTTCGGCTGCGCGCATGGCTTTATCGAGTTCATTCCGGCTTTCATAGAAATCAATAATCAACTCGAATTCATCCTCTTCAAAAAATCCTACCTGTTCATCGAACATCATGGACTCATATCGCTCGATCACCAACTGAAATTCGCTGCCATTGATATTGTTCTCATCCGGTTCTTTTCCAAACATATATTCGTGTTTACTCAAAGGTTAACAATCCACTATGAAATTTTTAAGAATGCTTTTAACAAAATCAGGTGGAAAAGTATGGCCTTGCTTCCTGCAAAGGTACGCGAAGATTCTCGTTAATTTCATTTAAATCATCACTATACACCTTATTTTCACCCTTTCATAAAGGCGCTATCACTATGCGATTTTACTACATTATTATGCTGATATTAATTCCCCTTGCAGGCTTTTCGCAGGAGAATTACTGGCAGCAGGAAGTGAATTATACGATCAAGGTTTCACTGAATGACCGGAAGCACGAACTCAATGCCCGCATCGAGATGGAATACAGCAACCATTCACCCGATGCCCTCGATCGTATTTACATTCACCTCTGGCCCAATGCATACAGCAGCCAGGAGAGTGCCTTTGCGAAGGAGCTCCTGAACCGGGGGAATACCCGCTTTTATGATGCTCCCCGGGTAGATTACGGCCGTATGGATTCGCTGGATTTTACTGTAAACGGAGAGTACGTAAAATGGGAAATGACAAAGGACCCGGACATTGCCGTACTTTTCATGCCCAAGCCCCTCGGGCCCGAAGAAAGCATACACATCGCCACACCCTTTCGCGTGAAAATACCGGCTTCTTTTTCCCGGCTGGGCCATACCGGGCAGGCTTATCAGATTACTCAATGGTACCCCAAGCCTGCCGTCTATGACCAGAACGGATGGCATCCGATACCTTACCGCGATCAGGGGGAGTTCTATTCCGAATTTGGAACGTATGATGTGGAGATCAGCCTTCCGGCCAACTACGTGGTGGGTGCCACAGGACGTTTGCAGAATATAGAGGAACTGAGGTGGCTGGCACAAAAAGCAAAAGAAAGCAAAGAAGAACTCGAAAAGAATGCCGATGAAATTGAAGACGAATTTGATTCCGATTCTTTTCCGCCTTCCCTTGAGGAGCGCAAAACCCTCCATTACATTGCGGAGAACGTACACGACTTTGCCTGGTTTGCCGATAAACGATACTTTGTTTTGCAGGGTATCACCACATTGCCCGGAGGAAAAATGATCGAAACGATGGCCCTCTTCACGGGCCTCGAAGCAAGCCTCTGGGCAAATAGCATAGCATATATCGACTCAGGGCTGCTGCATTATTCGCGGCTCGTGGGAGACTATCGCTATCCCCAGTGCACCGCTGTGGAAGGAGCACTGAGTGCAGGGGCAGGCATGGAGTACCCCATGATTACCATCATAGGCCGAAGCCGAAACAAGCAGAACCTGCAACGTGTCTTGTTGCATGAAATCGGACACAACTGGTTTTACGGGATGCTCGGAAGCAATGAAAGAAGCAATCCCTGGATGGATGAAGGCATCAACAGCTACTACGAGAGCCGCTACTATCGAAACGAAAATGACAGCACCTCGTCCACTAATACGAATCAGAAGAATCTCGTAAACGGAGTATCTCTCCGGATGGCAAAGTTTCTGGGCCTTGGAGGAATTGACCGGGAGAAGTTGGTACTTCTCGCGCTTAGCGACAAATGGATCAACGGGCTGGACCAGCCTGTCACACTGCACTCTGAAGAATACACTGCCAGCAATTACGGATTGGATATATATAGCAAAACAGCCGTTTATCTCAATCACCTCGAAGGAGCCATCGGGCAGAAAAACTTCGACCGGATTATGCGCCTGTATTTTGAGAAGTGGCTGTTCAGGCATCCGCAGCCGGAAGACTTTGAAAGAATGTTCAGAAACAATACGGACGACCCGCTGGACTGGTTCTTCCGGGATTTGATGAAAGATGACCGGGTTCCTGAATCGCGACTGAAGCTTAAAAAACAGAAGGAAGACTTTATTGTACAGATATCCGGCAAGTATGGAGAAAGAGCCCCTGTTCCGGTTTCGGGCATGAAGGGCGAGATGCTTCTCTGGAAGAAATGGCTGCGGCCCGGAGAGGAACTCAGAATACCTGGCGGAAAGGAAATCCCCGAAAAGATCGTCATTGACCGGGACTGGCAGACTTTTGACCCTGACCGCAGAAACAATCAGGTTTTTCCGAAGCATTTCTTCAAACGTTCCGTGATACCCAGACCGCACTTTCTCGGAAGCATTGAGAAAGTGGACAAAAGAGAATTTTACTTTCTTCCTGCCGGGGGCTGGAACAACTATGACAAGGGCTTTCTGGGGCTCGCTCTTTACAATAATCTCTTTCCACGAAGGCCTTTTCATTTTCGTCTTTTCCCGGCATACTCCCGCAGCTCAGGGCAATGGCTCGGATCAGGATTTATCAACTATGATTTCAACTTCAGGCATGAAAAACTGCGAAAGATTCGCATTGCAGTAAGTGCACAGAAGTTCTCGGCCAATCAGGTTCAGGGCTTGCTGGCATCTTACCAAAAGCTTGCTCCCTATGTTGAAATAAAGTTGGGGCGGGTGGGAGAGAAAGCCCATTGGAGTCACTCTGTCAGGCTCCGGAATATCCATCTCTGGGTGGATGAGTATCAGGGCGATCTTTCACAAACGCTGTACATCGAAGAGAAGCAATACAATATTCTGGAATTGCAATACCATTGGAGCAATAAATTTGTCCTCTTCCCCCGAAGCGGAGAGCTCAGTATCGAAAACGGGGGTTCCTATTCCAAAATCAGCACTTCGGCCGAGTTCAATTTCCGATCGCGAGGCCTCGGTGGCTACATCCGCCTGCGTGGCTTTGCTGCCTATTATCGGGCACACGGAAGCAGTGATCGCCTGCAGGTACTTGCAAGGCCGCAGGTGAGCATGCGCCCGGGAAATATGGACTACAAATACGATCATCTTTTCTTTGGACGGAGTGCAGGCAGTGGCTTCATGTCACGGCAACTGATGCCTGCAGACGGAGGATTCCGGGTCAATACCTCTGCTTTCCCTTTTGGCAAAAGCGAGAGCTGGCTGCTTTCGGGCAATCTCATGATTCCCATTCCGAAAGTACCCTTTTACCTCTTTGCCGACATGGCCCTGGTGCCCGGAAGCGGCATACCCGATGTATTGGCAGAAAGCGGTATTCAGCTGAGTCTGTTCTCGGGAACTCTTGAGGTCTATTTCCCCCTGCTGATGTCAAAAAATGTTCGCCAGGCATTTTTGAGCACGGGCAGCAACTACTTTCAGCGCATCACATTTGAACTTGACCTGGAGCGCCTCAATCCACTGAAATCGATCCGTGAATTGCAATTTTAAATAGACCGGACAGAGATAATTTCTATGCATTGTCACTACCTTTGCAGCAAATAAAAAATTTAAGAAATGGCAGCAAATTTTGATCATTCCATTCTGGAAAAACTTGGAATCAATAAAGAAAATTCAGGGGTCAGTACCGGTAAAAACTGGTTTGACGGGAAAGGAGACACATACTCTTCGTACACCCCGGTTGACGGTTCACTTATTGCCAGTGTCCGGGGAGCTTCCGGGGAGGAATATGACATCGTTATGGAGAAATCCGCAGAAGCATTTAAAGAATGGCGCACCTGGCCGGCACCCAAACGGGGCGAGGTAGTTCGCCAGATCGGGAATGAATTCAGAAAATACAAAGACGAACTGGGGCGCCTCGTATCCTATGAGATGGGGAAAAGCCTGCAGGAAGGCTGGGGTGAAGTGCAGGAAATGATTGATATCTGTGACTTTGCCGTTGGTCAAAGCCGCATGCTCTACGGCCTGACAATGACTTCAGAGCGACCCAATCACCGGCTTTTCGAGCAATGGCATCCGCTTGGGCCGGTCGGTGTCATATCGGCTTTTAATTTCCCGGTGGCTGTCTGGGCATGGAACGCCATGATCGCTTTTGTTTGTGGTGACACTGTGGTTTGGAAACCTTCGGAGAAGGTGCCTCTTTGCGGTATTGCATGTCAGCATATCATTCAGAATGTACTTGAAAGAAATGGCGCACCCGAAGGAGTTTCAAGCCTTGTGGTGGGCGACTATAAAGTCGGGCAGCTTATGACAGGCGATCAGCGCATGCCACTTGTATCTGCTACCGGTTCCATTCCGATGGGGAAAAAAGTAGGAACTGCGGTAGCCTCTCGCCTGGGACGCTGTATCCTGGAACTGGGCGGAAACAATGCCATCATCATTACCGAAAGTGCCGATCTCGAGATGGCTCTTCCGGCCATTGTATTCGGGGCTGTGGGCACTTGCGGTCAACGCTGTACCTCCACACGAAGATTGATCATTCACGAAAGCATCTATGACAAGGTAAAAGAGCAACTCCGAAATGCCTATGGCCAGCTGAAGATCGGCAACCCCCTGGATGAGGAAATGCATGTCGGGCCCCTTATTGACAAGGATGCGGTGAAAAAGTATCTCGCAGCTATTGAAGAGGTGAAATCTTCGGGCGGGCAATTTGTAGTCGAAGGCGGAGTACTGGAAGGAGAAGGCTATGAGTCGGGGCTTTATGTCAAACCTTGTATAGCGGAAGTCGAGAACGAATGGGAGATTGTGCAGGAAGAAACATTCGCACCGATTCTATATTTGATTCGCTATAAAGATTTCGAAGAAGCCATAGCAAAACACAATGGAGTGAAACAGGGACTCAGTTCTGCCATTATGAGTACCAATATGCGTGAAACAGAGCGATTCATTTCTGCTACCGGTTCTGATTGCGGAATAGCAAACATCAACATCGGAACCTCGGGTGCTGAAATCGGTGGGGCTTTCGGAGGCGAGAAAGAAACCGGAGGCGGACGTGAGTCGGGATCCGATGCCTGGAAAGCCTACATGCGAAGGCAAACCAATACCGTTAATTACGGAAATGAATTACCGCTTGCGCAAGGCATTAAATTTGTAATCTGATTTAAAAGTCGTTATTGATTACCTGAGAGAAGCCGCTCATTCCCCGGAATGAGTGGCTTTTACTTTTATCGGATCAGGGTAAAATTACCTCTTACCACATACTCCTCCCCTTCGCAGCGATAGCGCAGCACATAGGTGTACACGCCCGGCTCCTGTGCCTTCCCTCGGTAGGTCCCGTCCCAGCCCTTGCTCTGCTCCCGGCTGCGGAACAGTT
>WFPF01000111.1 GCA_015487695.1 Chitinophagales bacterium
CCGGATACATCAGCGAGGCAAAGGAACTGCTCGAAAAACTTTAATGATTTGGGCCTTCTTTTTATAGGGGGCTCCCGATCCCGGGATTGCCTGCCCAAAAGGCTTGCTTCTTCATTGTTTTTTTTGACATGAGAGGGTAAAAATTGAAAAGTAGGAAATATAAATCTTACATACTAAGTGTGAAAATCATTAAATTCTTTATTTTGTGGGTTAAACGATGTAACCAGAATTTTTAACCCATCTCTATGAGAAGACATATTTTATTTTTGGCACTGCTGCTGTCGATGATTGCGTTGCGGGGGCAGGACATTCACTTTTCCCAGTTTTTCAACTCTCCGCTGACGCTCAATCCGGCCGAGACCGGTAGTTTTGACGGGAGTTTTCGTGCTACGGCCATCTACCGGAGCCAATGGGCAAGCCTCAATTCACCCTATAAAACCTTTAGCAGCAGCTACGACCATATCTTCAAATGGGGTTTGGCTCCGGGCGACTATACATCGGGTGGAATGATGATGTACTCCGATAAAGCCGGTGATGCCAACTACACGACCACCTATGTTACCCTCAGCGGAGCCTATCACAAACCCGTCAGCGATAATCAGCTGCTGACATTCGGCCTGCAATTCGGCTACTGGCAGCAAAAATTCGAATCCGATAAACTTTACTTTGCCGATCAGTTTGACGGAAGTTCTTTCACAAACAAGACCACTGCGGAAAATTTTCAGTCGCAAATACAAAACAAATACGACCTGAACGTGGGCCTTCGTTATGCCTACACTGTGAATGATGATATCTCTTTGCACGCAGGTGCAGCGGTCAATCACCTGACTTTTATCAAAAACTCGTTTAAAGGAAACCAGGATGAGCGACTGGCACTGGCCTATCGCGGAGACATCGGTATGGATTACCGGCTAAACGAGAAAATGGTGCTTTCGCCAAAGATCTATTTCGCTCAGCAATCGCGTGCCATCGAGCTGACCCTGGGATCGGAAGCAAGCTACCTGCTCGAAACGGAAAAATTTACGGGAACCCTCTATGCCGGTATCTTTTACCGCACACGGGATGCCGTCTACCCCTACATTGCCGTGAAATACAATGATATGAAAATCGGTCTTTCCTATGATGCCACCTTGTCGGGACTGACTGCGTACAACGCAGCGCGCGGTGGATTTGAGATATCATTCCAGTACATTGGCTTTATTAAACCGACCCCCCTGACCATTGTTGTTCCCTGTATCCGAATATAACAAAGACCTGAAATGCTTATGAGAAGAGGAATATTGATTGTCCTGTTTGCGCTTGCCGGCCTGAGTGCGGTAGCTCAAATTGATAAAAAGGATGAAAACCTGAGCTGGAGAGCCAAGCTGGAAAAAGCTGACAGGCTGATGGCAGCAGGAAGTTATTACAACGCAATTGATTATTACGAAGCCGTGATCAAGGAGCAGCCGGATGACGGAAATCTGATTATGCGCGTGGGCCATGTGTTTTACGCTGCCCGCAACTACGACAAGGCCGAGGAATATTACAAAAAAGCGTTTGAACTGGACAAAGACAAATACCGGCTGGCACAGTATTACTACGCCCAGATGCTGAAAGTCCACGGGAAATACGAAGAGGCAAAAGTGAATTTCAAAGAGTTTCGGATGAACAACCGTGGCAATACGGACGAAGACCGGGAGCTCGAGCGACTGGCAAGAAGAGACGAAAAAGGATGCGACATGGCCCTCGCCATGCTTTCCAACGGACAGCAGGGGCGGGTGAAAACCCTGGTAGAGCACATGAGCAATACCATCAATGGGCAGTATTCTGATTATTCTCCGCGCTACCTGGGTCGCGACTCGGCCATCATGTTTGGCTCCATACGGGTCGACAGTGTACCGATCATAAATGATCCGAAGGATGACACCGTTCCGAAAGGGCGCTTCTACACGGCCATCAGGGCGGGCGATGACTGGACCACTCCGCACATGCTCGATGCACCTTTCAACGATCCCGAAATGCACACCGGAAACGGATCTTTCAGCCTTGACGGCAAACGCTTTTATCTGACAAAGTGCGAAGAGCTGGAGGGTGCGGTAGTCCGTTGCGATATCTATATGATCGAGAAAGATGAAAACGGAGACTGGGGCGAAGCGCTTAAGCTGCCATTCAACGATCCCAAAGCCAATACCAAGCATCCCACGGAAGTACCTTATCGCGATGGCCAGGTTATGCTGCTTTTCAGCTCCGATCGCGAAGGTGGAGCCGGTGGATACGACTTGTGGTATGCCATGGAAGACCGGAACGGGGAATTTGGCGAGGCCAAAAGAATATTCGGACGCATGAACACCTACCGCGATGAGATTACACCTTATTACGATCCCAAAGCCGATGCGCTTTTCTTCTCATCCAACGGGCTCGACAATATCGGGGGCTTTGACATCTTCCGTGCCGACCGAAAAGGCTCACGCTCATGGAAGACACCGGTAAACCTGGGTATGCCGCTCAACAGTTCCTATGATGATTTTTATTATTATCAACAGGCCAAAGGCAACGAGGCACTTTTGGTATCCAACCGCTCCGGGGCGCTCTCGCCCAAGTGGCCCCATTGCTGCGATGATATCTGGTATATCAAAAAA
Organism: Chitinophagales bacterium; assembly: GCA_015487695.1. Classification (GTDB taxonomy): domain Bacteria; phylum Bacteroidota; class Bacteroidia; order Chitinophagales; family S012-47; genus S012-47. The sequence continues at coordinate 2,619 of WFPF01000111.1, forward strand.
GTGAAAAACCCCATATTCACCATCATGGGGAAAGTATATGCCAAAGGAGACAGCACGAAAACACCGATTGAAGGTGCTTCCGTGGAGCTCTTTTATGCCGAGACCAACACCAAAACCGATTCAGCCGTTTCGACCGCAGATCTCGGATTTGAGTTTTTCCGCGGCACCGAGTATCAAAACTATCGCCTGGAAGCCCGCAAACAGGGATACACTTACGGAGTAAACACCACTTCGACCATCGGGCTAACGGATGACGATACCCTGTATGTGGATCTTTACCTGACTCCCATTGAGCAGGTCGGTACCATCGTGCTGCGAAATGTATATTTTGATCTTGACAAAGCTTTCATCCGAGAAGATGCCAAGCCTTCGCTGGATACGGTCTACCAAATTCTGATCAACAACCCCAATATCCGGATTGAGCTTTCAAGCCATACGGACTCAAGAGCTCCGGACGATTACAACCTGAAGTTGTCGCAGCGCAGAGCCGACAGCAGCAAGGCTTATCTCGTGAAAAAAGGAATCGATCCGGAACGCATCGTGGCCATTGGATACGGGGAAACCCGCCTGCTCAACGACTGTGATGACGGAGTACCCTGCACCGAGATTGAGCACCAGATCAACAGGAGGACAGAGTTCAAAATCATCGGAGAAGTGAAGGGAGCTATCATCACCTACGACCAGCGCGAGATTGAAGCCGTGCGGAAGAAAAAACGCGAAGGGACCCTGAAAGGCGATGAAAAGATATGGGAAGTGGACGGAGGAGACGAGGAAAAGCCCGGCAATAAGGATAAGTAGCTGCTTCGCTGATCCTCCCTACCCCTTCATACGCAAGGCACTCCAGGCAAGAATAAGCCAGCCCGTGATGAAGGACAAGCCCCCCAGCGGGGTAACCGGTCCGAGCCACGACCATCCTTCGATGTGCAGCAGGCTTTTGTTTGCCAGCAGATACAAGGATCCGCTAAAAAGAAAAATACCGGCCAGGAAAAACCACGCAGCAGTAAGAGACAGGGGTTGAGCACTGAGTTTGTAGAGAATGACCGAAAAAAGGGTTGCCAGAACGTGGATCATGTGGTATTTAAATCCCGTTTGAAATATCGTCAATTCCTGATCGCTAAGGTGGCCTTTCAGGCCGTGGGCGGCAAAGGCGCCCAGCCCGATACCCACGGCACCCAGTAGCGCAGCTATGAACAAAATATACCTGGCTTGCATAATGCTTATCCCTCTTTCCTTTTAGTTTTGTTCAAAATTATGGCTAAATGAGCAAACGACAGCTGCTCCCGCTTCTCTTTCTTCTGGTGCTCACCGTGCTCGCCCTGATTTTCTTTTTTAAAGATGATATCATTGCTCCTCCATCGCCTTACCGGGCCGTACCGGCCGAATCGGCCCTCCTCTTTCGTCTGGATGATCCCGACAGACAGATTCGCTCTTTCCGCGAGGACTCGCTCTGGCAGACGCTGCGCAACTACGAGCTGCCGGCCGCACTGAACAGGGAACTAAGCCTGCTGGACTCAATCTTTGTCGACAGGCAGGCGCTTTTCGGGGACAGCCGCCTGCTGATAGCGGTAGATCGCTCGGGGGCCGAAGAGACCGGCATACTTTTTATCATGGAACAAGCCGCTGAAAACCGGACCGGGGCCTCCCGCTCAGAGAGCCCGGTGCAGAAATACAAGGGCATCAGCTTTTATGATTATCAGCGGGCAGATATGCATATGCAGGGATTTAATTACAAGAATCTCTTCGTTTGCAGCAGCAATGACTTTATGCTCGAACGGTCGGTAGATGCCCTTCGCTCGGGCACCCCTTTCACCGGGAGCAGTGACTGGAAGGCCCTCAAAGAATTTTCAGGGAAAAACAATCACCTCAAATGCTATGTGCAGGTAAAGAAACTGCCTGATTTGCTCGCCACCGTATTGAATGAGAAAGGGAAAAAAGGAAGTGAAGAGAAAATCGGGCACCTGGGCGACTGGGCAGCACTGGACCTGCTACCCATCCAGGGGAGCCTTTATCTGAACGGATATCTTTCCGTACATGACAGCCTTTCGCCTCTTCTGCTATTGCAGCCTGCACAGCCGGGCGGAAGAGATATGAGCCATGTGCTTCCTTTCAATACCGCGGCCTTCTTTCAGTACCATGCCCGCTCTTTCGATGCGCTGACAGAGCAGCCGGCCGTGCCTGACGAAGCGCGTGATATCTATTTGAATTATTTTGTCAATTGGCTGGGGAGTTATGCGGGGATCGGCTTTGAAGATGCATTGAGCGGATCGGCAGCCGATCATGCTTTCCTCCTGCTGGAGGCGGTCGATACCTTTTTGGCACATGAACGCCTCACGGCACTGGCTGCGGCAAATATACCGGGCAACCGGGCTCCTTTTTCAAGATACAAAGGGCACAAAATATATCGTCTGAGTGAATTCGGGCAGCTGGATGCCACGCTGGGTCTCCGCTCAGAGCATTTCAAAGATCCCTGGTTTCTTTTTCTGGGCAATTATGTGGTCTTCGCAAACAGAGAGGCAAGTCTCAAACTCCTGGCCGAGCGATACGATGCCGGACGGACCCTTTCTTCCGACCCCGATTATCAGGCCTTTGCAGAGCAAATGAGCTCTCCGGGCCTGCTGACGCTCTATGCCAATACGGCCCGCTCTTTTCAGCTTTTGAAAGAAGCAGGCAATGAGCGCTTTGCCGCTTATCTCGATCAGAACTTCAGCCACTTTGCAAAGTTGAGTCCGGTGGGCCTTCAATTTTCACAGTACCGGGATGGAATCTTCCTTATCAACGGCTTTATGAAGTCTTCGGGACAAATGGAAAAAGCAAATAAGCTGCTGTGGAAGACCGAGCTGGATACGAGCATTGCTTTCGGGCCCGTGCTTGTGAAAAATCACAACAACGGCAAGGCCGAGATATTGGCACAGGATGCAAAAGGAAAGCTCTATCTGATCAGCGGAAACGGGGCCCTGCTCTGGAAAAAACAATTGGATGGCCCCATTGTGGGCGAGGTGCGGCAGGTCGACTTTTATCGCAATGGCAAGCTGCAATACCTATTTACGAGCAAACACTCCATCTATCTGATCGATCGCCTGGGCCGGAATGTCGAAAATTTCCCGCTGCGGCTGCCGTCCGCCATCAGCTCCGGCATTGCGGCTATTGACTACAACCGCAATGGCAACTACCGGATCTTTCTGGCCTGCGAAAACGGGAATATCTACGGATTTGACAAAAGTGGAAAACCCCTGCGGGGATGGAGCCCCCGGACGCTGGGCCGCAAAGTCCCTTTCCCGATTGCCCACTTTGTGGCCGATACCCGCGACTACCTGATGATTCTGGACGAGAAAGGCACGCTCTACCTGCTCAACCGGAAAGGGAAGAACCGGAAAGGGCCCTTTGAGCTGAAAAGCACTTTTATGCAGGACTTTTATGCCGAACCCGGACGAAGGGGCTTCGAATTACTGAACATGGACACCCGGGGCGTGCTGTACCGGATCAATGATCGCGAAGAGATCAGCAGGGATACCCTTGTCAACACTTCGGGCCGGGTGCTTTTCCGCTATGTCGATCTCGATCATGACGGGAAAAAAGAATACCTCGTGATGGATGAGGAGTATCTCCGTGTTTTTGACGGCAAAGAGGCCCTGCGTTTCGTGTATCCCCTGCCGGATGACGTTGTGAAGGATATTAAAATCCTCGAAATCAGGGGAGAAAAACACATCGCACTGTACAGCAGGAGCAAAGAACGCATTTACATGCTCGATGCTTCCGGAAAAGAGCTGAGCGGCTTTCCCTTGCCGGGTCTGACAGCCCCGGTGGCAGCACCTTTCCTTTCGGCCGATGACTGGCTGCTGGTGAGCGGTCGCAGCGATCACACCCTAAGTGCCTACCGCCTGCGATAAACTCTTCTGTCGTTACGGAAGCAGAAAACTTTCCCGGCCGATGCGGACCAGATACATGCCTCTGCTCAGTTCCGGCAAGCTGATCTCCGTATCGCCCGGATTGAGAACCTTGCGTACGATGAGCTGCCCCAGCATATTATATATCTCCACGGCTTGAGCCTGGTCCGGAGAAGAACTTTGAACCCGGATGCGATGCGGAGCGCTTTTCCAAACCCGCAGACTGCTGACGGAAGCAGCCGGAAGAAAAGCAATGTCAGAGTAGCGGTAGCTGCCGTCAAGGTCTACCGCTTTGATCCGGTAAAATTGCACCCCCTCGTAGGGCATCGGGTCCTTATAGACATAATGCTCTTTGAACGCTTCATATCCGGCCTTCCCGATCGACTCGAAGGAGCTGCCATCCACGCTGCGCTCCACTTCAAAATAATCCACATTGTAGGCATCGGCAATGTTCCAGCTTACTTCGGCCGCATCTCTAATGCGTTCCGCATCAATAGCGGTAAACTTCAATGGAAGGAGTGTGGCAAGATTGGTAGAAGCAATGGCCAGAATACCATCAGGCGGTTCGTACGATGGCATGGAATAAGTATATGGGTTGGTACCCGAGGCTGCTCCGATGGCTGTATAAGGACTCCAGCCGGTACCGGATACAAACTCGTTTACCTGACAGGCACCCCGGTTGAAGCCGCTTAGTTCATCGCTGGCATTCCACTGTAAGTCAATTCCCGGAGCCGGAGTAGTACCCACCGGTGTTTGGTAGAACCAGGTTTTACTCACGACATCCGTGGTGGCAGGTGTGCCCCCGCTGCATGTGCCGATGTCCCGTACCTGATCGCAAACGCGAAACATATAGTCGCTCGTACCGGCAGCGTTGTTTGTTACAGTTGCCGGAGTATAACTGGTTGATGTGCCGATTGGAAACGTAAAGGAAGAGGAACTCGCTAACCCGTTTTTCCGCAATACCCCAATGTCGTCCGTGATAATGTAATAACTGCTGCCGGCATTGAGAATAACTGCCGTACTGGAGAGTATAAGGTCAGAAGAACCCAGGGTAATCGTGCCGCCCGTTCCGTTGTATTGCATGTCGAGCTGTGAACTGACATTGACGTTGTTGAACAGACTGACACCCATGGAGTTGGATAATAAAAAATAGTCGATGTTTATGCCCCCGATTCCCGAAATGAATTGATTGATTGTAGAGCCGTTGCCGTCAAATATGACTGCGCGGCTGTTGCAGTTGAAGGTTCCGTCTTGCCAGAAGTCTCCGCCAATGTAAAGATCGCCTCCGATGGCCGAAGAAAGGGTAAGTGTTCCGTTCGTACCTATTTGCACATTTCCATCCACATCACAAGTAGATGTCGTGCTTCCAAAATCAATACTGCCGTTTTCGATGATGAGTTTTCCGGCAATATTCCATGCCACACCGCCTCCGCTGGCACGGGTGATGGTCCTTCCCGATGAGTTCATCGTGAAATCAAATATGCCGATGGCTCCGAAATTGCTGACATCTGAAGTGGAATTGAATACATACGAATCCTGGGAAAAGGGCTTGGTGGAAGAGCCATCTGCCGTATTGCTGACCGTGTAATAACGATCCCAACGCATTGCTGTACCAGCGGGTGTTTCAGGATTGGCTTCGGGCATATCCGCTTCTATGTTGCCGCCATTTATCACGTATCCAAACCAGTTAAAAGATGCGGGCCGCCCACTTCCTGTGATGGCCGACCACGGTATGGATAACTCGCGCACATTTGATCCGTTATCGGAATAGGTGCCAAATCCAGTTGTATTACTTCCCCAACCTTCCAAAGCTGTTGAATCATCATTCCGGTATTCGCGATAGCTGCTTTTTACATAGCAGACAAAATCGGCCCGGAATTGAAGCGCATCAAAGTCAGTTCCATCATAATTCTTACCTTGAATGGCACCATTCACATTCCCTCCACCATTCACCGGCTCAATGGGATCGGCATCGATATAAATGACCATAGGATTACCAGTGGCTTCATTACTAATAGCAACATAAAGATTATTGTCATCCCAGGTCATGTACCAGATTTGTCCGCCCGAATTGTGCGTCTCCTGGTTCTGTCCGTCTGTGTGTACTCCATATTCATTGCTCGCAATGTTTCCGTCAACGACCGGAGTATTGAACTGGGCAGACAAGTGGAGGGAAAAGAATAATAAAATGGGTGAAAGAAAAAGGGGAAGCCGTGCTTTCATTTTACTTTGATTTTTTAGAGTGTCCTAAGCTAACAATCAACTGTTAATATTTAAAGGATATTCGTTGGTTTATCATATTTTATAGACGAGTGTTAAAATTACACGTTTTCTGCCTCCGCTGATCCCGGTGTTTGCCCTTCCCTGTGCCTGCGAAATTCTTAACTTTGAAAGCTTCATTTATCTTGCAGACCCTAGAATTCCGGCCTATGCTGAAACATATTTTATGTGCTTTTATGCTTCTGACATTCCACACCCTTTTGGCGCAGGATTTCATTCTTCAGGACTGGTACTGGAATTATCCGCAAACCGAGAATCGCATGCGCTGGGCCGAATATCTTTCTACCCGTGCCGATGAGGTGGCCGATGCGGGTTTTACCTATGTATGGCTGATGCCGCTCTCACAGGGCACAGGTGGTGGCTACAGTGTCGGTTATGATGTGCGGGATTACTACAACCTGGGCGACAAAGGCCTGAACCGCTACGGGCAGCGCAGGCATCTGGACTATCTTTTGGACAGCCTGAAAGCCAGAGGACTCAAACCCGTGGCCGATGTGGTGTATAATCACCGTGACGGAGGCAAAGCCGAGACCAATCCGGCCTTGCGCAATTACATGTATCAACTGAGTTATGCGGGAGTTGGAAACGGAGACAATGCCTACCCATCGGATCGCTATCGCCTGGCCCTGCCGCTGGGCGGAAGCACGGCCAACTATTCGGGCGACTATTACTTTAAGGTGCGTTCGAAAACCATGCACCCGCGCTATTTCGGAAAGGAATACTATTTTGAAGCATGGACCAACAAAAAAGGGCGGGGAAACAAACCCCTTCTTAATGAGTCGGAGCCGAACGGGGGAGGAGACTGCGGGCAGCCCTTCAACACAATGGCCGTGCAGCGGGTCATCAAGGCGAAGGTAGATGAGCAGGGATGCGGCATCGATGAGTTTAAAATCAGCCTCGACACTTCGGACTTCTATGAGTCGGGCGATACGCTCTGGATGACTCTGAAAACAGGCAATGCATCCGGCTTTGGCGACCATGCCGACCTCTACTTTCACGGTATCTGGGCTGCGGAGCAGGGCCGCGATATCTCGGGCGAAGTGCTGTATCAGACCTTTACTGATTTTTCAGATGTCTGGAGCGGCAAAGGCATCATGAACTGGCGGGACTTTAAACCCAATGGCACCCCGACCGGCCTTCGGGGCGACCGGGACGGCATGTGGTTTTATTATGACATTGACCAGGAAGCCTCAAATGCCCGGCAGGTGATGTTTGAATTTACCAAGTGGCTCTGGACCGAAATAGGAATACGCGGCTATCGCCTCGATGCCGTAAAGCACTTTGATCCGGCTTTCGTGGGCGATTTGCTGGACTACATGCACGACAACGGACATGACCCGGGCATGGTGGTGGGAGAATACTATGACGGAAACGGGGCACTGCTCAAAGGCTGGGTCGATGCGGTAAAGGCTGCCATGGATGCCGATACCCGCTCGGCCATCGATGTGCGGGTCTTCGACTTCGCACTGCGCTACAGCCTCAAGCAGGCTTGTGATGCTTTTGCCTATGACGTGCGCCAGGTCTTCAACAGCAGTCTGGTTGATGCTTATGGGGCCAGTGGCTTCGAAGCGGTGACTTTCGTGGGAAATCATGACTTCAGGACGAAAGAGCAAAAGGTGCAAAATGATCCGATTCTGGCCTATGCCTATATTCTGAGCAACAATCAACTGGGTGTTCCCTGTGTCTATTATCCCGACTATTTTAAGCGGCCCAAAGATGCGGGAAAAATCAAAGCGCTGATTGAGGCGCACAAAAAGTACATTTTCGGAGCCTCGGCACGCTTTTACCTCAACAATTACTCATCTTCCTACAGCAGCAATTTCATTTCGGGATACCCCAATACTTCGCTGATTTATCAGCTGAGCGGCAGTGTCAGTGGCCGCGAGGTGATTGTGGCTATCAATTTTGCCGGAGAAACGCTCAAAGTCGATCAGTCCGTAGATATGGGGCAGCTGTCAGAAGGTGATACGCTGACTGATATTTTCGCTTTTTCGGCTTATCCCTATGCCCTGGTCAAAAACGGGCAAATCTATATGGAACTTCCTCCGCGCAGCTTCAGCATCTGGGTACAGGGCGACCTGCAGGACCGGATTATTCCCAGCGATCCGCCTTTTCAGCCTACCGGCCTGGGCCGCTACGGCCAAGAGGAAGATAAAGCCTTCGGCATCACGCTTTATCCCAACCCGGCTACGGATTTTGTGATCTTGACTTACCGGCAAGCTTCAGCAGCGTATCTGGATTATGAACTCTGTGCTGCCGATGGGCGGGTACTTCGCAGCGGACGGATGAATCGCGCTGCCGGAGGGGAAATAAAAATCCCCGTCAGCGATTTGCCAACGGGGATTTATCAGGTCACTGTGCGATCCGGGGGAAAGGCGGGTTCCGCATCCCTCCTCATCGGGCACTGATTATTATTCCTTGCTGAAATCCGAATCATTGAGTCCTGTGTTGATAAGGACTTCCGTGACGTTCAGTTCTACATTCATGGGGCCCAGCGGAAGGGAAATCCGATAGGGAACCATCAGTCCTTCCACCTGCCGGTAATCGCTGAAATCCTGGTTGAGCACCATGCTTTCACCGTTGCGCCCTTCCTGGATGCTGCTTTCCCGCAGTTTGAGTCCGCTTTCCACGCTGTAGTATTCAGTCACCTCTTTGCCATTCGGGTAGGTGACCTTCACTTCGTAGGCATCCTCTCCATTGATGTTTTTAATGGAAGTCGCTTCCAGTGTAAAACCATCATTGCTCAGGTACTGGCGCTCGGGGAACATGGCAAAGTCAAGCTTGGCTTCTTCCACATCTTCTTCACTGGCCGGAATCTCTTGTCCCTGCATCACACGCACATAATGAATGCCGTCAAATTTCATATTCATGATTTCCATCTCCTGTCCGCCCATGCTCATTTTCAGCACCATGGCACCTTTGTTGGGTTGCCTCATTTTTCGGATCATCGTCAGGGGCTGCCCCTGTATCGTTCCTTCCATGGTGATGCTCATGTCAATGATATCCTGGAGCAGGGCTTCTCCGCCCAGGGCTTCAATGTAGTCCCGGATAATTTCTTCTCCACTTTTGTCTGCTTTTTTGCTGTCGGGGGCTTCTATCGGGTTGCCCTCGGTATCGTAGTAATGCACCGGGCCGAATTTCTCCAGCTTGGATGCCACTTCATCGGCTTTGCCGACAATGAGCAGGGTCGAATGCCCGGGATCAATGTGTGAACGGGCGGCTGCCTGTACTTCCGTACTGCTGACCGATTCTACCCGCTTCAGGTAATTCGGATAGTAGTCTTCCGGCAAATCATAACGGGCTGTATTGATGGCAAAGTTGGCAATGGTTTGCGGACGCTCGAGCGAGCGTGCAAAAGAACCGCTTATGTAATTCTTGGCATTTTGCAGTTCTTCATCCGATATCTTTTCATCGCGGATGCGGTCGAGTTCGACATAGAATTCGGTCACCGCACTGTCGGTCACTTCATTTCGCACACTGGCGCCCGCCCGGAAACTGCCGATCAACGGGTCCGTGTCATAGTATGAATAGGCCCCGTAAGTATAAGCTTTGTCTTCCCGGAGATTCTGGAAGAGACGCCCCATGGAACCCCCGCCCAGTATCTGATTGGCAATGCGAAGCGGAATGACATCGGGGCTGCCGGGGGGCAGTTCGGTTAAATTGCCGATGCTGATCACACTTTGCACGGCATTGTCGCGGTTGACCATGGCAATATGAATGATCTCCGGATTCTGCGGATCTTCAAACTCAGCGCTAGGTACTTCCCCTTCTTCCCATTTGCCGAGATACTTTTTCACCAGTTTTTTGGCTTCTTTCATATTGATGTCACCCACAATGGCCAGATAAGAGATATTCGGCCTGAAATACGACTCGTAGTACTCCTTGCAATCCTCCAGGCTGACATTTTCCAGACTGCTCTCGGTTTCTATCTCCCCGTAAGGATGATCCTTGCCGTAAAGAAGCACATTGAATACCCGCTGCGAAATGGTATTGGGGTCGTTCTTGCCAAACTGCAGACCCGAGATGCTTTGCTTCTTCAGTTTCTCGAAAGATTCTTCGCGAAAGGCGGGATGGAGAATGACATCGGCCATGAGTTCCATCATTTTTTCGCTGTAATCGCTCAGTGAGGAGGCATAGACCGAAGTGGAAGAAGTGGACAATTGCCCGCCAATGAAGTCGATTTCTTCATCCAGTTCTTCTTTGCTACGATGGGTGGTTCCTTCGCGCAGCATGCTGCCGGCCAGCGAAACGTAACCGGCCTTTTCGCCTTCCAGTATGGGGCCGCGGTCGAGGATGAGGTTGAATGTGACCCTGGGCAATTTGTGGTTTTCTACCACAAAAACGCGAATTCCGTTTTTCAGGGTAAAAGACTGGTAGTCTCCGATTTCAATTTTCGGTGCCGGGCCGGGTTCGGGCATTTTGCTGCGGTCGATCTGCGACTGCGCCACCTGAAAGAGGGCCAGGCTCAATATTAACAACAATATCTTTTTCATATTTGAAACTCTTTTCATGATTATCTTACTGGCTTTGTTTCGGAAGGTAATAGAGGCGCACAAGGTTGGCCGGTGAAAGATATTCGCGGGCTACCCGTTGAATATCTTCGGGCGTGACACGCATATACCGTTCTACTTCCGTATTGATGAGGTCTGTATTTCCGAGCAGTACGTTGTAGGTAGCCAGACTGCTTGCAATTCCGGCCATTGTGCTGTTGTCCGTCACAAATTCCGCTTTGATCTGGTTGCGGAGTTTTTGAAATTCTTTTTCCGGAATGGCTTCGTTTTTCACCCGTTCGATTTCCGTGTCCACGGCCATTTGCAGGCTGTCGATATCAATGCCGGCATTGGGAATGCCGAAGATGATAAAGAGGCCGGCATCTTCGAGGGCGTAAGGAAAAGCTCCGATGGCCAGCGCCATTTGTTTTTGATCGACAAGGACCTTGTTCAGGCGGGCACTTTCTCCTCCGCTGAGCAGCTGGGTCAGCATGCTCATCGCATAGTAGTCGTCCGTATTTCTTCCCGGAATGCGGTAGCTGTCAAAAAGAGCGGGCAGCTGAATATTGTCATACACCGTGTCGATCACAGGGCCGTTGAGTGCCACCGGCTTGACATCGGGCCGGGGGATGCGCTTCCCGCTTTTCGGAATGTCCGCAAAATAGTCGCTGATCATCTTCTTCGCTGCTTCGGGGTCGATGTCACCGGCTACGACCAGTGTGGCATTGTTCGGGACATAAAATGTCTTGTAAAAATCAATGAATTCATTGATTTGTGCGGCATTGAGGTGATCCATGGAACCGATGACGGGCCAGTGGTAGGGATGAACGGAGAATGCCCGCTTGAAGGCTTCCATCGTAAAACTGCCATAGGGCTGGTTGTCGATGCGTTGTCTGCGCTCTTCTTTCACTACCTCGCGCTGAGTCTCGACACCGGTGGTATCGACTTTGGCATGGAGCATCCTTTCGGATTCGAGCCACAATGCCAGCTCCAATTGATTGGAGGGCAGTATTTCATAATAATAGGTTCGGTCCTGGGTGGTATTGGCGTTGAGCTGGCCACCTGCATTTTGTACGATCTTCATGTAATCGCCCCGGCCGATGTTCTCACTTCCCTCAAACATCAGATGCTCAAAGAAGTGGGCAAAACCGGTTCGTTCCGGATCTTCGTTTTTCGAGCCGACATGATACATGACCGCTACGGCCACAATCGGGGTCGAGTGGTCTTCGTGTAAAATGACATGCAGGCCGTTGGGCAGGTCATATTCCTCAAATTCAATCTTTCTCTCCTGTGCCTTCAGGCTGCTCAGCCCCAGCAAGGATAAAAAGATCATGAATGCAAATCTTTTCATATAGATGGATTTTTTGAAAATTCTCACCAAAAATAAGCTTTGGCTCCGAGTTGGGTGAGGAAAATCGGACTCATTCATGATAAAAAACGTTAAGCTCAGGGGTATTCCGATTGCCGCGCTTTAAGCGTGAGCAGGAAGAAAAGCAGGAAAAAAGCCGTGCCGATCTGTATCTCGAGCGTGGATTCCACCATGAAAGATGACCAAATAATGATATTGATCAGCGCAAAGGGATAGAAGCGATAAGCCCTTTTGTGGAATACGGGATAGAGAAGAAAAACGACAAAAAGAATCAGGCCGATGAGGCCGGTTGCCGAATAAGTCAGGATCAGCTGATTGTGGGGAATGATGTATCTGTTCGGGTTGTATTCGGGCAGGTGCCCGGCATAGTAACGATAGACCTCATCTTTAAAGTCTCCGTATCCGGCACCGGTCAGTGGCGAGCGGTTGCCAACAGCTATGCCCGCTTTCCAGGAGGTCAGCCTGCGGCTGTCGCTGAAATTGCTGATGTCGTCACCCGACTGATATTGCAGCAGGTCGTGACGCATATACTCTATTTTATTGTGAAAGGTGGGAACGCTGAAATAGGCCAGTACCGGGATGCCCAGCAGAAGAAGGAGCAGAAGGGAGGCTTTTTTCCGGTTCCGGCTTTGCTTTATGAAAAGAATAAGCATCCAGGCAGCCCCCAGATAAAAGCTGAGAATTCCGCTTCGCACCGAAAGAATGTGAAGAAAGACGAATAGAAAAAGCGAAACCGCAAGGTAAAAGCGGGGTTCCCATTTGACAAAGAGACTTACCTTCTCGCGGTAGAGATAGAATGAAATAAGGGCCGAGAATGAAAGCATCAGGCTGAAGCGGATGTGATTGAAGGGCACCTTAAGGGTTTTTGCTTCCAGATATCGGGCCGTCAGCTCCTGATAATGCAGGGCATAGTTGAAGAGGGCATACATGGAGAGAAGGGAAATCAAAACCACGAAAAAAGCCAGGAAGGAGTGAATCTTGCGTTTGGTCATTTGCGGAGCCGTGAAAAAAGCATAGGGAAGCAGGAGGAAAGGCAATTTCACCTGCATTTTTTCAATAAAATAGCTGATGTTATCCGACCAGAGCCCGCTGATAAGAAAAATAAAAAATACGAGCGTGGGAAAGAGAAAACTCTTGTTTCGCAAAAAAGCACGCAGGCAGATCAGTGGCTGGGGATGAAGGAGGGCCTGGAGAAAAATCAATCCCATGCCGATGGACATCATGGCCCGCGAGAGCGGCAGACCGGAAATGACCAGAAGCATTCCCAGGTTAAAAAGCAGTTTTCTGACGCGCTCCATTTTCATCGGCTGCAAAGTAATAAAGAATTCCTCTTCTTTTATTTTTCGTACGGGAGCTCTCCTGTTGGCAAGCGGAGCGGGAAAATGAGCCGTCCTTCCGGTTCCTCCCCTCATTAAATATTTGTAATTTCCGCTGCTTTATTGACCGGTAAACCTGCATTGCATGAGTCTTGCCAATTACAACGATCATTTCAACGAAAGCGTGGGCCGGCTCAAGGCCTGGGAGCGCCAGGAGCAGGGTCTCATAATCGAGGCCGAGAATGCCGAAATCCGTATCATTCCTTATTCTCCGGGCATTATCCGCATCCGCATTTGCAAAAAAGGCTTCGACTATGAAGACAATCCCTACACCGTCATCCGCGAGGGGGGCTCCATCCCGTTTGAACTGACCGACCGCGAGTCGCAGCTCACCCTTCAAACCGAAAGTCTCTGCCTGAAGATTGATAAGTTTCCGGTCCGCATGCGTTTTGAAACTCCGGAAGGGAAGCTGCTCAATCAGGATGACCCGGCCTTCGGCACTTCGTGGATTGGCGAGGAGAGCACCTGCTACAAAACCCTTCTGCCCGGTGAGCGCTTCGTTGGCTTGGGCGAAAAAACCGGAGCCCTCGACAAACGCGGCAAGGCCTATACCAACTGGAATTTCGACTATTTTGCCTATCCCGTTGACGGAGATCCGCTTTACGTATCCATCCCTTTTTATATGGGAATTCACGATCAGGGAGCCTATGGCATTTATTTTGACAATACCTACAAAAGCGTTTTCAATTTCGGAGCTTCCCAGCGCAGATTTTCTTCTTTCGGGAGCGAAGGCCCGAATATGGATTATTATTTCATTCACGATCGGGATATCCGGGGCATTATTCGCGGCTATTCATGGCTCACGGGCCGCACACCGCTGCCTCCGAAGTGGTGCCTGGGCTATCAGCAATGCCGCTACAGTTATTACCCCGACTCGGAGGTGATCAATGTGGCGCGTACTTTTCGCGAGAAAAAAATACCGGCCGATGTCATCTATCTCGATATCCACTATATGGATGCATACAAGGTTTTCACCTTTCATCCCGGGCGCTTTCCCGATCCGGGCGCCATGGTCAGGGAACTGAAGGCGATGGATTTTGAAACCGTGGTGATTGTCGACCCGGGGGTCAAAGCCGAGCCGGGTTATCCGGTCTATGACGAAGGAGTGAAAAAGGATGTATTTGCAAAATATCCCGATGGCAGTTACTACGAGGGCGAGGTCTGGCCCGGATGGTGCCATTTTCCCGATTTTACCCGCGAGGAAGTGCGCCAGTGGTGGGGCGAGTGCTACGAAGCGTATCTGAAGCATGGCATTGAGGGTTTCTGGAACGATATGAATGAGCCCGCCACCTGGGGCAACAAAATTCCCGATCTGGTTGAGTTTAATTTTGAAGGTCAGCGCGCTACCCATCGCAAAGCCCACAATATCTATGGCATGCAGATGGCGAGGAGCACCTTCGAAGGCGTCAGAAAGCGGCTGAAGAACAAACGGCCCTTCGTTTTGAGCCGGGCCGGATTTGCGGGCATTCAGCGATATGCTGCCATCTGGACGGGCGACAATGTGGCAAGCGATGAACACATGCTGGCAGGCATCCGGATGATCAACAGCATGGGCCTCAGCGGCATTCCGTATGCCGGATATGATGTGGGCGGTTTTGCCGGAGAGGCGAGCCGCGAGCTCTATGCCCGCTGGATTGCCCTGGGCGCATTTTCTCCTTTCTACCGCGGGCACAGCATGATCAACTCCCGCGATGCCGAGCCTTGGACATTCGGGGAGGAAGTGGAAGAAATAGCCCGCAATTACCTGAACCTGCGCTATATGCTGCTGCCCTATATCTACTCGGTGTTTTACGAAGCCGTGGTGGATGGCATGCCCGTGCAACGCAGCCTGGCCATCGACTACCCCGGAGACGAGCGCATTTATCTTGATCCCTATCAAAACCAATATTTCTTCGGGCCGGCTTTCCTGATAGCCCCCGTGCGAAGCAAGGATGAAATTGCCGAAGTCTTTCTTCCTTCCGGCAGATGGTATGGCTTTTTCCGCGATGAGCAATGGGAGGGCGACCGCGAAATTCTGCTGAAAGCACCCATGGAAGAACTGCCCATTTTTGTGAAAGGTGGCGCGATCATTCCCATGCAATCGAAAGTGCAGTCAACACGCGAAAAACCCGAGCCGGTGCTCTTTCTGCACATTTATGCGGGACCCGGGGCCAACAGCTTCGAGTACTACGAGGATGACGGAAGTTCCTACGAGTATGAAAAGGGACATTTTTATAAAAGAACGATACATTTCGATCCGGATACGAAGCGCATCGTGCTCGAAGAGGTGACCGGTGACTATGCACCGTTCTTCGATCGCATACGGATTTACCTGCACGGATTTGGGAAGGAACTGCAGCTCCGGGTGAATGGAGAGATGACCGAAGTGAAAAGCAAGGCCCATCGATTTGTGCAGCCTATTTCCGCTTTCGATCCGTGGACTCCGGTCGGGGATATGAGCAAGGTAATTGAAGACCTGCCGCACTTTGAGATAGAAGCCCGGAGGGAAGAAATATTGATAAACTGGTCCAATTAAAAGATTCAACATGCGATATCTCTTTTTCTGTTTTGCCGTTTTTGCCATGCATCTGTCGTCAGCGCAGTTTGCATACCAGTCCCATTCATTCGATGGGCAAAACCTGAAAGTCGAATGCAGTGCGGGAGTTCTTGATATCATGCCCTTCACGGCCATGATGGTAAAATGCACCTTTAGGCCTGCGGGCAGCGAGGCACGGCAGTTGTCCAATGCCGTGATCGGAGAAGCCGCTTCGCTGAAAGTAAAACTCCATGAGGCTGCCGACAAGCTGACCCTCCGTTGGGGCAAGTTTAAACTGGAGCTGGAAAAGGAGCATCTGGGCCTTCGCTATTTCTACGATGGGCGGCTGCTGACCGAAACCGACTCCCCCTATTTTGAGAAGGACGGAAATATCGGACTGCGCTTTGGCCTGCAAGCCGGAGAGAAAATCATGGGGGCCGGGTTTCGTGCCCTTCCCATGAACCGCAGAGGAGAGCGGCTGAACTTGTACAACGAACCGCACTACGGCTATGGCATGGGCAGCCCCGATCTCAACTTCAGCATTCCCTACGTGCAGTCGAGCCGGCTCTACGGGCTTTTCGTAGACAATCCGCAAAAAGGCTATCTGGATATCGGCAAAAGCGACAGCAGCCGCATGGAGTGGGGATTTATAGGCGGAGAGCTGAGCTACTACGTGATAGCGGGCGAGCGCTGGCCGCAGGTCATGGAGTCGTACAGCCGCCTGACGGGCACGCAGCCCCTGCCTCCCCGCTGGGCTTTCGGCAACTTCCTGAGCCGTTTTGGCTACAAAAGCGCGAAGGAAGCCCGGCATATGATCGATACCATGAAGCAGTTGTACTTTCCACTCGATGCCATTGTGATTGACCTCTATTGGTTTGGAAAGGGTGTTCACGATAGTTTTTACATGGGCAACTTCGAATGGGACCGCGAGGCCTGGCCCGATCCGGCCGCCATGATAGCCGGCTTCCGGAAGGAGGGCGTCAAAACCGTGCTGATCATGGAGCCTTTTATCATGAAGGAGTCGAAAAATTTTTCCTACTGCGCTGCGAAAGGGCTGCTGGCGAGCGATGCGCATGGTGACCCGTACGTGATTGAGGATTTCTGGTTTGGCCCCACGGGTTTGCTTGACATATTCAAACCCGAAGCGCAGGAATGGTTCTGGAAGCAGTATGAGAAACAGAAAAAACTGGGTGTGGCCGGCTGGTGGGGCGACCTGGGGGAGCCCGAGAAGCACCCTTCGGAAGTTCGCCACGTCAATGGCACGGCCGATGAAGTGCACAATCTCTATGGCCACTGGTGGAGCAAAATGCTGTTCGAAAAATATGCGGAGAACTATCCGGATGAGCGTCTTTTTCACCTCAACCGCTCGGGTTTTGCCGGCTCGCAGCGCTATGCGGTTTTCCCCTGGAGCGGGGATGTGAGCCGCAGCTGGAGCGGGCTGAAGGCCCAGCTGCCGGTGATGCTCGGCATGGCCATGTGCGGCATTCCCTATATGCACTCCGATCTCGGAGGATTTGCCATGGGCCGCAAAGACGAGGAACTGTATACGCGCTGGATGCAGATGGGGACCTTCAACCCCATCTACCGGCCCCATGGTTCGGGCATTCCTTCCGAGCCCGTTTTCTTCAGCGAAGAGACAAAACAAATCACCAGAAAATATATTAACCTTCGATATCGCTTTCTGCCCTACAACTATACTTTGGCCCGGGAAGCCGAAAGCAAAGGCCTTCCGCTGATGCGACCGCTCTTTTTTGATGAACCGGACAATGAGGCGCTTTATGATATCAACGATACCTATCTCTGGGGCGAGCAGATATTGGTGGCACCGGTCGTTGATTCGGGGCAGGGAATACGAAGCATCTATCTGCCCAAAGGCACCTGGATCAATTTTCACACGGATGAACGCATCGAAGGCGGCCGCTGGGTCGATGTGCCGGTCTATATCTACGATATGCCGATTTATGTGAGGGCGGGCAGCATTCTGCCCATGGCCCTGCCCGTGAACAGCATGGATGACTACCGCAGCGAAACCCTCGAAATCCGTTTCTACCCGGGCGAGGCCGACAGTACCTACAGCTATGTGATGTACGATGATGACGGAAAAAGCAAGGACGCCTATAAAAAAGGAGCGTATGAGTTGCTCACCATTCGGGTACATCAGGGACAGGAGAGTTGGGAGATCAGCAGTTCGAGAGGGGGCGGCAACTTTGAGGGACGACCGGAGGAAAGGAGATTTATGCTCTCTTTTCACGGTGTGAGAGAAGCTCCCGAGAAAATTGTCTTTGACGGAACGGAATATTGGGTGCCCCGCCCGGGGAAGAAGCTGAAAAAAGGTGCAAAGCAGGCCAACTACAACCCGGGTAGCGGACGCATCTTTATTCGCACTTCGAGATAGGCTTCCACAGGCAGGCAGCAGCGGCAGCGGCATAAAAAAACTTATTTTAGGTGCTTAAACGGAGCAGGATGAAAGCAAAACCACGATTAAGTTTCTGGCAGATTTGGAACATGAGTTTCGGTTTCTTTGGTATTCAATTCGGCTTTGCCCTGCAGAATGCCAATGTGAGCCGCATATTCGAGACCCTGGGTGCCTCCATTGACGATATTCCCATCCTTTGGGTGGCGGCCCCCATCACCGGATTGCTCGTGCAGCCCATCATCGGCTATTTTTCGGATCGCACCTGGACAAAACTCGGGCGGAGGAGGCCTTTCTTCCTGGCAGGCGCCCTGCTGGCTTCCATTGCCCTTATCATCATGCCAAACTCCTGGGAGCTGTGGGTGGCTGCCGGCATGCTCTGGATCATGGATGCTTCCATCAATATTTCCATGGAGCCTTTTCGTGCTTTTGTCGGGGATTTGCTTCCCGATGAGCAGCGTACGGCCGGCTTTGCCATGCAGAGCTTCTTTATCGGAACAGGCGCTGTCATCGCATCGGCCCTGCCTTATATGCTCACCAACTGGGCGGGTATCAGCAATACGGCAGCGGCCGGGGTGATACCCGATTCGGTGAAATGGTCCTTCTATCTCGGGGCCGGAGTCTTCTTTCTCTCGGTGCTCTATACCGTCATTACCTCCAAAGAATATTCGCCCGAGGAAATGGAAGCCTTCGAGAAAGCACGCAAAGAATACTCTCCCGAAGAGCTGCGCAAAGCCCTGTCGGCCGAGCGCAAAGAACACAAACTGGGCACCCTCGGCACCGGCTGGATGCTTGCCGGGCTGCTGCTAACCGCTCTTTTTCGCTATCTCGATCTCGAGCGGGACCTCTACATCCTCAGCGGGGGCATTGCTTTTTTCGGACTGGTTCAGCTGATGGCCTCGGCATACCGGAAGAGCGGACGAGAAAATTCGGGTTTTGTCACGGTGATGGAAGACCTCTACAACATGCCCAAGACCATGAGGCAGCTGGCGGTGGTTCAGTTTTTCAGCTGGTTTGCCCTCTTTGCCATGTGGATCTATTCTACAGCCGGCATCACGGGACAGGCCTATGATATGCATCTCAGCCGGGACGAAGTGCAGGCACTGCATGAGCTGTACCGCGAAATCAGCAGGGAAGGCAGCCGGGATGCAAGCATCGAGGCTGAATTTGAACGCTACGAGAAGAAATTTGCGGCCGGCAAGAGTCCGCGCATCGACAGCCGCTTTGTCAATTACTTCCTCGATGGGCGTTTGCTTAGTGAAGAAGAACTGCTGGATGATCTGGGAAAGCTGAGTGACGGACTGCCGGAAGACGAAAGCGGCAAGGCTGCCAGAGAGGAAATTCGTGCCTTGCGGGCCGGGATGGCCGCCCATGTTCCCGGAAGGAGTGTGAGCTATGAAACCCTCCATACTTTTATTCTCAATCATCCCGGCACTTTGCAGATAGCCGAAGAAGAGTGGGAGCGACTGCTCCTTGTCGATCGCCTGAAATATGTTCAGAAAGAGTACAATACCGGGGCCAACTGGGTGGGAATCCTTTTTGCCGCTTACAATCTTTTTGCCGCCATGATTGCCTTTTTCCTGCCTTTTATGGCGCGCTATATCGGCCGCAAAGGTGTGCATGCCCTTTGCCTCGGCCTGGGCGGCATCGGGCTTATCTCCATTCTCTTTATCCATACCCCCAATTTGCTCTTGCTGCCGATGGTCGGGGTGGGCATCGCGTGGGCCGCCATTCTCTCGATGCCCTATGCCATCCTTTCGGGAGCCTTGCCGGCCAAAAAGATGGGACTCTATATGGGCATTTTCAATTTCTTCATCGTGATCCCGCAAATCGTGGCGGCCAGTCTGCTCGGATTTTTTATGCGCAATCTGCTCGGCAACGATGCCGTCATGGCATTGGTACTGGGCGGGGGCAGCATGGTGCTGGCGGCAGTGCTTGTCATTTTTGTGGATGATGTGGCCGAACAAAAAGCCTGACAGACCCTCTCCGGCTTACGAAACGCAAGGCCTTTATAAACAGCCGCACCGGTGCTGTCACTCTGAGCTT
Organism: Chitinophagales bacterium; assembly: GCA_015487695.1. GTDB lineage: Bacteria > Bacteroidota > Bacteroidia > Chitinophagales > S012-47 > S012-47. Next base: position 22,992 of record WFPF01000111.1, read on the forward strand.
GTCGTCCCGATGTTCATTTCATTCAAACCTGACGCTCGCGCTGCCCGGTCAGGGCAGTGTTTTGTCGGGATCTACAAAAGCTGTCATGTTGAGTAGTCCCGAGG